>JAHLLD010000004.1 GCA_020444325.1 bacterium
AATCTGCAATCTGCAATCTGCAATCTGCAATCTGCAATCTGCAATCTGCAATCTGTAATCTGTAATATTGCATCGCTCCGGCACGCACCCTATCTTACCCGCTCATTTCACAAACGGGAACATGCATGAAATCTGTACTCCGGAATGCGTTCGCGGTGTTAGGGGGACTCATCATCGGCAGCGTGGTCAATATGGGATTGATCATGGTGAGCGGGAATGTGATTCCTCCGCCTGAAGGCGTGGATGTGGCAAGCATGGAAAGCCTCAAGGCGAACATGCACTTGTTCGAAGTGCAGCATTTTATTTTCCCGTTTCTTGCTCATGCGCTCGGTTCGCTGGTTGGTGCCATATTCGCCGGAATGCTCGCCACTACCAGGAAAATGATCTTTGCCGTGGCTATCAGCATGTTCTTCATGATCGGAGGCATCATGAACGTGTTCATCCTGCCATCGCCGACATGGTTTATCGTGGTGGATCTCGTCCTGGCCTATATTCCCATGGGACTCCTGGGTGGGGCTATTGCAGCCTCCCGCGGAAAGGCACGGCCGCAGGTGCAGGCGTAAATGCATCGATAGAGTACTAGGTATCCCGGTTTCCATTGCATTTTCGCGACGATCATACTATCTTTACAATTCCCAGGGCGACGTACCCAAGTGGCTAAGGGGACGCTCTGCAAAAGCGTTATGCATCGGTTCGAATCCGATCGTCGCCTCAAGACCGGACAGTTTCTGTCCGGTCTTTTTTTTTCGGGGTTGGAAAGAAAGACTTGACTTTTACAAAATCTCTATGTTATTTAATGTGTCGTTATACCGTACAACATTACTTCGTAGTCTTCAGAAATGGCCATGCCATTCACGCACCATACCGTGGCGCGATCGACTGTCGAGTTACAGCCAGCAGCAGGTCAGCACCAGCACATCAGTGCTTCTTCCACATTCGTCGGGAATGGGGAGGACAAGCCCCGTATTTCCCTGTGCACGGGTTGCTATGAGGGACGCGGTGATCACACGCTGTATCTGCCCCGCCGGAAGGCGCGACGCTGCGAAGCATGTGCGGATGAACATCCAAATGACACCTGTTTCCTTGCGAAATGCGTTTTCTGCGGCGAAGACGCCATCGTAGCTCGCCGCGAAGGGAAGTCCATGTGGTACGCCTGTGAGAAGCACGAGTTTTTCACCTTCCAGGCTGATAAATGGAAGCCCCTGCCTCTGAACAGGGAAGAAAAGCGCACCATTCGTCGGCAGCGCATCATGCGGCGGATGTCCCATCTGCGCCGTGGTGCGATCACCCTTTCCGCCGTTTCCCTTCTGTATTTCTTCCTCCTCCGCACACCTCTGCGTGAACACTACGATTTCGATCTCATCGATTACGCCTCCACCCTCTGGAGTGGCGTTTCCGGACTGTTCGACAGCTTCGTGCAGCTCGGAACCACCATCGCCCAGAGCCTCTGATTCTCACCACACATTTTTTCAAATTTGTCATCCCCCTTGCGGGATTGCTTATTCAAATGCAGCGTACTGTCGAACCATGCACAATGGCTAACCCATTTCCGTCTTGACATTGCAGATAGTGGTACCGTATATTGGTACCATAGCACGGGTTGGATTTGATACGGCATGAACAATAGACTGCGCACAACGCTTGCGGCCATCTTTGATGAACCAACAAGAAGCGATATTTCATGGAGGAGAATTGAAGCTCTTATCCACGCTCTCGGCGGTGCAGTTTCCGATGGCCACGGTTCAAGGCGTCGTTTTCATCTTAATGGGAGAGTCGCAACGTTTCACAGACCACACCCGGGAGATGATACACGTAAAGCGACAGTTGAGGGTATCCGTCGTTTTTTAAGGAACGCAGGAGCGGTTCCTGATCAGGAAATAAATGGTGGGAGCCAGTAGCGCTATGACTGAAGTACGTGAACGCATATTTGACGATCTAGCCGGATGAAATTATGGAATACAAGGGCTATACCGCTGAAGTGGTCTATGATGAGGATGCCAGGGAATTCCACGGAAGTGTAAAAGGAATCCTGGACGTCGTTACATTTGTGGCGACAACTGCTGAAGAGTTGAGACAGGAATTCCACGATTCTGTTGATGATTATCTGGATTATTGCGCTGAGCTCGGGCGTGAGCCAGACAAACCATTCTCTGGCAAATTCAATGTGAGACTGACGCAGGATCTTCATCGACGTGTTTTCATTGCCGCTGAACGGCTTGGAATCAGCATTAACGCATTTGTAAACGCTGCGCTTGAAAAAGCGACAGAGAGCAGAGAAAACGAAGGTCTCACAATTGTTGCTTCACCAGGCAAGTCGTACAAGACACGACGAAAAAAGCAAGGTTGAAGCCGTAGGCAAGCGTCTGGATTGAGGTTCATCGTTGTCATTCACAAAGATCCTCCCCACTCTGTCGTCTTGTTTCCGAGCCCATCTCGCCCTAAATTTAAAAGATAGTTTTCTCCAGAAGCTTCTGACGCGCTGGAGCGGTCAAGAAGCCGGAATCTGCCACAGCATTGCTGAGTTGGTGTAGCAAATCCACCGCAGTGGTGTCCCTTTGTTTGAAATGCTTTTCTCGCTTTCAGCCTGAAAGCGGAGAATTGACCCCCTGGCCGGGGTGGCGGAATTGGTAGACGCGAAGGACTTAAAATCCTTTGGACCCGAAAGGTCCGTGCGGGTTCGACCCCCGCCCTCGGTACCAGAATACACACAATCACATATCGGTCAACCAATATTCATGACAGTACCGTTTATGCGCCGGATACGGACTTCCGTCGGCGCGTTCCTTTTGTTCGCGGCCATGCTCTGCTGCGTTCCACAACTCCAGGCGCAGGACCTCGGGGTGGAACAACAGGATGAGAGCAGCAAAGCGGCCACGCCACCTGAACGGCAGTATATGCTTCCCGCGGTGGAAATCCCTGTCAGCGATACCGCCTACATCGTCGGACCGGGTGATGTGCTGAGCATCAATATTTTCGGGACGAAATACTACAATTTTTCTGTCCCCGTCAATAGTGATGGCACGGTGATTATCCCCAAGCTGGGCACGGTATTCGTGCGCCACAGCACACTGCGCAAGGTGAGAGACAAAATCCATGCATTGCTGCGTGCCGAGGTGCGCAAGGCTGATATTGTCATCAGTCTCTCTCGCGCACGGCAGGTGAAGGTCACCGTGGCCGGTGCAGTCCGGAAACCCGGTGTCGTCACGCTGCCCGCCACTGCACGCGTCTCCGAAGCACTGTCCCTCGCAGGCGGCGCGGTTGAGGACACCACGGCGATGCGCAATATCGTGGTGCAGCGAATAGACGGACAAAAGGTGATGGCGGACCTGACACGCTACCTGCGTACCGGTGCGCTCGATGCCAATCCTTTCGTGAGCGGGGGCGATCGCATTTACTTCCCGGTGCGTGATCGCAACGTGAGGGTGTCCGGCGCCGTGGGGGCGCAGGGACAACTCGACTTCGTGCCCGGGGAACGTCTCTATGAGGCACTCGAAGTGTGTCAGGGACTCCGAGCTTCCGCCTTCCGTGACTCCGTTGTCATCCATCGCTTCCGGGCGGACAATCGCACGACCGACCCGATTTATCTCGATCTTCGGGGATACCCCGATGATCAGAGTGCGAATATTGAATTGCATCCGGGAGATCTGATCCTCGTGCGCCGGGTTCCGCAATATCAGCAGCACCGGCTGGTGCTCGTCACCGGAGAGGTTCGCTATGAAGGCAGCTACAGTATCGAGCGCGGGAAAACCACGCTGCGCGATCTGATTGCGCGTGCGGGAGGATTCACCACGGAAGCGTCTCTTGAAGAAGCGGTGGTTATTCGAAAACCGCCGGAAAACGAGAAAGACCCGGAGTTTGAACGCCTGCAGAAAATCCCTGCAGCGGATTTGCGTGAAGACGAGTACGAGTATTTCAAAGCGCGTTCCCGGGAGAAAGTCGGAACCATGGTCGTGGATTTCAAACGCCTGTTCCTGCAGAACGATGCGTCACAGAATATCGTCATGCGGGAAGGCGATGTTGTGGAAATCCCGAAGCAGAAAAATTACATCCGTATCATCGGACGCGCTGACAACCCCGGTAATGTTATTTTCCGTCCCGGCTGGTCGTACATGCAGTACATCAATGCCGTGGGTGGTTTTGGCTGGCGGGCCGATGAAGGTGATGTGCGCGTGGTCAAGGCGCGCACCGGCGAGCTGGTCGATGCCGATGATGAGGAAGATTACGCGCTCGAACCGGGCGACATCATCTGGGTCAAGGAGGTACCGGAAACAAGATTCTGGGAAACGGCTTTCGAAGCACTCGGCGTGATTTCCCAGATTGCCGGTATCTTGGGTATTATCATTGCTGTAAGCAGATAATGAGGACGCATGGCAGAAACGCAGCAATCAGCTGAAACGCAGCAATCATTTGAAAGTAAGGACCTGGAAACCTGGCGCCTCCTCTTTCGTGAGGTCTGGCAACGGAAAAAACAGGTCGCGGGCATTGTCGGCGCAGTCACCATCGTCATGCTGGTGTATGTGCTCATCATGCCGCAAACGTTCACCTCGACGGTTACCCTGCTTCCACCGCAGCAGGAAAAGAGCTCGCTCGGACTCGGTTCGCTCCTACAGGGAGCCAGCTCGCTTCCGATGCTGGACCTTGGATCCTCCCTCGGCTTCGGGGGACGTCCCTCCGACATCTTTGCCGAAATCCTGAAAAGCCAGTCCGTCGCTGAAAGTCTTATCGTGCAACACGATCTCGCGCCGTACTTTGGTGTCCCCTCAGATCTTTCATACCGTCATGCGGTAGAACCGTTGCGGGAGTCGACGGAAATCGAGGTCAACAAGAACGGAGTCATTCGCATTTCCGTCACGCTTGGGACGGGCTTCCTCGCCTCGGCCTCGGATATCGATTCCATCAAATCCCTCACCGCCGATATCACCAACGATTATGTGTACTGGCTCGATCGCATCAATCAGGACAAGCAGACGTCGAGCGCACGCAGTTCCCGCATGTTCATCGAGGAAGAGCTTACGAATACGCAAGCGGAACTGGATTCCGCGTATGAGTCCCTCGTGCGTTTCCAGAAGGAAAACAAATCCGTCTATCTCGAAAAGCAGATGGAAGCGGCACTGACCGGGGCCGCTCAGCTCCGAGAGCGGGTGAGCCGCGCACGCGGTGAACTTGCGCTGGCAAAAGAGGATTTCTCGGAAAACAGCATGGTCATTTCCCAGTTGCGGGCGCAGCTCGATCAGCTGGAAAAAGAGTATGCAGCGCTGAGCACCGGCGATACGAACGAGGACAGTGAATTTCACGTGCCCTTCAGCCGCGTACCCGACGTCGCCAGGAAAATGGCGTACTATTTGCGCAAGGTGAAAACGCTCGAGCAGGTCATTCTGTATCTCAGTCAGCAGTATTACCAGGATCGTGTGCAGGAAGCACGCGATACGCCGACCGTGCAGGTACTCGACGCCGCTGTTCCCGCCATCCAGCGAACTTCGCCGCGCCGTGCGGTATGGATGCTGATGACGGTCTTCTTCAGTTTCCTCATTGCGGTCCTCTCCGTGATGCTGCGCAGTGTCATGGCCGTGCGATCCTCACGCAAACACTGACCGCCGGGTGACCATGAACGCACCCGTGCTGCAGCGTTTTTCCCTCAATTTCTGGACATTGACTGTGTCCAAGGTACTGTACCGCCTGGTCAGTATCGGCGTAACCATTTACCTCGCCCGCGAACTCGGTGCCGCCATCCTCGGCGGGTATACCGTAGTCATGGGCATTCTCACCCTGTATCTCGCCTTTGCCGATCTTGGCGTCACGAATCTGGTGATCAAGGACGTCAGCCGGAATCGCACGCTGTCAGTGGATTATCTCGACAATTTCTTCGTGCTGCAGGCGATTGTTGGCGCGCTGCTGGTCGTGCTGATCATGCTTACCGGCTGGTTTTCGGGGTATGAGCAGCTCATCCTCGTCGCGCTGGCGATCGGCAGTGTGGGACCGTTTTTCAGCGGACTCTCGAATGCCTACCAGGCACTGATGAATGCGCATGAACTCTTCTATCCTTTTGCCATGATCGAAGTCGCCTGCATGTTGATTTTTCTCGCGGGCAATGTCATCGTCGTGCTCACTGGCGGGGGATTGCTGGCGCTGGTTGTGGTCACCAGTGTGGTCTCGGTCGCAAAGTTTGTTCTCGGCGCGGCATGGGCGAAGCGTTTCGCCATGCGTGTGCGCCTGCGTTTCAACTGGGACAGCATCAGGAAACTGCTCGTAGCCGGACTCCCGTTTCTTCTCATCAACGGCACGCATTTCGCCATTCAGCGCATGGACGTTCTTTTCCTCTCCTGGACGGTCAGTGATGAACGCGTCGGGATGTACGGGTTGTCTTCCCGCCTGATTTTTGCCTCGCTGTTCCTGCTTGCTTCCGTCGGGGCGCTGCTGTACCCGGTGTTCAGCAGGCTGCTCGCCGAAAACGGTGCGCGCGCGCTCGCTCTGTATCGGCGTGGAACAGTGTATGTGTTTTTGCTCTCCGCGATCATGGCGCAGCTTTTTTTCACCCTCGCGCCCACGATCATTCATGTCCTCTATGGAGACGCCTTCGTGGAGACGGTTGGCATCCTCCAGCTGCTGGCGCTGTTTATTCCGCTGTTCGGAATCGGACTCCTCGCGAGCAATGTGCTCATGGTGAGCGGAGCAGTATGGCGCGCTGTCTGGGCAAGCATCGTCGCGCTCGCCATCGGTGCGGCTGTCTCGCTGCCTGCCATCGCAATGTGGGAAATCCGCGGCGCCGCGATTGCCGTACTGATCGCGGAAAGCATTGCCGCACTGCTGTACATCGTTTTCACCCGTCAAAGTCTGCAGATGATGCTGCCGTTACGTCGACTGCTTACCGGTACACTCGCCGTGCTGCTTCCCCCGCTGTTGCTTTCGCTGGGCGGCAGGGGTGAAGGTCCCATCGCCGCTGCGGCATCCCTGCTTCTCGCTGTTCTCCTCCTCTTCCTCACGCGTACACTGACCATGCAGGATGTGCGTGAACTCCGTGCCTTGCTGCTGAAAAGGGAGGTGCCTGCATGAAATATGCAGAAACTGCATATTTCTCCCTGCGCGAGCTGCTGCAGCGTCCCCTGGTGTGGTCCGGTGTCGTTGCGTTGTTCACCATTGTCTTCCTTGTGATGACAGGGGAAAAGATGGTGGAATCACCCGTATACGCCGTGAGCCTCGCAGTGATGTTCGGGGCCATCGTTCTCATGCTCATCGACTTCCGGTTGACGCTCTTCCTGTTCATCGCCTTCCTGTTTGCCTATGAGGAATTCAACCTGAGCAGCGAACAGGGCTTCGTCAACGAAAGCATTGCAAACACCGTGCTTGCCGTCAAGGTGTTCGGTTTCGCGCTGATGGACGTTTTGAGTATTGTGCTGCTGTTACCTGTATTGGTGCGGGAGTGGCGTTATGCTCTGGAACATGGCCACGTGCGGTGGTTCCGTGCCGACCTTTTTCTGCTGCCTCTGCTTGCAGTCTGGATTTACGGCATGATACCCGGCATCGTACACATGCGTTCGCTGTCGGACTACACGTGGGACCTTCGTATGCTCGCGCATGTTCTCGTGTTCTATTTCATTTTCTCGCGCGCGCTCTCCACACGCCGTGATTACGTAACGGCACTGCTGATCGGTGCCGCGGTGTTCACCGCAAAGCATGGAATGTTTTTCTACCGCTATCTCACGGGCGGAGGACTGCAGACGGGCGTCTACAATCGCGTCCTGCTCGGCAGTGACTTGCCCCTGACCGCACTTGCGGTGACGCTCACGATTGCGTCTCTGCTGATTTTCCGCAGGGAGCTGCAGAGCGCAGCGCATAAATACCTGCATGGATTGCTCCTGTTGCTCGGCGTGTATTTCGTGGTCATGCTGATTGCGGGACTCGGAAAACTCACCTACCTGCAGGCGCTGTATTCGCTGCTGCTCATCGCGGTGCTGCACCGGAAGGATATTCGTCCACGTACCGTACTCGCGGTCATCGGACTCAGCGCGGGCGCGGCACTGCTCGTGTTTTTCACTGTGCTTTCGGCTGACAGCCGTGATGCCGTGCTCTATGCCTTGACCAGTGCATTCAACTGGTGGGACGCACTGAAACTTTATGGCGATCTCTCGTTTGGAACGCGTCTGCTGGAAATCATCAATGTCTGGGATCAGCTGACCCGCGAGGGAGCGCTGCTCCTCGGGCAGGGCTGGGGCGCGGCATGGCATGAAGTTGCCGCGCGCATGCCCTTCGACGGAGGCGCTTTCGCCGTGGAGGAACAGCACAGCGGCGTACACGTGCAGACGCATATCGATGCGATCACTTTTCTTCTCAAGGTCGGGATTATCGGCACACTGGCGATTTACGCCTCCATGCTGCGCTTCGCGCTCGAGGGGATACGGATGTACAGAGTCGAATCCCGTCCCTGGCATCGCTGGACGCTCATAGCCCTCGTGCTCATGATCATCATCTTTGTGCCGAACTATCTGTACTTTATTCGACTCAAGTATTTGCTCGGTTTCGCATTTGCCGGCATCACCGTATTCATGACAACGCATGACACAGCCCAGGACCACCATACCGGTCTCGCTCATCCTGACCACGAAGAATGAGGCGGAGCATATTCCGCTCTTCTTTCGCGGCGTACGTTCCGCTACGGTGCTGCCTGCGGAAATTGTCATCTGTGATGGTGGGTCAAGCGATGATACCGTGGAGGTGATCCGTCGCGAACAGAACGATCTTCCTGTGACGGTGATCGTCGAGAACGGGGCGAATATCGCAAGAGGACGCAATTGCGCCATCGCGGCAGCGCAGCACGATATCCTTGCCATTACCGATGCGGGTTGCATCATCGATGAGCACTGGCTCGAACGCATCACGGAAGATCTCCTTGCTGACGAGGCGGTGCACGCGGTCGGAGGGGGATATGAACTTATCGGTGATACCTTCGTGCAGCGCTGTACAGCCGCTGCGTCCATTCCCTTGTCTCTTGTCGACAAAGAAAGCTTTCTGCCGTCCTCTCGCAGTTTTGCGGCGCGGCGTCAGGCCATCCTCGATGCAGGGGGATACCCGGAGGAGCTGACATTCGCCGGCGAAGACACG
The DNA here is from genome assembly GCA_020444325.1 of bacterium. Classification (NCBI taxonomy): domain Bacteria; species bacterium. The sequence goes on from JAHLLD010000004.1 coordinate 9,097, forward strand.
GCGCTGGTATTGCGGATGAAAGCATTGGGGCAGCGCTTCCTCACCCGCTGGGACGCCATGGTGCAATGGTACACACGTCCGACCTTTCGGGGCTTCCTCCGCCAGCACAGGCTGTACGGGCTCGGTGATGGCGAGGCCGGCTCACATCAACAGCGGTACATCCGAAGCACTCTCAAGTGGATACTCTTGCTGGCGATCACCATCTCCGGCGTGTTCTTCCCACCATTGCTTGTCCTGGTCCCTCTTCTGCTCTTCCTGTATTTTCTGTATCTCACCCCGAAGTACGAATGGGGGAAACGTCCGATATTCCATGCTTTCGGGGGCTTCCTGTTCGTGGCACTCAAAGAGTGGAGCATGCTGACCGGGTATGTGCAGGCGAAGCTGAGGGGAAGAAAGGGAGGCGCAGCATGAGCACGCGTATCGTGCATATCGTCTTCAACCAGATTCGCAAGCTACCCCCGCTGATGGCTGAGCTCCAGGCGCTCACCAGTGCGTTTGATACCGTGGTGATCGCTCCTTCCTACGATCAGGAACCGGCCTTCCTTGAGCGCGTCCTGCCGCAGGTGCGCATCGAGTATGTGCATCTCGTCAGCCGTGAGAGATCTTCCGCACAGACACCGCTGCTGAAGCTCTGGCGTTTCGCGGAATTCACCTGGCGCTGCATGCGTGAGCTTCGCACCGAACGCCCCTCGATCATTGTGGGACATGATATGCCGGGTATGCTCCCGTTGCTGCCGTGGCTGCTGCGGGGACGCGTTCCGGTGCTGTACAATGCGCATGAACTGTGGTCGGAAGCCGCGGAAGATAATGCGCCCTTGCGCGGACTCTGGCGCAGACTCGAGCGTGTGGTCTGCAAACGCGCGGCACACGTCATCGTTCCTGAACCCCATCGGGCGAACATCGTGCTGAAGGAGTATGGTGCACGGCATGCCCCCATCGTGGTACGCAACATTCCACCCACGCCGCCTCCGTATCAGCAGTCCGATCTGCTGCGTGAGCGCTTTACGCTTCCACGGGATGCCGTGATCATGCTTTACCAGGGACTGTTCGCACCCACGCGCTGCCTGCTCCCATTGCTGGAATCGATGACGCATTTGCCGCCGCATTTCCACCTCGTACTTGCCGGAGAAGGGGATGCCGCTTACAGCGCAGAGATCGATGCGCGGGCTGCGGAGCTGTCCGGCCGTGTGCATCGTCTGCCGTGGACCCCACCGGACGATTTGCGCGCGATTACCGCAAGTGCGAATCTCGGCATCCTGCTGTACAGCAGGGAAGGACGCAACAACATTTACGCGGCGCCCAACAAGCTGTATGAGTATCTGTTCGCCGGACTCCCGATTGTCAGCTCGGCATTTCCCGGATTGCAGGCGGTGATCGAAGGTAACGAGTATGGTGCCTGCGCCGAACCAGATGATCCTGAGGCGATCGCTGGGGCTATTCAGTCCGCAGTAAATATCCCCTCAGGAAAGCTCCTTGCGGCAAGGGCGCGCGCACAGTTCAGGTGGGAAGATGAAGTGCTGCAGCTGCGGCTGCTCTACCAGGAAACAGTGAGGAAGCACCATGCGCGCTGATGCCATCGTCTGTTTCGCAGGGAATGACTGGTGGGCGCATAATCCCATGACGGAAAAACAATGGATGCGCGTGCTTGCTGCTGATGGATATACCGTGCTTTTCGTTAATTCCATCGGAATAGGACTCCCGGGAAAGGACTCTCCGCGTATCGCGTCACGCCTCTGGCGCAAACTGAAAAGCCTGGCCCGCTGGCTGCGGAAAGACGATGGCGTGTGGGTACTCACGCCGTTTCTGATTCCGCTCTGGTCCATCCCGGCCATTCGGCGCTTCAACCTTTTGCTTATCACACTGCAAGTACGCTTTGCGATGAAGCGCGCGGGAATGACGCGGGCGGTGTTCTGGGCGGGACTCCCCACGGCGGCATTACTCGTTGACCGCATTCCGCATGCATCCTGCGTGTACTACGTGCAGGACAATTACACGGCGTATTACGACGCCATGAATTTTACCCGTGTGGCCGAGGATCACCGCAGCCTGCTCGAGCGTGCCGATGTGGTGATCTGTGCTTCGATCGGTCTCGCGGAGCGTGAGTCCGCCACCGCATCGCGTGTCGAATACATTCCGCACGGCGTGCACCCGGTATTCCTGGAAGCGGACATTGCAGCGAGGCCTCCGATACCCGAGGAATTGCGCGCGCTGCCACGACCCATCATCGGCTACTGGGGGTCACTGGAAGCGCTGCAGGACACCGAGCGCACCGCCCAGCTCGCGCGTATGCACCCGGGGTGGTCCTTCGTCTTTATCGGCCGGGTGATGATGGACAACAGTGCGCTCGCCGCATTACCAAACGTGCATTTTCTCGGCTATCTTCCGATAGAAGACATCCCGCGCTACGGGATGCATTTTGATATTGGCTATCTGAGTTTCGTGCAGAGTGAATGGATCACATACAGCTGTCCGATAAAATTCCGGGAGTATCTCGCGCTCGGACTGCCCGTCGTGTCTCCGCCCATCATCGAGGTGGAGCGTGCCTTCCCTTCGGAAGGCTGCATCGCGCGGAGCACTGAGGAATTCTCCATCTGCATGGAGAACGCTTTTCGTGGCGACAGCGATGATCGCCGGGCACAGCGCAGAGCGTTGGTGCAGGAGTATTCCTGGGAGGCTTCCGCACGCAACGTTGCGACGGTACTCGCATCGCTGGAGGGAAGTGACTGATGTGCGGCATCACCGGAATTATCGGCGCGCATGAACCCGACCGGCTTCGGCTGATGACGCAGATGCTCGTGCATCGCGGTCCCGACGACGGCGCGGTGTGGACCATGGAAGGGGCAGGACTCGGACACCGGCGCCTGAGCATTCTCGATCTTTCCGAAGCGGGGCGTCAGCCCATGCAGACAGAAGATGGCCGCTACGTCCTCGTCTTCAACGGGGAAATTTTCAACTACACGGAACTGCGTGATCAGCTGAAAGGAAAGGGATATACCTTCCGCTCACGCTCTGATACAGAAGTGCTGCTGCAGGCCTGTGTCACCTGGGGTGATGAGGTGGTGGATCATCTCGTCGGACAGTTCGCCTTCGCGTTCTGGGATGCCCGGGAGCGCAGGCTGCTGCTGGCAAGGGATCACCTGGGTGTGAAGCCCCTGTATTATGCGCTTGCGGATGGTGCACTGTATTTCGCATCCGAAGCCAAGTCCATCGCGGCTGTTCTGGCGGATACGCGCGCGCTGCGTGAAGACCTGCTGCAGCAGTACCTCGCGTTCCTCTGGGTGCCCGGTGAAGACACCATGTTTCGCGGCATACGCAAGCTGCTGCCCGGAAGCATCGCCGTTTTCAAGGACGGTGCGATGCAGACACACCGGTACTGGGATGTCACGGAAAAATGGCAATCTGCGGGTCCCGCACGTCCAGTACCCGAAGAAAGGGACGAAGAATTTCGCATGCTGCTGCGTCGCTCCGTGCACTCACAGCTCATGAGCGATGTGCCTGTCGGACTCCTGCTCAGCGGAGGAATTGACTCGACCATTCTTCTCGAGGAAATCGCTTCGGTGCGTGAAAATCCGAAAGCGTTCACCGCGCATTACTCCGACGCCAGCCGGGGACGCGATGTGTTCGAAGACGATCTCCCTTACGCCCGTCTGGCCGCTGACGCCTACGATACGGAGCTGGAAGAAGCGGAGCTGGAAAGCGATGCGCCCAAACTTCTGCCCGATGCGGTCTGGCACTGTGACGAACCGCTGGCCGATCCCACGATCGTCACCAATCTCGCACTCTCTCGCCGTGCCCGACAGAAGCTCACGGTGCTGCTCACCGGTATGGGCGCCGATGAAATACTCGCGGGATATCCGCGCTACGCCGCAGTGCTGTTCGGAGAGCGGCTTCGCGGTGTGCCATCATTTCTCGTCTCGGCCGGTACGACCATGCTGCGCGCACTTGTCCATGCGGGACTGCTGCCCATCGAGAAGGGACGGCGTCCACTGTACCTGATGTCCCATCTCTCACGTCCTTTCGTGCAGCGCTTCATCGGGTATTCCTCATACAATTCCGTGCGTGATCTCCGTGCGCTGTTTGATGGCGCTGCGAGGGAGCTTGTGAATGAAAAAGAGTTGTACGCGTTTCATGACGGACTCTTTGCGCGAAGCGAAACACTGACCCCGCTTTCGCGCATGCTGGCGGCGGACCTGAGTACATTCCTGCCGTATCTGAACCTGGAGAACATGGACAAGACCAGCATGGCGGCTTCGGTGGAGATGCGTGTGCCGTTTCTCGATCATCGCCTGGTGGAATACAGCATGGCGCTGCCGGATGAAGACAAACTGCGCGACAACAGTCAGCGCAAGGTCCTGCTGCGCCGCGCATGGGAGCATCGCATCCCCGATCGTATCCTGCGTCGGCCGAAGACCGGATACAGCCCCCCGGTCCGTGGCTGGATGCGTGACAACCTGCGCGAATTCACGGAAGACCATGTGCGCAGCTCCGCGTCCACGCGGGGCTTGTTCGACGCCCGGCGCATCGATCGTCTGCTTGCGGAAAACGCCGCCGGGAAGGAAGATCACAGCCTGCGCCTCTGGCAGCTGCTCGTCTTCGAACTCTGGATGCGTGCATTTGTCGATGGGCCGCTTCCAGCACCCGCCCTTGATCCGGCGGATCTGCCCGACCTTGGTCCGGGAGGCGAAGGATGAAAAAGCGCAGCACCATGAACACATGGCAGCGTGTGTTTACCGCATTGCTGCTCGGACTCGCACTTACGGGGACGGCGTTACAGCTGCATGTCGGACTCGCTGACAACGGTGACTACACGCGGCTGATGCAGTGGTTCTCCACTGGTCCATCAGGTTTCGCGGAAAACTGGCCTCCAGCAGACACGCAGGAATACAACGACCGTTTTTACAACAACGTCCCTGCTTTCTGGAAACTCGACTTTCCCTTCGCTTCACGCTGGGTGAGTTCGATCCTCCCGCTCTGGCTTGCAGGAATCCTGCTCAACGTGTTGCTGTTCTCTTCGCATACGCTGTACCTCCCCATACTCTCCATTATCCCCCGACTCCTCCTCCTGCTCTTCATCTGGCTGCTGCTGCGGCATTTTGCGCGGGAGGGGGGACGCAGCGCACCGCTGCTCTTTGTCGCTGTCGGACTCCCTCTTGTATTCCTGTCCTTCAATACAGAGTACGTCGCCTACTTCACGAGCTTTTACCAGGAGCCCGCCTCACTCACCGGGCTGCTGCTTATCATTCTCGCCATCGGGTATTACACCGGAAAGGATGATAGCCGCTGGCGTCCGTGGCTCTCAGCCGCCGCCGTATTTTTCATGACCACGGCCAAGCTGAGTAATATTCACTGGGCGCTCATCGCCATGCTCCTGCTCGTGCCGTGGAAGCTGCTGCGGCATCGCAGGAAACGGCTTCTCGTGTATGTGCTTCTCATCGGTATCCTCCCGGCCGGATTTTCCCTGCTGCAGGCATCGCTCTACGGCACCCGGAAGGTGAACGCATACCAGAGTATTTACTGCGGCGCAATGGTGTTCAGTACTCATCCAGCATCGCATCTCGAGCGCCTCGGCATGCCGGATGGTCTGAAATACATCGGACATCATGCGTATGGGCCCGAGGGTGAGGAAGCCATGCAGCGCTATCCGGATCGCATGACACATCGCGTTGTGGCCGATGTACTGCTGCATGAGCCTGTCATCGCCTGGCGCATGCTGGTGTTCGCCGCTGACAGCATGCAGCAGGCAGAACTCACGCATCTCTCGAAGCGCGTGCTCTACAATCAACCGGGCAGTTCGCGTCCCTGGCCGCAGTGGACACCAGCAACAGTCGCTGCCGACACGCCGCTCAACGCATGGACCCGGCTCAAGCGCAGCGCCTTCCCGCAGGGACAGTCACTCATCGCGGGCAGCATTCTGCTCCTGCTGCTTTTTCTTCGTGCGCTGCGTTCGAAGAACAGACTGCTCAGGCGTTTTGCCGCCGTGGGTGTGCTTCTCGCACTCGGATTGTTGTCGGACATGTGGATGCAGATTTTCGGGGATGGCCAGCGCGATCTGATCAAGCATCTGTACCTGGCGAATATCTGCTGGGATGGCATGGTGATCGCCGGTCTTGGTGCAATGGCATCGCTGCTCGCCGGAGGGAAAAAGAAAACGAATCACGGAACAAAAAAGCGCAGCTAAGCGCCGCGCACACAACCGCACAGGAGCGACATGGCAGGAAAGGCAAGCGTCATATTCTGGTCTCTGTACTACCTCAAGCCGTCGATGATTTACTGGCGCGTACACCGCACCGTGAAAGGCGCTGCCATTGGCATGATCGAAAAAACGGGTTTCAGCCGTGTGTTCTTCGCGCGACCCGTTCCCGATCCCGGCGTGACCCCGGTGCCCGCGCTTTCGTCCCGCTATCACTGCGAAGATATCGACCTGGCCGCCGGACGCCTGCAGTTCCTCAACGATGTGCTCGAACTTCCGGATTCACCGTCGGCAAGAACGGACGCTGTCGCGAACAAACCGCTGCTCTGGCAGTTTCACTTCGGGTATCACGATTATCTGCTTGCAATGCTCGCGGCACAACCGACTCCCGCCCTCGCGCGGGATATCCTGACCTTTCTCGAACGCTGGGAGGAAACCTGGCCGCTGCACGCGGTGGGAGCTCGCACGAGCGCCTGGCATCCGTACGTTCTTTCCATCCGTATTGAATCCTGGGTGCGTCTGTACACACTGCTCGAGGAGCAGGATGTGATGACAACCGATCACCGTCGCCTGCTGGCGCAGGGCATTGAACGCATGACACGCGTGCTGCTGCGCAATCTCGAGAAGGGCACGATGGCCAATCACCTGTTGCGCAATATCAAGGCGCTGGTGTTTGCAGGACTCTTCCTGGATTCTGCCACAGGAGCGCAGGCCCGTCGCGTAGGCACCGATCTGCTGGAACGGGAATTGCGGGAACAGGTACTCGACGACGGATGCCACTACGAACGCAGTCCGATGTACCATGTCTCGATGACCAATGACGTGCTCGATATCGCCGAAGCCATTACACTTTCCGGCAGCACGGTCTCGGATGTCCTGGCACAGACAGCCGCATCGATGGTGGGCTTCCTCGAGCGCATGCGGCACCCGGATGGAGAGATCCCCTTCTTCAACGACGCGACCCGCAGCTTCTTCCTTCATACCGACGAGGTGCTCGAGCGCGGGAAATCACTATGCCGGGAGATGGAATGGGATATTCCTGGAGAGGCGGACCCGGCCGCCGGCAAGCCTGCGCGTGTTTCCGGATTGCTTACTGCCGAGACTGAACGGAGCTGGCTGGTCTTTGACGCCGGGAATGTGGGACCGGATTATCAGCCTGGACACACGCATTGCGACACGCTGAGCTTCGAATGGTCGCTTGATGGCAGACGCTTCGTGACGGATACCGGCGTGTATCATTACCGCGAATCGCAGGAACGTACGTATGCACGTTCCACAGCCGCACACAACACCGTGGAAATCGACGGGGAAGAGCAGTCCGAGGTTTGGAAGAGTTTTCGCGTGGGACGTCGGGCGCATATCCGGCATCTGTCGCGTGAGCAGCGGGACGGTGTCACCATCCTGCGCGGCACGCATGATGGATACGCAAGACTGGGAAGAGGGATGCTGCATGAACGTGCCGTGGTTATAGCGGGCGATGCCTGGGTTACGGTGGTGGACTGGCTGCATGGATCGCAGCGTCACCAGTATCGGAGCTTCCTGCATTTTCATCCGGATGTAGAGTTACAGCCTGCGACGGGACGCGTGGACATCAAACATGCTGATCGCAGCATTGTGTTCCTCAGCGCGGGACCGGAATCACTCGTCACCAGGAATACCGAGTTCTATCCTGCCTTTGGTGAAAAAGTGCAGCGCAGCAGTATTGTGCTGCAGAACCATGCATTGTTTCCTCATACGACAGCGTATGTGTTTCTGTTTGAAGGCGCCAACAGTCCTGTCTCCATCAACGAAGGCGATGGAAGTGTGAGTCTTCGTCTTCCCGACGGAAACAACATGCGACTGGCATCGAAGTATTGATCGCTGCGATTGGAAAGGAAGCATATGAAGCACACTCCCATCAATCTCCACGAAAAGCTTACCGCGGTTACAGAGCAGTGGTCGCCACGCGTCGTAGCGGAGCTCAACGATTACCAGGTGAAGCTTGCAAAACTGGAAGGGGAGTTCGTCTGGCATTGTCATGAGGATACGGATGAACTGTTTTATGTGCTGGAGGGAGAGCTGGAAATTCGCATGCGCGATGGGAGCGTGAAACTTGGGGAAGGGGAAATCTACGTGGTGCCGAAGGGAGTGGAACACTGTCCGGTCGCCATGCAGGAGTGCGCTGTGCTGCTGATAGAACCGCGTGGTGTGCGCAATACCGGGGATGCAGGGGGCGCGCTGACAGCCGAAAATGATATCTGGGTTTAGTCATTAATAAAGCAGCAGTCCCGCGGGCGCGGGACTGCTGTTATCCACGATGTAGTCGCTCCGTCATGAGTGGAGAAGTATGAGCTCCCTGCTCCCGCTTGCGGAATGGAGCTGGAGGAAGTAAAGCCCCGGTTCCAGACGAGAGGTGGCTATAGGAAGAACATGGTGCCCGGCGTTCATGACCTGGTAGTCGAGCAACGTGGCGAGGAGAGTTCCGTAGCGGTCGTGAAGGGTGACCTTCACTTCAGAGGGTTGGTTGAGTCCGAACGAGACCGTGCCATAGGTCTGAAACGGCGCGGAAGATTCTGTCCACAGTGAAAAACTCTGCGGCACCGCATCGGGTGTCACGCTGATCACCGGGGAGACGATGGCGCTTCCGTCCTCGCGCAGTTGCCGAAGCCGATAGTACGCGACGCCATCATCACGGATGTTGTCAAGAAATGTGTATGTGCGATCGGCTGTCTGCGCTGAGCGCATGTAACCGACGGATTTCCAGTGGCGGTCGATCTGTGAGCGGCGTTCGATGGCGAATGCCTTCGTGCCTCTGTCGCTGACGCTTTCCCAGCGCAGCTGTATCACTTCACCTATGCGCGCGCCGGCGAACATGTGCAGGTCTGCAGGTGCAGGCTGTTCGGCTTCCTGCGTTTCACTTGCAGCTTCAAGCAGTGGCTGTGCGACAGGTGTGAACGCGATGGTGGCGTTCGTTGTGAGAGTGGAAGCAGCCGCGTGAGATCGCGTTGCCGTGTTGCTGAATCGCGCCTTGTCTGCATCGTCGCCTGTATGGGAACTGCGGTGGAACGGGAGTCCGGTCGTCAGCACGCCGGCAATGCTCGCGGTCGAGAACATTCCGCCATTGGCATACTGCTGCGCGGAGGCGCTGAGTGTTAGCAGAAGCGACACGATGATGATATGCTGAATGCTACGCATGATGCTATCCTCCTTTCACTCAGCGGATGACAATCATACGTTCGCGCACGACTGTCGACACGCTGCGGAATTCCAGGAAGTAGGAACCCGGCGTTACGGAGGAAAGTGTCAGTGGCACCACATGCGATCCATTGTAGAGGGACAGGTGCTGCGAGTACTGCGGCAGCAGTCGTCCGCTTGCATCGTAAACATGCAGGTCGCCATCCATCGGTTCGGTGGTGCTGAGTCTGACCGTCGTCACCGCATCGCTGCGCACGGGATTGGGATATATCTGCATTTCCGGTGCTGCGGGCAGGGGCTCGATCTCGAGTATGGATGAGTAGTTCTCCGTACCATCACGATCGATCTGCAGCAGGCGGTAAAAGAGTTTCTCTCCACTGAAACGCGATCCGATTCCGGCATCGACGAAGCTGTAATTGAGGGGTACGTTGCTGGTGCCGCCACCCGGAATCTCAGTGATATCGTTCCAGCTGTCCTGATCCGTTGAGCGCTGCACGCGGAAGGCATGGTTCTGCAGTTCCGTTTCCGTGCGCCATTTGAGATGCACGTCCTCATGGACCATGGCGCCGGAGAAATAGGTGAGTTCGACAGGGAGGGGACCAGTTGAGCCATCATCTATATCGACATTAAAGCGTGAGAGGATTACGTCGATGGGCGTAACCACGGTGTAGTTGCCAGTCATGGCAAATACGAGTCCAATCGGGTTGGCGCCAGAAGTATTAGTCACGACCAGGGAACCGGAATCCCCACCTGCTGTAAAGACGGCTTTTTTTCGTGGTGGCTCTACAAGTATTTGATTTACGAAACGGGTTGCTCCTGCAGGGTATGCAATAATTACGGTCGTATTGATAGCAATCACATTTCCGTCAGTGAGTCCAGTTGCTTTCCCGTACTTCTGCACCGATTGATTGAGAAATGCGGTCGAGGTTGTTGACGAAGGTATGCCATACCCATCCTGCGGGGTAAAATTCGCGACCATACTTGCACTGGTCTGAACCAGGGCAGCATCCATAGTATTGTTGGCAGTCATACTAAACGCGAGCGGTTCGAAATCCGCCAAGCGTCCGATAGTATCTGCCATAATGATTTGACAGCTGACATCGCTACGCCCAGGCTGCATTATCAGATTACCATTGCTCGCAGCATTATACCGCGCAAATACATGATTGCATGATAGGATATATGTGTTGGTTCCATCTGTCACTCGCGCCCCAATGGTACCTGCACCACAATCAAAGTAATTACCGGATGAAACGCCGATAGGGACAGGTCGTGTATACCGTGTCGTTGTGGATGACGTCGAGGTGCCAGCGATTGGCTTCGATGGACCCGCTACGCGTTCGACAACAGGGATTCCTTCAATCTGTTCTGGGAGAATTTCAGGACCAAGTTCTCGTTCAGTCAGCAGAACGAGTGCGATTTCACCCGATTCCGTTGTACCGATACCAATCCCGAAAACGCCTTCTATGCCGAGAAATTCCTCAGTATAGTAATCCTGGACCTCCATGACATGCTGGACGATACGGTTCTCAACAGAGAGTACCATTCCATCATCATCACTATCCTGGCCCAGGGCCTGTCCGTGCAATGCCACGAGCGTCAGTACCATTCCTGCAAGCAGGACGGTCAGACGTCTGGCATACGCAGCAAGTCGGTTTGACTGTTTCATACTTCCTCCAGTATTTGAATGGTTGCGATTCGACAGCCACGTCGAACGAGAGCTCTTTCGAAACTCTGCCATCCAATCTAGGAGGGGGACCTTTCAGCGGTCTGAATCTCCCATTAAAGACCCATTACAGTTGTCTTACGACTTGTTAAGGTTCATCTGACTCCATATAGAGGAGGTCACTTCTATATAGTAGGGAATGATTTCCTGCCTTGAAGCGAGACGGCCTTTTCCTTGAATTCTCAGTGCGTCAGACCGAATATTCAAGGAAAAGGCCGAATTATGCAGTTTCTGCATATCAAATCAGTGGAATTTATGCAGTTTCTGCATAATTCCAGGTAGTTTCAGGAGCTAGCCGGAGATTGACCGCAACAGCGGCTCACTTCGTCAACAGCTTAGCGCAATAGTGTCATCCGACGTGTACTCTGCTGATCATTCCAGGACAGCCTGTAGAGATAGATTCCGGAGGGCAATCCCGCTGCATTGAATTGCACCCGATGACTACCGGCCGCTCGATACCCGTCCACAAGTCGACGCACTTCCTTGCCAAGAAGATCTGTCACAACCAGCTGTACCTGTCCGCTTCCCGGAATGCTGTACGTAATTTCCGTGGAAGGATTGAACGGGTTCGGGTAGTTCTGTGCGAGGGTGAAGCCCTGTCCGTCAAGCACGGGGGCGGTACTTACGCCGGGATCTTTCTTCAAAATCAGAAGGAAGCCAGGTCTGCTTGCCGCATCCATGTTCGGGGGAGAAGAGCGTGTCAGGTACACACCATCAGTGGCCTCAACCCGCCAGATGACGTCTTGCTCTTGTGTGAAGGGATCTCCCGAGATTACGTCAATGAGTCCGGCCAGAAGACGGTGTCTGCATGTAAAACAGGTATCACGACCTTCATGATTCGCGTCGAACACCTGCGCACGGGCCAGGGTCACTGCATCGACAAAGGAAATTTTGTATCTGACGGAATCGGAGAATGTCATGGGATTGAAGCGGGAAACCTGAATGTCGGTATAGGGATCTTGCGGATTGGCTTTCTCCCAGGTAAACACCTCCAAATCATCCGTACTCCACACTTTGAGCACCGTCGAATCAGGCGGTGTGAGCAGGGTAAAAGGGTTGGGAGGATGATCGATTATCTCGTAGGGTGGTGTCCGTCCGGAAATGGAAGGGTGGCTGACGGAGTGCACGAGTATCCATTGCAATTCGTCCCCGCGCGATTCGAGGCGGGATATCCTCGAGCAGACGAAATAGTTGGTCAGACCGGTGATATAAATCGTGCCGGAGAACGGGTCCGCAAGTCCCTGGCAACCACCGAATTCCGCCGGAAAACGAGCAGAGAACTGCACTTCAAAGGTGGTGTCTTTGATGAAATTCATGAAGCGATCCCGCGGGACGACGATGAATTCGTACAGACGCAGCAGGAAAACACTGTCCGATCCCTGTATATTCGTCGTCAGGTCAACCAGGAAATTCTCCAGCGGTCCCCTGGTGAACTCCAGGTCAGGGGAATCCTGTGAGAGATTGCTCCATCGAGGCGCGATGGAAAGAACGACCTCCTGACCCTCAGTTGCGTCCGTCTGCGTGAATGTGAGCGAAGCTTCACCGTTCTGGAAGAGGGATTTACCGACAGTGTAATGCAGGCGGGGTCCCTGCGATGTATGGGTAAGGGAGTCCCACACCAGCGGCGTCCCGTTGACAGTCGCCTCCAGCCAGGTGTATGCCTCGGAATCTCCGTTCCAGGACCTCGTGCTGCTGTCGACTTCCGCCATCGAGCCGTCGACAAGGAGTTCGACATCGTGGCCGGTCTGATCCCAGTCCGCGATGATATCACCATTGTCATCCCTTGCCCGCAGCGTGAAGTTCAGTATCGTCCCGACCTCCACGGTGTACGATGCCGACGTGTCATATTCAAGCGCCACACCTGCGCCAAGCTGCGCAGCATGTTGCGCGAGCATCCCTGCTGGAAGCAGGAGAAATAAAAGCGCAGATATCGTGAAATATCGTGTCATGGGTACCTCCACCCGGTTTGTGAAAACAGTAGAAGATATAATCGTCAAAAATCCTGCAAACCGCAATCCCTGGAACAACAACCGGTCGGTATATATGCACCCTGGAGTTGCACACAGTTGGCACCAGTGTTATTGTAGGGGGGAAGTCCGTTCCGAGAGCATGATGAATTTTATCTACAAACCTTCGATGCTCAGATTTTTAGACACCGCAGCCATTCGTCTTCCGAGCAGGTATTGCCGTCATCTGTTCGTGGCTCTTCTGCTGAGCTGCCTGTTCGCGTCCACCATGTTCGCGCAGGATACCACATCCGGGGTGAAGGATTCAACATCGAGCGGGACGAAACTGACAGTTGTCACACATGATGGCGAGACACTGCAGGGTGTCTTCCATCACTGGAGTGCGGATTCACTGTTCCTGATTTCGGAAGAGGGCAGGATGACAGGGATACCGCGGAGGGATCTCGAAAATGTGAGCGAATCCGCAATGCTGGGAGGCGAGTACGGAGAAGGAGTGGAGGTGGATTCCACCACTGCGGCTTTCCGCGAGCGTCCCGCCTCGGGGATACTGCTCGTGCCCACCGCCTGGCAGAAGCCTTCCGGACATCCATTGCTCGCACTCTACGAGCTATACTTCATTTCCGGTTCCGTCAGCTTCGATGACCTCATCACGCTGTCGGCAAATGTAACGGTTCCCGGACTTACAGACAGGGGAGAAGGACTCCTCGGTTTCGGAATGAAAATCAGTCCGATCGTCCGCGAGAGCTTCGCCCTCGCTGCGGGATTGTATGCGGTACGGGGTTATGATGATTACGAGGGAGTGACAGCATACTACGTCTGCATGTCTTTCTTCATTGATAAGGCCAGTTGTACCATCGGACTCGCCAGTGCGACCGCGCAGGAGAAGTACGAAGAATGGCACGCTCTGCCTTTCCTCGGAGTGGACCTCCCGGTTTCTTCCGACGCCCATTTCCTGTTCGAAGCTTCGGCATTCGAGGCGGGCGCTGGAGTGCGGATTCAAAGCGGCCGAGCGGTGTTCGAGCTGGGAGGCATATACATTTATGACGATGCAGACTTTTCAGTGCTCCCGTGGCTGGGGATAGGATTTCTTCTCTAAGTAGTCCGCACTGTGCGGTTCGAGGATTGCTTTTCAAATATTCCAGGCGTAGCCTTCACCCAAAGCTTGAACTTATGCTGCCGGTTGGAATTTTTACAGGGAGAAACGGGTTCAAATAGGAGTCCCATTGTCCAGGATATCCAGCGAAGTCATGCAGATGGTCGCATGCAGTGGACGCAGCTGTTGTTGTGTTGGGATGTCGGAAAGGTTGTATGATGGACAGAAAATCCTTCCTCAAGGCGCTTGCCCTGGCACCCGTTACTTTTGCCGGATTACGTATGAATACTCTTGCCCAGTTCTCCGACCTTCAATCTGCCGGCGACGGAAGCGGCTCCGCTCAGCGAATGCCGGTGCTCTTCCTCGGGCATGGGAGTCCGATGAACGCCATCGAAGAAAACAGCTTCGTGCAGGGATTTCGCAATGCCGCGAAAGCCCTCCCGCATCCAACCGCCATTCTCTGCATCTCGGCGCACTGGGAGACGCAAGGGACACACATCACGGCGATGCCGCAGCCACGTACGATTCACGATTTCGGCGGCTTCCCGAAGGAACTGTATGAGGTGCAGTACCCGGCGCCCGGCGATCCTGCGCTCGCGCGGGAAACAGGGAAGGTCGTCAAGAAAGCGAGTATTGGAATGGATGAGTCGTGGGGACTCGATCACGGCGCATGGTCCGTCATCAAGCACATGTATCCGCAGGCGGATGTCCCGGTGCTGCAGCTCAGTCTCGATGTCACGAAGCCACCGCAGTATCATTTCGAACTGGCCCGGGAACTGGATTTCCTGCGCAGCCGCGGTGTTCTCATCGTAGGCAGTGGAAATATCGTGCACAATCTCCGCCGCGTTGCCTGGGAGCATCTCGATAAGAAAGAGTATGCATTCGACTGGTCCATCGAAGCGAATGAAAGCATGAAGCTGCACATCCTGAGTGGCAACCCCGAAGCGCTCATCGACTTCCGCTCCCAGGGAAGTGCCTACGACCTCGCCATACCCACCGCAGAGCATTTCCTGCCTCTGCTGTACGTTCTCGCTCTCAGAGGCAAGAGCGAGGAAGTGACGCTTTTCAACGATCACATCGTGGGCGGTTCCATTTCCATGACCTCACTGCGACTGGGATAGTGCACGGTGACGAGTGACTGTTGTCATTCGTCCTGTGCGCGGCAACATGCCGGTAGCCGCGCAGCCTTGACATCTGCCTGGTGCTTTCATAGATTCTGGAGTTAGCAATCCAGTACTGATGTTTGCGAGACTCCGGCAGCAATGCTGTCTGCTGCGACCTCGCACAGGAGGTGAACGTGCAAACTGCCGCGGATATCGTGCGAGATCTTCTTGCGCACGCGGATATCACACTGAACGGTGAACGGCCGTGGGATATGGTCGTGCACAATGAGCAGCTCTATGACCGACTCCTTCGCGACCGGGCGCTGGCGATGGGGGAGGCGTACATGGACGGGTGGTGGGACAGCGAGGACCTGGGAGAAACGATCCGTCGCATCCTCTCATCCAACCTCGAACATGCCATTTCGATTCGGACACTGATCCTTCCTGCGCTGAAGGCTCGTTTCACAAATCGTCAGAGCCGATCACGCGCGGCGAAGGATGTCTCCTCGCATTATGATCGTGGAAATGCGTTGTTCACTGCAATGCTCGACAGGCGCATGACATATTCCTGCGCGTATTGGGGTGAACATGAATCGCTCGACGCAGCTCAGGAAGCGAAGTTGGATCTGGTATGCAGGAAAATTGGATTACAGGAAGGGGATCGGGTACTGGACATTGGCTGCGGTTGGGGGAGCTTCATGAAATTTGCGGCCGAACGTTATGGCGCTCAGGCGGTTGGTGTGACCCTGTCGAAGGAGCAGGTGTCCCTGGGGAAAGAACTCTGTACGGGATGGCCCGTGGAATTCAGGCTGCAGGATTACCGCGAGCTGGATGAGAAATTTGATCACATCGTCTCCATCGGCATGGTCGAGCATGTCGGCGCTGCCAACTTTGAGAGTTTCATGCGCGTCGCGGAACGTTGTCTGAAGGATAATGGACTCTTTCTTCTGCATACGATCGGGACACGATCCGGTCGTGTGGACCCTGACTCATGGTCCGACCGCTACATCTTTCCGGGCAGCCATCTTCCGACTGCCGGTGAACTCGTCACCGCGGCAGGAGAGCGTTTCATCGTCGAGGACTGGCACAATTTCGGTGTCGACTACGCGCGTACTCTCGACGCCTGGTTCGATAATTTCTCCGCACACTGGAAAGGGGAATTGGACGCGATATACGACGAACGTTTCTATCGCATGTGGACCTATTTCCTCAAGAGCAGTGCCGCTTCCTTCCGTGCACGCAGAAACCATGTGTGGCAAATCGTATTCTCAAAGCGCGGGGTTGACGGTGGTTACACCGCGGTGCGCTGATCTGAGAACAGTGAAGGAATCTGTATTGACCTTACCGAATCAACAGTAATGATCGGGGTACACGAAGATCAGGGCGATACCGCTGCGTAAATTAATAATGCACCTGCGTGTCTCCACACAGGTGCACTATTGTTGTCTTGATGTTCACGCCGGATACGTTCGGAGCATGCTCCTACTTGATCAGCATCATGCTTCTGGAAACGGATTCGTTACCAACTGTCAGGCGGTACATATACATTCCGCCGGCAAGCTGCGAAGCATCGAAATCGATCTTATGATTGCCGGAACTCTGCAGCCCATCAACCAGAGTTGCCACCTGCTGACCGACCGCATTATATACGCGCAGCATCACATATCCAGGACTTGCGATGTTGTAGGAGATCACGGTGGAGGGATTGAAGGGATTGGGATAGTTCTGGGCGAGATCCAGGCTTCGGACAACTGCGCCGTTGCGTGCGGAATTCTTCGGCGTACCGTAGGCCACAACTGCGGAATAGACGCTCGGGTATCCAAACGCGCTTCCATCACCCCAGCATGCGAGTGTGCGATTGGCGCTGCTGGCAATGCCGATGTAGTCACCAAAATTCGGGGTCATATTTGCGACGGTGTTTGTCCAGTCTGTGGAGGATGAGGTTACCAGCATGGGAGTAGAGAACGTGACTCCACCATCCTCGGAACCGGCATAATACACGTCCACGATTCCAGCACCGTCATTGTCGTACCACACCATATCCACGGTTCCATCCGGCTGTACATCAACAGCAGGCCAGAACTGTGCATGCGTCCCGCCTGCAACCAGGGTGCCTGCACTCCATGTCGCACCGCCGTCGCTCGACCAGCTGAGGTAGACATCGGTATCCCCGTTCCCGAATCCACCGGTGACGGACTGCGGACCGCCATTGGCAATTCGGCTGTCCTGGTACGCGACGTAGATGCGTCCCTGGAACGGATCGTCGTCGCCTGTCGCAATTGCCATGCGCGGGAAGTCATTCGTATTCGAGCGATTGTAGCCGGTCGGGGGGAAAAATGCACCGGAGGATATATCCGACACCGTAGTCCGCGGTGAAAAGCTTGCGCCACCGTCCGTCGATTTCGCGAAGACGATCTGCGGTGCATCGGGCGTACCCGCTAGAGGATAGAACCAGCCGCGTTCCCATGCGACACAGATATCGCCATTCGGCGCGATAGCAACAGCAGATCCCTGATTTACGACACCGGTGTTCGCGGTTACCGCTTCATCAGCCTGGACAATTGCGTGCGTCGCGAAGCTACCTGCCCTGTCGGAGGATGTATAAACTTCAATCTGTCCAAATCCCCACTGCGGAAGTCCGAAGATTTCGATAAAGTTTGTGACAGAAACCGCGACCATGTCTTTTGTGCCACCGTTTTTCCCGGCTGTGATTGCTTCCTTGTCGTATGTGTCAGCACCATTGGCCTTTGTCGGTGGAATCAGTACGGAATTGTTGAAAGAGAAATTCTTCCCTTTGAAGCTGCCACGATGGATAAGCAATCCTGTTTGCCCATACGCCGAATTGTCGACGAGAGGAACGCTCATGTTGGAGTAGTAATAGGTTTTCATTCCAGGGCCACCAGTGGTGAACCAGGGATCCCCACGTGTAATCCAGGTCGCTCCGTTCTGCATATGCGGCGTCGGGGTGCCGCCATCGGTCCACGACTGTCCTCCGTCACCCGACCAGGCATACCCGCTGAGTCCGGGTACACTCGGTGCGGCACATGGTGCGTTCCAGGGAGGTCCACAGAATCCCTCTGCATCGTTCCATCCTGCAACGAGAAATGTTCCCGATGGATCAGACGCGATAATTGTTTCACTGCGTCCGAGACGGCCGTTTGGAATCGGCAGCTGGGGAGCATTTACAAGGGTGTTGACGCCGACGTTGCGGCCAATCTTTCCGAAAGACGACCCGGCTGCGGGATCAATAACCCCGCCATTCGGCGTGTATTTGATCCCGACCATTTTGTTCAGCTGCACGTCCGTTGCCGCACCGGCGTCCTGCGCATGCACGGAAAATGACGTCACCAACATCAGAAGAGCAAACAACGCCACTGATCTGCACAAAGTATATATTGTATTACGCATAAAGATCTCCTCTACTGGCACACGACAGGCACGCGCCATCCTTCAGAAGGATACGGTGTTTCCGCCCACGTTCAGGGTTGGTGTTGATCATGTATATCGTGTGATGGACGGCGAAGTATACAAAAGAGATCCATGATATCCAAATTAATTATCATTGCCATGCCAACGTTGACTTTCCACGCACGAAACTATATTATCTGACAGATCACCAAAACAGCAAGGAGGGGTACTGATGACCGATATCGGGTACAGGCTTGCAAGCTGGATGCACAAACACATGACCAATGTGCTTGTCGTCGCATCATACGCGGCATTGTTTATTCTGCTCGTCGTTGCCATCGGATTCTGGCTGCAGCCGGATAAGGAAGATGTGAAACGGGAAGTGCAGGTCACACAGGATGATGCACCGATTCAGCGCAGGTAGGTGGTGAAGCGAAAGGGAAGTCTTACCATGTGATCGGATACGCAAGGGAGATTGCAAAGCCACCGTAGGATTGCGGTCCGAGTTCTTTTTTAAGACACGCAATCCATGCACCTGCGACTGAATCTGGAAATGTTCAGGGTATTACATATATTGGGAGCTGGAATTCCATTTACGATGAAGGACGCTCACGATGCTCGATGTTGGCAGCCCGCTTTACAAACCTGGATTCCCACGTTCGAACCGCTATGATGAATCATGGATGATGGATAATCATATGGGACCGAATCCCGTATGGCTTATGGAATGGCTTGCCGATGGCATGGAGTTGCGTGAGGGGATGCGCGTGCTGGACCTTGGATGTGGAAAGGCGGCGAGCAGCATTTTTCTCACAAAGGAATATGGTGTGCAGGTGTGGGCGGGAGATCTGTGGATCGGACCGGATCACAACTGGCGTCGCGCGAAAGAGGCGGGTGTGGAGTCGCAGGTGTTCCCCCAGCGTATGGAAGCGCATGCGCTGCCCTTTGCGCAGGGCTTCTTCGATGCCATCGTGTCAGTCGATGCGTATCAGTACTTCGGAACGGATGAGATGTATCTCGGCTACCTCTCAAGGTTTCTTCGTCCCGCGGGACAGCTGGGTATCGTCGCCGTCGGACTCGCGCGTGAAATCGAGACTGTGCCGCCTGCTCTGATCGAACCACAGTCCAATGGAAAAGTGTTCTGGGAAGATTCCTGCTGGTGTTTCAAGCCGCCGGCGTTCTGGGAGCGGAGCTGGGGCCGCAGCGACAAGGTGCGCAACCTGCGCGTCGATATGCTGGAGGATGGCTGGCGGCACTGGCGCGATTTCGAGCGGGCACTCGAAACCGTCGGGAAAACCATTTTCCCTTCCGACGCCGAAGCCATCGATCGTGACGCAGGCGAAACGCTTGCGTTCGTTCGCATGCTCGCAGAGCGTACGGATGTCGAAGCCATAAACTACTACGACCCCACTCTCGGCGCTCTGGTCGGCGTGGATACCTGATCAAACACCGCCTCTTTCATATTGCGCGCACTGACTACGAGTACAGTGCGTGCTATTCTTATATCTCTTTCCGTGCGGGAAGGACACATTTTCCTGGGTACTACCGCCTGTGAAAAATGGGTAGTATTGCCTATTGATTATCACACCATGTTGTCCGATAGTTATAGTGTCAACACTCCGCTCAACTCTTCCGCCCTTCGCATCCCCGCATAAATGCAGGAGAGGCAATTATGTTCTGGCGACCGCATTCTCTTTCCATTGTGGTATTGATGATTCTCACGCTGTGCAGCTGCAGTACAGGACCGAAGTGGAATCCTGATCATGCTCATATGCTTGCACATATCTACGGATTGTCAAATCCGCTTCGGGATGTGCAGGAACTGCAGCAGTACGTTTTTCAATACCAGATTGAATTGCGTCGTGATGGCGGCGTTGTCCAGTGCGCGCGCGAACTCGGGGAGCAATTGGTGAAAAGGGGAGTGGAGTCGTTCCATAAAGATGATTATGACCGTGCCTACAAACAGGCAATCGCCCTGGGCGGAAGCATGGAACAGGTTCATAATGTTGCAGGCAGTATTCATGAAGGAGATGTAGACCTGCTGCTTCTTGGCAAGGAACTCATCTGGCTTGCCGATGTATTACCTCACGCGGCAATGGGGAACTGGGAGCCCTATGCCAACACGGGAACGGTCGCACGGCAGCAGGTCAGGCATGTCCTTCCATACATGAATGTGCTCAAAACCGATGCCGGCATGCAGAGTATTGTGAAGAATGCCAGGATTCAATTCAGTCCACTCGCCGAAGAGCAGATTATACTGCTTGCCAGTATTATTGATAATTGAGGAGTGAACATCCTCGTTTAGAACTGAAACAATATCATCGCATGCGCGAGCCCTTCACCATAACGTTCGGCTCTGAGGCGTAACGCCCAGCGGGGATGGAAATTCCAGTCGACACCGCCATTGAATCCCAGGTATGCCTCCGAGTCCCCGTAAGTCGGGAATTCGAGATAGAGCGGTACTGCAAAGTTGAATGTGAGGGTAGGACCAAATGCGAATTCCACGCCATTCCGGATAATGATAAATGAACCGTAGTCTTCAATGTATTGTGCATGAATGTCGTGGTAATATCCCAGGGGAATATGCCAGCCGTAGTATGTCAAATCATCGCCGATGTAATAGTCGAAACGGTGCTGCAGCGTTGCGATCGTGCCACTGGCAGAAGAAGTGTCACGTCCCGAGGGATATACCGGATCCATCTAGCCGGCGCCTGCAGTTTCACGTATTCGGATGCGATCAGACAGATAAAACTCTGCCCGTCCCGCAATGATATTGCTCCTGTTGGGTGTGGGATAATAACCATGATAAGCATATGATTCCGTAATGAATCCACCACCGACGGAAAGATCCGGTGCAATGAGATGTGAGTAGAAGATTTGCTCTGTCTTTCGACGGAAGCGGTATGTAGGGAAGAACGTGTTCATCGACGAGATGAGCAGGGAACTCGTTGGAATGACGACCCTTGAAGTTGGCAGCAGATGCTCTTTGTCCCACAAACGCGGGATCGTAGTGTACATGTATTCCAATTCAATATGATCAAGGGTTCTCGCATGCCCTGTGCGGGACTCGAATACTGTGGAGACTCCTAAACGATCCTCTCCCATGCTCAAACCAAGCAGAAGGCTATGCTTGAATTCATAGGCGGGAATGCGCCCGGCCTGAACACTGTCCTGTACAGGTTCGGGACTGGGAGGAGGAATCACCTCATCTGTCCCTTCCAGAAACGTGATATCGGATCGCCGTAGCTCAGCATCCCGCATCTGTCCGTTGCCGGCATCCAGTCGTAGCGTTACGCTACTGTCGGTTGTCGCGACGATCCATCCCTCCAACGTCCCACCGCGCTGCAGCTCCACTTCGACCTGTGCGCAGACGGGTGTGCGAAGGAGGAGGAGTAACAGGAAAAGAATAGATCCCTGCAGCATGGCTAAGGAAACAGATGTGCGGTGCGCGTACAGACGTGCATACCCCATGGTGTATTACCCTCAATTGGGTGGTGCCAGGATTAAGGAGCCATCGTCCGCTTATTTCACCTTCGAACAGAGAATATCTGCGGAATCGCCGACGCCATACTGTTTGGCCTTGCCGTATCCGCGTCCGTTGTAGTCCTGTTTGTAGGAAACCTCAAACATGCGGCAGGTCCCATCCGCTTTCTTGAACACCGTCGTGGTGTTGATCGTACGCGATACGATCGCTCCGGTGACCGGGTGATGCTGGATGGTCCAGTCCCGGTCTGTGATGATAACCTTGAGTGGCGTTTCCTTCCACGCACCCAGTGATGCCATCATCTCTTTTTCCAGGGACGCGTTGCGCATCGCAGGAGATGGGAGGCTGACACCGGAGAGCTTCTTTTCTCCGAGCTGCCGATGCACCTCGGCAATACGGTCCAGTCCTTTCGAACAGTCGAGCTTGAACGATCCTTCTGCGATCGTCTTCCCGTAATCATCCAGCGTCCGAATGGTAATGGTATGACGTCGCGGAGATATGTTTTTCAGTTTTTCCGTGAAAAGCAGGGCTCCACGTGTAGTTGACTGGGCTGGGTCCGGAACGACCTCGGATTTCAGGGTAGAGGCCTCACGTGCCGCGCCGTCGAGTTTGAAATTGTAGCGCACCATTTCGTTTCCATCGACGAGCATCGCAGTATAAGCGACATTCGAGTTGTTCGTCACTTCATTGTAGATCCCTTTGAAGTACATCATACCATAGATATTATCACCGGCTGCGAAATTGTCCTTCATTGCCGAAACGCTTTCTGCGCCGGGCGTAATGGGGGAGGAGGAAAAGACAATTTCCCCGGCATGCTGCCTGTGGAATTCCCCGGTATACACCGCGGAGGCCAGGGAAGCGCCCATGCTCTCGGCAGCCACTTTCGCATCATCACGGAGTTGCTGGATGTTGACATCATCAGGTGTGACCAGCAGTACAGCCTCTGCAGTGAGCAGTGCAGCTTCTGCTGCCTCCAGGGCCGCGCCTGCCCGCGAACTCCCTTTCGCCTTCTCAGCGTATGCCAGCTCAATGGCCGCGTTAATCTCTTTTGTGATGTCGCCTTTAACCAGTCCGTCGAAATGCGGAGGGAAACGTGTCATGATGTCGTCGTACTTGTGTGACTGCGACTCCCGCATTGCTGGTTTCATCTCCATGGCACGCTCGACCGTCTTCCGGGCGTTCGGATAATCCGCTTCCTTGCACTTGTCGTAGAAATTCTGTGCTTCCTTCTTGTTGCTGAGCATACCGCTGTAAAAGCTGTTGATGCTGAGAAGCTCGCGCACCTTCCAGTACACGTCGTCGAGCATCTTTTCTGCTTCCGCTTCCGATTCACTATCGTCGTTTATGCCCATCTGCTGTTTTGCCTCGGGGGAAGGTTCCCGTGTCTGCTGCTCTTTCTCCTCGTCGTCGGAGTCCTTTATAATTTTGTCCAGCGTTTTCTCCGCGCTTTTCTTGACCTTTCCGAGGTCGAATTGTGCCAGGGAGTGGGTGGGGATGACAATCGATATGAGAACAAGTGCGGAAAGAGCATACAGGAATCCTGACAGCAGGGAACGTGGCATGGTTATTCCTCCGGAATAATGCGTGTAACGATGGGTGCTGCGGAACATCGGCAGACGGGTATTGCCCCGGAAAAGGCGGGACCGCGATGGTCAAACGGGGAAGAGTTAATCGTATTTAAGGTATTTCTCTCGTAAAATCAAGTACTTGGGGCGCATACTATCTGTCACGGCTCATACCCGCTGCTGAGACAGGATATGTCTGCGGTATCGATGGTGATGACGCTATCGGCGGTCAGCACGACAGCCATGAGCGCGCCGTCTCTGTATTTGAGTTCCCACATGTCCCCATCCGCGTGCAGTGAGCTTCCATCACGCAGTGTTACCCTGATGGGCCAATCAATCCTGATGAAGCGGATGTCGTTGTACCTGATCGCGTGGTAGGTAAGCGCATAACCCACGGAGCCGTGCAGATATCGTATGCCCTTCACATCCGCGATCGAAGAATAGTCTGCATTGAATGTCAATTCCGTGGAGTCCGTTCCGACGGTGACATCAAACGGCAGCAGTCCGGTACGTCCCTGGCAGAACCTGTCAAATGCCGCACTCAGCTCTCTCTGTCTTTCATCGTATTGTCGCTTCACGGAGTGAATGCTGTCGACGAGCTCAACGACATCCATCATGCATGCTGATGTGCTCAGACAGCAAAGAACGCAGATCGCTATGAGAAACCTTGAGAGCATGCTGTAAAATGGCAGCCTTCGATCCATTCGTTGTCACGAGGTTGTAAAAATGTCTGCATCGGGAAGTGCACGTGTACATTGACTCTGCGTAATGGCATTAATCATGATAAAGCCATACTTTGTTCTTATTCATGAGCTATCTTCAGGGGCCCGATCCGGCAGGAATGGAATTCCATACCAATCAATACATTTCAGAAACACCTTTGTGGAGGAGAGCAGTGAAACGAATTTCTATTCTTACAGTACTGTCGGCGATAATGGGGCTCGTGCTAATTAGCAGCGGCTGTGCCTCGCTTGACGACGTCATGCGTGCGAAGGCTGATGGGAGTGAAGGCACGACTGCAACGTATCCCGTTACAGAAGATCAGGCATGGGAGATAGCGAAAACCGTTTTCCGCTGGGAAGGTGCCGATGCCGTCGAGGAACACCGCGAAGACGGATTCATGCTGACGAGCAGTGGTATGACACTGTTCACATCGGGAACAGTCATGGGCGCGTGGCTTGAGCCTGCAGGTGACCAGAAAACGACGGTAACCGTCATCACGAAACGGAGGATCGCTACGAACTTTGTCACAACGCTTACAGAATCCACCTTTCATAAACGGTTCGCCCAGGCTGTGAGGATTATTGAAAGTGGACAAAAGTTGCCCCTTATCGCTCCGGAATGGCAGGATGGGATGTAAGATTCTAACCTATGTTGCAATCAGTGATACATGTTTGCGCGCATATTTGAGCAGGAATCGAGGAAAATCGTCTGCTCAATTACCCGTCTGCCGAGAAAATCCGAAGTGGAATACAGAGAAGCATTCGACATACTGTTCAGCCTGTTTGGTGTGCTTGTGGCAGCCATCGTCCTTTTGATATCGAAGCCCGGAAGCTACGGCGAAAGGTGGCCGAAACTGACCAGGGTGGTGTGCTGGGTGCTTATCGTCGTGCTGACGCCATTTCTCATATACAACATTGTGCTTTCGTTTATCGGATAGATGGGGTTCGTAGGTATGAATACAATTTCCATCCGGATTTCCGCAATTGTCATGACTATTGCGTTTACCGTCTGCACAGGCACTGAAGGGATTCATGCGCAGACGCATCCCGAGGACACGCAATTGTTCTTCAATGTCTCGGGCCGTTATGGGACTCTTGACCGGGATTTCAACAATATTGGACCGGGTATCAGGACAGTCTCAAGCGGTACATCCTGGGATGTCATGCTGTCGTTCAATCCCACATGGTGGCTCGGAGAGCGCACTGCTGTTGAGCTGGAGCTGGGGTATTGGGCATCATCCATCAAAACCGAGACCGATGGAGTGGAACAGTCTATTTCCAATGAGGCCGGTTTTATTATGCCGCATTTCCTGCTCTCACTGGGCAGTGTCGATTCACTGCTGGTCCCTTATGTAAAGGCGGGTGTTGGACTGCTCAGTATCGAGGAGGAAGACGTTCCTCTCGGTTTCAGTGCCGGGATCGGTACACTCATTCTATCCGGCTCCCCACTGATCATGAAGATAGAGCTGAGCTATAAACTCAAATCAGCGAATTCAGGCAGCCACGTTGTTACCGAGACGCAGTGGCAGGGACTATTCGTCACTGCGGGTGTGGGAATAGAAATTTAATTGTCGTAGTAAGCAATCGTTTTCATGATCGTATGGAGGAGCGGATGTTCAGGTACAGTGCAATCATCATTGTCGCTTTTTTTACCACGCTGACTGTCGCAAGCGCACAGAGCAAACTGCCGAACGTGAGTATCAAGTGTAATGGCTCGGCCGTTGTTGTGCATAATCATTCCGACTACCCTGTGCCGCTTGGGAACATGAGTCTCATGTGGAAGGGACGTACGGAGGCCTGGTGGAAGTATGATCCCGAGACAAAGATAATTCTGAAGGCGGGGGAATCACGAGGTATCCGGTACGACGAGATCGTCAAGAATTACGATCCGGAAGCGGACGATGGGTATCCCTACCAGATAACGATTGCGGTTTCGACGGAGGACAAAAAGCCGGCATTGCTTCAGTTCGGCCGGGACGAGGATGGCCTGTACACCATGGATGAGAATCTGAGCATGGTCATTACTCCTGAGGAACTGCAGCGTCGTGCAGCGGAGCGCGAGAGCGAATAGGTCGTCGTGATTTTCCCCGGTGTGGGATGCGGACGGATCGATCTACGGTTACTGCACGACTATCCCGTGTGATTTGATCTGGCCGGACTGCAAAACACTTACCTGGTAATACCCCGGACGCAGTGCGGGCAGCGTGAGTTGTATCCGCTGGCGCTGCCCGCGAAACTCAAGCTGTCGCTGCAGCACGGTTTGTCCCAGCAGGTTGCGCAGCAGGATGGTACCTGTGCCGGAAGCGGGATTCTTCAGATCAAGGGAGAGCTGTCGTGTTCCGTTGGGGAGAGGATTCGGAAAGAGATCAAAATCCACGGCCGAGCTGACGGCGTGAGAGGGAGTCTGAATGCCTGTAACCCAGTGGGGATTGTGGAGAAAGGGATCACCGAGCAATGTACTGCGCGTGCTGAGGGGAGGAATGGAGTCTCCGGGTCCGCCACCGCGCCGGAGCTTGACCTCGAGCAGCGCGAGTCCGTAACACGCATCTTTGTTTTCTTCCATGTAGCTGCGCGCTTCCATCCCGATGTTGAAGAGCGCCATGCCGAATGCGAGTCCCGACGACACGATTGCTCCCACGGCTCCTCCATCCTTCACGCGCAGCATGTTTTCGGGAACGGACTGCGCGCTGTCGAGATCGAAGCGCTGACTGCAGGCAACGGTGTAGAGGAAGAAGGGTTGCGTGCCAAGCTCCAACGTCGGGATATCCGTGGCATCGACGAGATGCAAGGCGGACCAGTGGTCCGGCGCCCCGTGTCCCGCATACAGCAGTGTGCCGATACCATGGGAGATATGATGCGCGAGCGAGTCGATAATGGTTTCCGCATTCTCTGTGTTGGCCGCCAGTGCGACAGAACGATCGCGATCGGGATCGAAGGAGTTTTGCCAGGTATGCACCATCGACAGGAAAGGATCCCCCTCTTCGTAGTCCGCAAGTCCGAGCTGATCGAGCGAGCCCTGGCCCGGGGACAGCTTCTCGTAGGCAATGGTCTTCGCGACCATCGTCCGCACCTCCTCGATGGAAGCCGCGGGAAGCCGTCCTACGGCCAGCTCAGGGAGGGCGTCATCATCGTACAGATCGTCCGCCAGCATGTCATCAATCGCCACGGTATCCGTGAACAGCGTGCTGTGCGCCGGATGCGGCGGGAGCATGTATGTCGGTACCCACTCAACATCGCCGACGAGCAGCAATGCCACCGGCGCGGGCGGCGTCCATGAATGCATGGCATACGTGGTGAACTCCCGTATCGAAGTCAGCGTATCCGCCGCGGGAAACGCCTGGAGGATAGCTCCGATCGTGGCCACCTCGTACCTGATTCCCTGCGTGCCGCGATACTCCACGAGTGGCGCGACGTCCTGCGCGAACGCATCGGGTACAATAAGAATGCCATCGGCTGAAATGGAGGGATCGCGCAATCCGGTCTGCGCACTGGCTGCGCCCAAACTGGCGCAAAGCAGGAGGGAAACAACAATGATTCTGATCATACGACCTGCAGGAATGATGAATATACCCGGCATACAGTATGACCTGAGCCTAAGAAAAACAATTCCAAAGCAGGCCCATCATTCTATTTCATCAGCATCATTTTTCTTGCCGTGTGCGTATCGTCCGCAGTCAGCCTGTGGAAGTAGACACCTGACGGCAATCCCCCGGCATTGAACTGCAGGGAATGTGATCCCGGGGTCAGGACTTTGCCATCGAGCAGGCGACGGACTTCCCTGCCATACAGGTCAGTAACCACGAGCGTGACACGCCGTGACGTGGGCAGGGTAAACTCAATCGTCGTTGATGGATTGAAGGGGTTGGGATAATTCTGCTGAAGCGCGATGCTCCGGGGCAGGGAAGTGATATCCTGACTGGAGAGGGAAAGGTCTTGCACGCGGTAGATTCCGCTGCGATACGAATCGACCTCCTGCTCAGTCCTGTGTGCGACCCAGAGCACGTCGTCAGCGTCGAGCGTCCAATCCCCAAGCGCTCCCCAGAACTCCGCGGGTGAGAACAGCAGCCGCATGTGCGTTGCACTTGCCGTTGCGTTCGGAATGATGAGCAGGGAGTCACTTCCCACGGGATGCGCGATGTACTTGATGTTGCCATCGCCTCCCTTATACGCTTTCCATTCCATGTAACCGGCAGTACCGGCTATGCTGCGAATGGTATCGAATATCCTCCCGTCATTCATTGGCGACCATGTGATGTCCTCTCCCGCTACCTGTCTCCAGAGAAGGACCATGCGTCCCTCAGCATCGGTGAGCAGATATCTGCGACGTTCTTCATTCCCTGCTGCCGTTGTATTGCTGCGTCGGACCTCGCCGTTGGCGGAGCAGGAGTACACGGTGATGGAGTCGAGCCGGTCGAACAATACGACGACCCTGTTATCCGTTGTCGGCTGCACGACAAGTTCCGGAGAAAGATCCAGGTGGAAAGGGTATTCGAAGTAGATACCACGTTCGAGAACGGCATCTCCACCACCGGGCGTGGTGATTGCCGCGAGGCGCAGACCGACACTGTCCATCGCGTGCGCATGGCCCGCCGTTCTGTAGAGGACCATCACCGTACCGTCAGTGCGCTGAACGAGGCGGGGGTTATACCCTGGTCCGAGAGTGAAAGATTGCAGGAAGGAGGAATTCTCTGAGAACCGCGCCACGCGGATTTCCGCTTCATAATAACGGTGCGGTATTTCAGCTGGATCCAGTACCGTGATCGCCTCCCACACCAGCCAGAATCCACCACTCTTCAGCTGAAGGACATCAGGATGTCGTGCGTCCTGAAATTCTCTTATCGTTTCGAGTACATCGTTCCATGTATGCTGCAGCGCCATATTCCCAATGCCGTAACCCGAATGGACGCTCGCTCCGCCGATCTCCCATGGCAGCGTCGCCAGGAGTATGTCCCGATCAAAGGAGCCTCCGATGCCAAAATCAAACCCACCCTTTGCAAAGTAATTCATGCCGGATTCGAGGGGACCGATGGAATGCAGGGTGTGCGACTGCAGCGTTCCTGCGCCGTCGATCAGATGCGCATTGAGATCCTTGAACTCATATTTGACGTCAAACATGGGAGGCGGCGCTCGGTGGATGCTGTCCGTCCCGGTAATGCACACCATGCCGCCCGGCAGTGCGTGCAGTGACATGGCACTGAGCCGGTTGCCGGAGTATCGCTCCGGCAACCACCAGTGATCTACCGTCTGTGCACAGACGTCGAAAGTCGAAATAAATATCAGGGAAAGGATCAGGACTCTCATGGCGTCCCCCCGGACAGTGCGGATGAAGCAGTGGTGTACGCATCCATAATACCCGAATGGGGGGAGAGTGTCAAGATGAGGCTACGCTGCTAACTTAACGCTTCACCATGATCGGCTGCACGGACTGTTCACCGCCATCTGTCGTCACGGCGAGAAGATAGAGTCCGTTGCTCAGATCACCGATATCGATCTGCTCCTGCCAGGTGCCTTCTCCCCGCTGATCGGTGACGGACATCTCACGCACACGTTCGCCTTTGACGTCATACATGGACACGGCCACGCGCCGCGGTTCGGGCAGCGTAAATTCCACGGTAGCCTTTGCCTGCGTGATGGGATTCGGGTAGATGTTCGCGGCGAGAGAGCGAGGAGCTGTCACACCGTTCTCGGTGTTCTCCTCGAGCTGTCGCTGTTGTTCTTCGACTGCACGTTGGACGCGGTGGGGAAGCTTCTCGATGAATCCGGGGTCAGGTTTGAACCAGTAGATGTAGTAATAATCACCGGATTCCGTAGCGACGGCGGGGTTCTCTGTGGGCACCTTGATGGGGATGAGCGTTCTCATGAAGCTGGCTTTTGCACCGTGGATATTCTGCTCGGCGGCACCTGAAGCACTGCTGGTCGTCGAATATGTACGTCCACGCGAATTGGTCACTAATACAGGGGCATACAGATCTTTCTTTTTTTCCTGCTTCTCTTCATCGGCATCCTTTCGATCAAAGGACAACGTGTAGCTGACCACACCGTTAGACTTCTCCTCCATCTCCGTACTCATCCCGTCATAGAATTCTTCGAGCACGCCACCATCTTCGGTCAGTGTGATTCCGATGTTCTGAAGCTCGGCCGGATCGAGTTCGTATATCGAATACCCCTGTATGCGAAGCTTCGTCCACTTTGCATACAGATCATTTCTGAGCTTTCTTCGGGCTTTGTTTTCGGGTGAGTTCGGATGCTCCGCCTTCCGCCTCTCCAAAGCGCGCTTCATTGCTAGCGACATTTCATCAGTAGTGCGCTGCATATCCGGGGACATCCCGGTCGAGTTACTGGAGGTATCCTTTTTCGTTTTTAAGGAGTCGTCGTCCGTCACACTGGAAGTTGACGTATGCTGCTCCGGGGCCTGCTGCAGCTGCGCTGCCGGTGCGTCCGGGTTGTTCTGAGACTGAGTGGATTCCTGTGTGAGTTGATTTGTGTTTTCTACCTGTGCGGTGTTGAGATTGAAAATGATCAGTAATGCTGCGACTAAAACCATAACTCCTCCGACTACAATAATTGAGCGATGAGCGATTGGCATCCGTTTTCTGCGATACGGATGAGCCGTGGAAAGGAGATAGTCCTGAACAGTCGATGTCGACATGCGGGGCTCCGTGTTGCGGGCTTCCTCCAGCATGGAGTCAAGAGTTCTGTGTTTCGACGTACTCATTGTTCGACCTCGATTCTTTCCTTTGCCGGCTGCGCATTTCCGGTCTGGCTGGAATCCTCGTGTTCAGGTACTCCGAGGAGCAGCGCGAGCTGCTTCCTGGCGCGGACGAGACGGGATTTGACACCGGACATTGATCCACCTTGCATTGTGCGAATCTCCTTGAGACTGAGTCCCGACAATTCATAGAGCACAAGCGTTTCACGCAGTTTTGGCGGCAACTTTGCAATGGCAGCATACAGCGCTTCCATGTCCGCCGAGAGTTCGATCGACTCGGCCGTCTCAAACCGGAGTTCTTCATGCTTTCTCTCGAAAGGCAGATGCAGTGTTCTGCGCTTTGCCATGAGCCAGTGCAGCCGTTTCGCAATCGTAATCAGATAGAAGCGGAAGGACGATTGGTCGCGAACAGTGTCGAATGCCTGGTAGGCACGCAAAAGTGTTTCGCCAATCAGATCGCCTGCATCGTCCTGATCGCGTGTCATGCCGCGGACATAGCGCTCAAAGGCCGGATAGTGCTCATCCAGCAGCGAGAGAAATGCGCTCTGCCTTGCTGCGTCTTCCTGTGACGGCGGTGCGGTCGAATTCATCCGGTTCTGCGTGGTCCCCCAGCTGGGTGATTAAGGTGGATCCGGTATCCCGTCTCCATGTAGTAGAGGGAGAAACAGGAAAAAAGTCGCATGCAAGGTACAGATAATGTGAACAAGCGGCCCGGAGGGGGCCGCCTGCGCAGGTGACGACGGATACAGATGCATGCGAGGGAGGGGGAAATAACAACGAGGAATGAACATCAACTCTGGGGAAGCGGTGTTGGGGATTTCACATCTGCGGCAGATTTCCTTTTCGCGAACACACCGACAAGGATCAGTGTAGCGACGATCTGAAGGAAGATCGCGGCGGTAATGATCAATGGGTGCTCGGCCAGGAGCGTCTCGGGTCCGGCTATGGCGGCAGTGAAGAAGGAGAGGTTCATCACGTTGAAAAGTACGATGACGGCCAGAAGGGAACGGCTGCCTCTGTACACCCACCAGCACCAGATGCCATAGGCGGTTTCAACGACAAAGCCCAGGAGCGGCAGACTGTACACACCGAGTCCCAGCTTGACGGAACCGGCGATCGGAAGTACGGCGATATCAGCGGTGTGTGTCAGCAGATCGAGAACGATGTGGGAGAGGATTCCGATTCCAACCGCGAGAGCGAGAGCGGACTGCTTCAGTCCATACCGCAGGACAGCCGCGGCCGCAGCTGCGATGACCACGGTCATCACGATCGAGTGCGAGTACGGCATGTGCACGAGGTGAATGTTGGCGACGGAATGCACCGCGGCATCGGTGATTGTTCGCTCTATCCCCAGGAAATTCAGCGCAACCCAGAGCAGTTCGATAAGCTGCACGGATATGAGCAGCCATATCATGGACACTCCCGGGAATTTCTTCTTCAATACCAACGCGGTCGCTGCATGATTTATGGCAAACATGATGTCTCCTTTTTCTATATGAAGAGTACTATATCAGTATTATCAGTACTCGTGTAATCAAAAAATTTTACGCCGAATTCAGCGATGTTTTCGAGCGCCCGGTCAGAGCCCCTTCAAGGAAGAGGGTGGTAAGTCCGGCATAAGCGTCGATATTACTGAGAGGGGAAGCGGACAGCGCCTCCGGCTGCACGGCAAGTTCGGTGAGTTTTGTATACACGAGCAAGATGAAGTCCAGTTCCATATCACTGCGGATAATTCCTTCGTCGATGCCGTCCCGGAACAACCGGCCGTAGAGATTATCGAGGCGATCCTGCCGCATGGACTGATACACATCCCAGAGCTCGGGGGTGTGCATGCGAAGATCCGTTAGAAACTCCTCGCTGACTTTTGTCAGGATGCTCCCGGTGAACCGTGTCACCGCGGTGAGTTTTTCCTGGAAGTTCCTCGTTCCATCAGTGACAATAGCCTCAAGCGTCTCGTTGATCTCCCGATTGATCTCCTCGAGCACCGCCTGAACCAGGTCTTCCTTGGAGGGAAAGTACTTGTATATGGTGCTTTTGCTCGTTCGTACCTCGGCAACGAGGCTATCCATCGAGACCCTGTAAAACCCATGCCTGAAGAAGCGCTGAGAAGCTGCGGCAAGAATGCGATTTCTGGTGTGATCGGAAGACATTGTGAGACTATGAGTACTGTTATGGTCTGTTTAGTACCAATATAAGATGTGCGAAACGCGAAGTCAAGCCTCCAGCGTGCAGATTCTCCCTGAGAAGGACGTAAAGCTCAATTTTAACATGTGTTAAAATTTACGGACGGGATTTTAGCATGCATTAAAATCTCATGACGGTAATTTTAACATATGTTAAAATGGGTGTCACTTTGCTCACAGGACCCATTTTGGCTGTTTTCGGCAGGAAAATCATGACAAACCTATGACAACCCCGATGTTCGGATTTCGTATTCTCATTCAGGACAACAACGGAGGCGTTTTTGAAACATCACACTCCATTTCTGCTCATTGTATTGGTCTGCTTCTGTAGTCCCCTGCGAGCGCAGCAGCCGGTGGAAGTGAAACTGCGTTCTGGTGAGGCGATTGAGGGACTCCTTTCGCGCGTGGACGAAGACAGTCTCCAGATAATGAGAGAGATGGAAATTGATTTCCCGATCACGCATGAAACGGAGGTGCCATTCTGCTATCCCGTCGGGGATATCATGTACGTGGACATGTTGTCCGGCACAACACCGCTGACGACGATTGCGCAGGGCTTGGGACAAACCGTTCTCGGAAGTGCGGCGATGGCGTTTCTACTCATGGAAGCGATCGGAAAGGAGGAGGATGAGTCGTGGCCATCAGATCTCCAGATCGCTGCCGGAGGCGTTGCTGTTGTCGTGGGCATTGTCGGCGGACTCATCATGACCGCTACCGCTGTAGAGATCAACCCCCTCGCCAGGTACTGGATGGATGTGCCCGAGCATCGCGAGTCGTTGAAAATCATGGCAAGTACCGCGGAGGGCGTGCTGCCTCATCGTCTGCACGACACGCCGACTATCATCGAGCGCGCGGAAATCACATGCGACTACATGACGCTCCACCTTACCGACGGAAGGGACATCAGAGCGTATCTCTACGATTTCGACCTGAGAGGGATATTCATCATCACGAACGATTCCGGCTATCGCGATGCTCATGAGGGACGCAGAATCGGACTCGTCGCCTGGCGCGCGATATCCTCCATCTCATCCTCTCATGACGACTGGCTCTGGCAGCGAAAAGCGGATGACGTCTCCCTGCTTCGCGAGTGGACGTTTGTGAGGAAATGAGGATATCCTTTATCGATAGGAGGTTCCCATGAAAAGGTATGCCGCCTTGAGCTTGACCGCAATGACGATCATTCTGCTTTCATCCTGCGCCAATCTATGGATATCCGCGGACGCTCCCGATCCCTGTGCTGCCGCTGCAAAAGCGAGCTCACATCAGAGCGCAGCCAGCAAACCCGGGGACTTGCCATCACCGGAATACTACAACCTTGAAGCCTGGTGTGAGAACTACAGGGAATACCAACGGCTACGTCTTACGCACTCTGCGTTCAAAGCGGATTCCATGATGACCGCAAAGCATGGGGAGAGTTATCTTGGTCCCTGGACTCCCTGACTGCGTTCAGTTGAGAGGGGATTTCATAAATGAGATGATGGCTGCCACAACGAAAATACCTATCACGATCCCAACGACAGTAAGCAATCCAACAGCTACGCCAACGGGATGTGCAGGATTCGATACGGTGCGATGAATGTTGGCTACCTGCGCATAAGGAATCGCCAGAGTATCGCCGGTTCCGAAAGAAGCGGCTGCCGTGCGAAGCTGCAGCGTGGCAGCGAGTTCCAGCTTGAATCCTGCCGCCTTCGCGCGCTCCGTACTCACACGCACGCGTTCGCCATCTTGATCCACGCGCATGACCTGGCAGTACAGAGTGTCCCCCTGCGCAGCGAGTTTCTGGTAGAGGTTACCCTCAATGATATAGTGATAACTTTCCTCGAAATCGTCTTCGTCAGGGGGATGAAGGATGCTTTTCGTTGGCGAGCACGCGGCCATCAGGCTGATGACCAGCAACGCTGAGATGAAACGAACACCGGGGATATTCATGGTTCAACCCGCTTGAAATGAATTGGGATGCTGAGTGCATGGTAGTCCCTTCCGCGCTATCCGTTGTCATGAGGATGTCATTTCACAGTCCGATTGACAATTCCGGCACGATTGCGTATTGTAAGCGCATGGAGGAAATGCTCAGAATCCGAGGCATATGGGTTGTAATAGGGATGGTTATGCTGCTCTCAGCGGCATGTGATGATCGCAACATCAGTATGGGGTAACATTGAAAACGGTTCTACGGAAAACACTCTTGGGTCTCGTGGGCGCAGTTGTGATTGTGCTTGCCTCGAGCACCTACTGGCTCACTGCACAAAAGGCAGCACAGGTGGCAATGCCGGATATTCAGCGCATGCAGGTTCTCGAGGCGCTGGATGTTCTTGAATCCCGTGGATTTGAGAACATCACGATAAAAGGGCAGGACACCCAGGATCCGGATGAGGTCGGGGTCGTACTTGAGCAGATCCCCGCTCCGCGCCAGGAGGTCTCGACAACAGCGGAGATCTCAATCATTACGGGCGATCCAGTTATTACCGAAGGCGCGACCACATGCTCACGGCGGCGCAAAGAGTAGCATCCCTTGAGATCAGGAATGATCTCCTTCTCATCATTTTCCGGTGTCGACGTTTAACGCAGACACGATGTTTATTTCCGAGTGATTCACACAGGAGAAATCCCATGGCAAAAGGATTGAGATTCATTGGATTAGTGTACGCCTTGCTGCTGCTGGCAACGAGCGCTTATGCCCAAGAGCAATTGCATCCACTGGAGTTTTCCTGCGATGGAGTAACGATGGACATCGGGAATCCGACGGATGCGCCCATTACGATCCGCGGGATGTGGCTTTTCGGCGAGACGACAGAATACCGGAGGTCCAATCTCGACCTGCGAATCACTATCGAGCCAAAAACCATCAAGACCGTCACGCTCAAAGATCTGGGACTGGCCAGAAAACAATGGGGAGCAGCCAGCCGACCGGTCAAGGTCGCCTTTCACGCCCGATGCGCGTCCGATGAATACATGATCTCCTACTACGAACTGAACGATGAGGGGCACTACAGGCTGAATTCAGAGTCAAGTGAAATGCTTACAGGATACATGAAACAGGTCCCAGGTTGGAGTCAGATCTGGAAGTGATGGTGAGAAACTGTTTGGGGCGTGATCAAGGAAAGGGAGTTGAAAATTCTAACCCTTTGTGATTCCCAGGGGTAGATTATCAGAGGATCGAGAGAATCAATACGAGTATGACGAGCAGCCAAAAGCCAAGGCCAGCCCACATCGCCGGTTTTCTCCAGTTTGATCCTTGCTCCACCGATCCGTAGTCTCCACCAAGCCATTCCGGCCTCAAGCGACCAAATGAAAACGCGAACAACACGACGTCTCCGGTGAGAAGTAGCAAGATCTCGAAGACCAGGTAGAGCACTATTTTCAAAATGATTTCGAGAATGTGTGCGAACATGGCAATCCTCAATGGACAAGTAAACATTCTCCCATGGATTCCTTGTCATGATTTTAAACGGCCGATCTCCCTGTGGAAAAGTACGGGGACTATTCACAGTACCATGTTCTGGAAGATCTAGTTTGGAAAGGAATTTCAGCGCCAAAGGCATTTCTCAGCCGCCCACGAACAACATTCCAAATCCAAACATGACGACCGTTGTAACGACGGCGAGGATTGCATTGACCAGAATCAGTTTGCCGATGCTCGGATCAGAATGCGGCGTGTCCATTGTGTAGAGCAGCATGAATTGCATGCTGGTGATGAAAAGGTACCCGTATCCAAATGACTCCGGTGGCTCGAATATGCGCATGAGCGTGAGGAGCGTGACGCCCGTTACCACCAGCACGGTCATCACTACGGCAAGCCTCTTTCCGGTTCGAATAAGGTTGTTCGTGAATGCCGGTTCTTGCATCGAAGGATCAGTCGTCCCCATCGTGGGTTCCTCCTCGTTTTCATTGCCTTGTCCCATGCTGAAAATACGACGCGGACCAACTTGCTACAAAAGGTCTGCGACAATATTACGCCTTCAGAAGACCGCAAAATAGCTGCATTGTCCCCCTCACCAATCCACACTATATTGAACCCTGCTGAACTGCTGTAAGTGTATCGAAATTGCTTGCTCGCACGTTTTCCAGGCCGCGCTCCGGCGCTCGGAAACTCTCGACTACGGTGAGATTACGGTGATAGCGTGCAGGTGCCGCTGCAACACATAGCCAATAAACGACCTACATTGATCTGCCCCCAAAAAACCGGTCCAGCAAAAATGTTAGTCTTTGAGTACATTTCACTGGA
Organism: bacterium; assembly: GCA_020444325.1. Taxonomy (NCBI): domain Bacteria; species bacterium. The sequence continues at coordinate 46,649 of JAHLLD010000004.1, forward strand.
AAGGAGGCTGCAATGGCCAAGAAGAAACACACACCGGAACAGATCATACAGAAGCTGCGTGAGGTCGAAGTGCTCGTTGCCGAGGGCGCAACGATTTCAGATGCAGTACGCCATATAGGGGTGACGGAGCAGACGTATTATCGATGGAGGAACGAGTACGGGGGCATGCGCACGGACCAGGCGAAGCGGCTCAAGGAGCTCGAGAAGGAGAATGCTCGCCTCAAACAGATGATGGCCGAGAAAGATCTCGACATTCATATTCTGAAGGAGGCAATAGCGTTTGAATCAAAAAAGTCCTCAGCCCGGTGAAGCGGAGGCGTCTGGTCACCCATATCCGCGAGACCTGCGCTGTTTCCGAACGCCGGGCGTGTACGACATTGAACATTCATCGTAGCACCTATCGGTATAAATCCCACCGCAAGCCGGATGAGTCGGCGTTGCGCTTGGCCATCATCGGTCTGGCCCGGAAGTATGCATCGTATGGCTATCGGATGATAGCCGCGATGCTTCGTGAGCTGGGGTGGCACGTAAACCACAAGCGCGTTGAGCGGATCTGGCGTGAGGAAGGTCTGAAAGTGCCTCAAAAACAGCGAAAACGTCGTCATCTCTGGCTGAATGATGGCTCCTGTGTACGGTTGCGTGCCGCGCATCGCAACCATGTGTGGAGTTACGATTTCGTTTTGGATCGCACCATGGACGGGCGGACATTCCGGATGCTGACAGTAATCGATGAATACACACGAGAATGTTTGGCGATCAAGGTGGAGCGAAAACTGAGGTGGGAAGATGTCGTCGAATGCTTGATGGATTTGTTTCAACGGAATGGCCTTCCCCGTCACATCCGCAGCGACAATGGATCGGAGTTTACAACCGACAATGTCACGGGATGGCTGAAAAGTCTCGAAGTACAACCGATGTTTATTGAGCCAGGCAGCCCCTGGGAGAATGGGTACAATGAGTCCTTCAACGGAACGCTTCGCAGAGAGTTGCTTGAGCGTGAAATATTCGATACGTTGACTGAGGCAAGAATCCTGATTGAACGCTGGAGGCGAGAGTACAATACCATGCGTCCACACAGTAGCTTGGGATATCGTCCACCTGCGCCGGAGGCGATCATTCCATTTGAAGATTTGTTGGGGAAAAACGTGCTGGAACAGCCGTTGTCGAGGGTGGATAATTGTCAACTAAACTAACATACGACCCGGACCTAAGAATGGGGGTTGAGCACAAGGAGGGTGAGAAAATGAGCTTTCTGCCGAGCACGACGAGCAATTGCTTTGCTCATATCATGGGTGGAGAGTAATGGTCAATCTTGTCTGCATCGGGGTGTTTACTAACTTGATGAATGCCTTTGGGGCGGTAGAATACAGATGCCAAGGGCCTTTTACGCCGCTCATAAGCTTTCAACAAAATGTTTAAAGAAATTATTTGAATACACTACATACAAATTGGTGAACCCAAGCTAAACCAGAGTATTTAATGAAGTATAGGATTCACTTATATCGAATGTTCAAGATTATAAAGCTAAGTACGACAAAGCCTCAGCAGGTGTCTCAATGTCCTTCTGCGAGAATACTATACGTCTTAGTAGTGTGTGTGTTCTTGTTGTGCTTTTGTTGCCAGCTTGACGCACAGGTCAGAGTTCACTCAAATGGCAAGGCGATTTCCAAGGCGCTTATAGGTGAGATCGTCAAGCTTGGAAGAATCCATCCTACCAAGCATATCGCAGTTGGGTGGTTGGTCGAGGAACTCGGGGATTTAAACCAGGACGGATATGATGACTATGCCGTTTCGTCGTACCTCGACACAACATGGATTTACTATGGAGGCGATCCCATTCCGACGGAGTCCGAGCAGTACGTACTGGGCGGAGGGAATGCAATAGAAGCTGCAGATGTGAATGGTGATGGGGCAATTGATATTATAACAGCCAGTAATGGACGTTCGAGGGAGGATCCAGATTTATTTCCTGGCAGGAGAGGCAATATCCGCGTATTTCTGAATACCGGAGTATATCCGTTCTATTCTACGGTGCCAGATCAAGAGATAAAGGGTGATAGTGCATCGGGAATGCAAATGTTTGGCTGGGCGGAATCTGCTCCAATCTACGAAGGGGTTAAGGCGGTTGATGCAGATGGAGATGGAAAAACGGATCTGCTTTTTGTAATGTACGACGTGGATTCAACAAGTGTTCGCTTTGGGTTGCTCATGGGAGGTTACCCATTCTCTGGACGGCCCGATACGTACCTGCACTATCCCAGAAGGGATTATGTCGATCGCTCAGTCGATTCGAGACAATTTCTTGTTGGTGATCTCAATGGTGATGGAATGACGGATATGGTTGTAAATCATGTCTGGAAACCAAGTGCCACGGGAACTGCAATAACTGGTTGGGAGATCTTTCTTGGTAACAGTAACGGACAGTTCCTGAGCCCTGACTACGTCATGGGGTTGGATGGAAGATGGACGATGAATGACTTTACACCCGTCATCAGGGATCTGAATAACGATGGTTACGACGACATAGTAGATGGGATTGAAAGTGTTGCATACGAGCAACCAAAGGTGTGGTATGGGAGTGATGTTATAGATGACATCACTCCAGTGGATTCCCTTGAGATGCCGGATCGTGATATTCTCGAAAATCTCAGAGCAGCTTCTGCAGTAGGTGATATGAACGGCGATGGCACGGATGATCTCATAGTCGGATGGATACCCAAGTATGCCCGGAATGGAACAGCATTCCATTTTTATCCCAGTAGATCAGATCATCTACATCTGCTCCCATACGGAACGTTTGGTATAGACCAGACAGTTGTCCCCGTCAGTGCAGCGTGGACGTTCCCTGTGGGGGACGTAAATGGCGACGGCTACGAAGATATTGCGGTGTTGGGGAGATCAACGTGGACGGAGTACCCAGGTCAGGACAACGGTTTCGTACTTTATGGCGGGACGGCACATTTGGTAAATGTCAAGACAACAGTGGATATCCCCAATCAATATCACATCAGTGTGTATCCAAATCCCTCGTCAAGTAGATTTGGCGAGCTCAGCGTCAAGATTGAATCATCAGGAACGACCGATGGAGAGATACTAATCTACGATATGACTGGCCGGGAGTACTATAGTAATATTGTGGTCCTTCATGAAGGAAGCCAAACAGTTTGTATTAGTGATAGGGTTCTTCCTGTTGGAGTGTATTTGATTGTTCTGACTACGAAGCAAGGGGATATATCCACTACTTTTATACAGATGTAGCAATGGTCAAAAATATTGGTAATACGTACTCAAAACGGACCTGAGAAATGCTTAGATTCGAGAAATCATGCATTGATCTTGTCCATACTGTGGGCATCATTGGGCGTGGAAGCTCAGTGATAAACGGTACCGTTGCCGCTACTGTCGGAGCAGCTACACGTGGTGCACTGTCTGGCAGAGCTTTCGCATCAAGGAGTCTGCGAAGCGTAAGCTGCTTGAGTATTTCGTGCTCGGTGTCCCTGCCTACCGTCTTCGCTTTCGTGCTCCAGCCTCCGTTCGTACCGTCGAACGATTCTATCGCGCAATCAGAAAGACGCTTTGGATCCACCAGCATGTCGACAGCGAGCCGCTCAATGGATCGATTGAGTGCGATGAGACCTGTTTTGGCGGGTATCGGCCAGGGAAACAAGGCTGGGGAGCTGCCGGGAAGATCATCGTCTTCGGGTTGCTCAAGCGAAACGGAACCGTGCGTGCCTTCCCGATCCCTGCACGCGACAAAGAAAATGTGCTGGACCTGCTCAGCGAGAACACGAGTCTAGGAAGTCTGTACTTCACTGATGAATGGCGAGTCTATGCTTCTTTGTCTGTACGTGGAGAACATGTTGTCGTTCGAAAAGAACGTGGGAAACCCACACATTCTTAATCCTTTCAGGCGTTTGCTATTCACAGCCAATCGTCTGTAAGATAGTTCCACACAAAAACGCGTATGGCCAGTATGAGACGCCATATTTTGATGTATTTGTAGAAAATACTACTAATGATACAGTATGTGTCCAAGGTCTCACGTATGACTATTGCGCTTCGCCTATGGCATTGTCTGTCGATGGAAAAGAAATGCTGTATGATGGACCATCATGCACTGTGCTTAGCGGCGTATACGTGCGGCCAAGATCAAAATTATGCTATAGGATGGCGGTCACGCACAGGAGCTGGTCAATTGAAAAATTGTATAAAGCGCCTGAAGGTCAGTACGTATATCATTATAATTGTAATATTGTTCTGGTTAAGAACCGTCGCCCGACAAGAGCGCCTGTATCGAGACTGGACGGAGAAGTCAAGTACATTGTTAGGAGTAGAGACAGTGATGCAGCCATAGCTGAAGAGTTTACTTCATGGATACGAAGTCAGGGTAAGATACCGCCTACAACAAATATATATGAAATGATCCTTGGTATGATAGAAAATAATGGAGTCCGAGCTATAGATAGAGTGCTTCATCACGTACTATTGGTGTCTAATTCTTATAAAGACGAGTACGCAAAGAGAGTCTGGAGGTGTTTAGACGATGATATAAAAGAGAGTGTATCGTCAATAGAAAATAGATGTCTAGAAAAGTGAAAGATGATATAAGATTCCTGTTAGATGTAGATGATACGTATATAGATTGGACTGTATGACGTCAGAACCTCTTGGACAGTAAAATATGGTAGACGATAGTGTCTACCCCTCGTTGTATAAAATGCTAGGCATTCGCTGTACTTTCCTTGTCGTAATACCTTCGTCCGTCAAGCTAGCTTTCCATGCATCTATCCGAGCCTTTGTCGCTTTGTCCTTCACGTATTGCTCTGCAAGTATGTCTATTTCTTCACTGCTCGGTTGCTGTCCAGGCCAAATGTGACAGAACAAGTAATTGTAGCAAAGCGGCTTCGCTGCGTTTATTGCAGCGGCTAATGGTGTCATGCTCATGTATAGAGCCTCATGGTTGTAAATAAAATGATTGCGGCTATTGTATATAACCTCAGCATCTTATTGTATGATGTCAGAACCTCATGGACAGATTTGGGGTAGATTCCGTAGCATCAGACAGCGAAAGAAGGTTCCTATGAGCCACCTGGACCGCCTCGAACGCAGTTCCCGGCGTGTCCTTTATGCAGATTCTGCATGATGACGGTATCGAGGTGGGGAAGGTGCTCATCAGGTAGGCTGGACCAGGTCTGCCAAACGCTGTCAGAGCAGAAATTTCCTTGCATGCTGTCCAAAATGCCGAGAAGTTGAAAGGCATCCAGCCCCTTGAACACTTCGACACGCAACGGATGGAGACTTCGCTGAGACTTGCCGCTTCTACCTGAAGCACAAACGCATTCTGCCTCGCAAATGGCGGAAGAACGCAGCAATCTGTCAGAAATGGAGGTATCTGCAGGAGCTGTAAGCCTTGACCTTCTCCCTCGAATTCACCATTATGAGTCCGAAAAGGTTCTTGTTGCATCCCGATTCGAGTTGTGGATTCACGAGAGTACGAAAACTAGTAATGGGGCTTGGGCCTGAATGTGGGGCGAGACCGCTCTTCAGAAATAAGGTTCAGCAGGAGTGGCAATGAAAAATCTGAAAATTCTGTCTCTACTTCTCTTCGTGGTGCTTCTCGGCAACACCTGCACCGATTCCACCACCGAACCGCCTCCGGCAAAAGTTGAAGGCCCATCTTCGCAGGACTGGACCTGGGAACACACGATCATCGATCCCGAAAACACAAAAGGCCATCTATGGGACGTGTGCTACATCAACGACACCTGCGTGTGGGCGGTGGGCTGGATACAGCACAAAGGAGAGAACTACAACGCCTGCCGGTGGAATGGGAAAGAGTGGAAGCTGGAGAAGGTATGGGAAGAGCCTATGGGCTCAGCAACGGAACCGAGCGTGCACGAAATACATACTCTCTTTGGGACTTCACCAGATAATATCTGGTTTCTGCAGGGCACCGTGTTCATTCACTGGGATGGACGTGAATATGAAACAGATTCACGACTGCTCACTGCGCTGAGAGATGTCGGTGGAATGCGTACGTGCTGGGGTACCGGTCCCAGAAACATCTACGCAGCTGGGATGAAAGGCCAGATGATTCACTACAACGGGAATTACTGGAATTTGTTGGAGAGTGACATCGACCAGGATATCACGGCAATGCACGGAAACGGCGATACGGTGCTCGTGGCGGCGACGGGACCCGGTGATGCTGGTCCAACCGCATTTTACACGGTCGTCGGAGAAAAGGTCGCGTTCTTCTCGCAGGACAGCCTGCCCCACGGCGTGCAGGCCCTCTGGTTCAGCCATCTGGATGACATTTACACGGATGGACCGCATGCATTCCATTTCGATGGGAAGAATTGGCAGAAGACGATGGATTGGGAACTAGAGCATAAAAGCGGATACGGAAGAGACATGGCCGCTAACAACAGATGGGATATACTGGTTGTCGGGGCTGTCTCAACAATACTGCACTACAATCAGGAAGAGTGGAAATCATTCCAAAATCTGCCAGGTCTTGAAAGCGCCTATTTCTACGGCTGCGCAATACACGGGGACGAAGCATGGGTTGTAGGAGTACTCACGGAAGGTACGGAAGTGGTTATTGTCAAAGGTACGCGATCGGCAAAATAGGAAGCATATAGAAACTCTGATTTCCGGGCCCGGGGACTGGGGATAGTTCATTTATCCCAAACAACCTGTTTACAGGAGGTTTCAATGAAGCGACTGATTATCGCGGTCGTTGCGGGACTGCTATGCCTGATCCCCGTGACAACGCTGGCGCAGCAACTTACCTTCATCCAGGGCTCGAATTACACGCGTTCGATCCGTGGCAAGGATGTTTCCGGTTGGCCCCCGTCGTGGAATCCCATCACCGATCCGAGTCCGCAGGGCGACGGATCCTATCTCGTCGGTGACTGGGAGTCTGGAAACGACAAGTATATCGACGTGATGGCAATGCAATGGGATTTTCCTCTTTCACTCAGTCAGGGAGCGTTCGTTGACAGCGTTCGGTTAACGCTGCTGTACGGCACCTCACAGAGCCTGAAACTGTCGGTCACGTTTTTCCACGCGGACTACGAAATCTGGCAGCACGACCGTGATGACCTACAAAGACAGTAAGCCGGTGCTGCGTGAAGCGTTTTATGTCACCGGAGAACTGCAGATGTCGGCGGAGTATGACCCGCAATCCGGTTTGCAGTATGGAACGGAAAAGTGGTTCTACCGCTCCGGGCAACTGGAGGAGAGTACCGATTTCGTGTATGGACATGCACATGGATGGAGTGTATGATGTCAGAACCTCATGGACAGATTTGGGGTAGATTCTAAGGTGGTATTTCCGTAGAATCAGATAACGACAGGAGGTACCTATGAGTGACTCAACAGACCCGAACTCAGTCGCACGAGAGATCAAACGCAGGACCCGCCGGAAATTCAGCTCGGAGGAGAAAATCCGGATCGTACTCGAGGGATTGAAGGGAGAATACAGCATCGCCGAGATCTGTCGGCGCGAAAATATCCATCAGAATCTATACTACAAGTGGAGCAAGGACTTCCTCGAAGCCGGGAAGAAACGTCTTGCTGGTGACACGATGCGTGAGGCGAACACGAGCGAAGTCCAGGAACTGAAAAAGGAAAACGAACACCTCAAGCAGGCCGTGGCCGATGTGTTCCTGAAGAACCGGTTGCTGAAAAAAAGCTTGAATGGTATGGGAATCGATACGGACGGGCTATGAGATACTCTGCCGCGGAAAAGATGGAACTGATCCGCATCGTGGAAGGCTCGGATCGATCGGTCAAGGAGACACTCGACACGCTGCAGGTTCCGCGATCGAGCTTTTATACCTGGTATCGGTCGTACCGTGAAGGAGGGTTTGACGGACTCCTGCAGCGCAAGCCGCTTCCAGGCAGGATTTGGAATCGCATCCCGGAAGATGTGCGAAGCCACGTACTCGATGTTGCCTTGGAGAAGCCCGAAACCTCACCACGTGAGCTTGCCTGGTATATCACCGATACCGAAGGCTACTTTATCTCGGAATCCAGCGTGTATCGCATACTTTCGGCTGCGGACCTGATCACCAGTCCGGCATATACCGTGATCGCGGCAGCGGACCGGTTCAAGAACCCAACGCGTGCAGTCCACGAGCTCTGGCAGACGGACTTCACCTACTTCCGCATCGTCGGCTGGGGCTGGTACTATCTCTCGACGATCATGGACGATTACTCACGGTACATCATCGCCTGGAAGCTCTGCAAGACAATGACCGCTACCGATGTACAGGATACGCTGGATCTGGCCCTTGAACGGAGCGGTCGTGAGCGAGCCCGTGTTCTGCACCGTCCTCGCCTGCTCTCGGACAATGGACCGTGCTACCTCTCGAAAGAACTGAAGACGTACCTCGAAGAGCATGAGATGGTCCATACACGAGGAAAACCGTATCATCCGACAACGCAGGGCAAGATCGAGCGCTACCACCGAACGATGAAGAATCTGATAAAGCTCGATCATTACTACTACCCGGAAGAACTCGAGCGTGCCCTCGCGAGCTTCGTTGATTGGTACAACAACGAGCGGTACCATGAATCGCTGCAGAACCTGAAACCGGTGGATGTGTACGAAGGAAGGATGAGGGAAATACTGACGGAGAGAGAGCGGATAAAGCGAAGGACACTACGACAGAGAAAACAGTTCAATCTGCGTGGGAAGGCCCCACAGCAACGTTTAAAACTACACCTTAGCAATCATCCCAATGTGTCCAAGAAGATCTGAAGACATACAGTACTCTCCCTCTTTCAATCGCTTCCACTTCAATCCGCATAATCCACATGAGATATTCGGTGGATATTATTATGGGCTGTGGCGTGTAACAGATAGCACGATCATCAAAACGACCACTCATAGCAATGGTAACGATCATATTATTACGCCCAGAGAGCCAAATGGGGCTCCGAGTGTGAGGTATCAGTACAGAGATGTGGCTTTTCATCCATATGTTGATGGCATATACTATCTCTGTTCAAACGAATACACTAAGTTTGGAACCAGGATAGAATCTATTTGGAAAACAGAAGACTTTGGGCAAACATGGAGAATACTGTATGATAGACGAGATTCGTACTTTCATCGAATTGTCGTCAATCCAGAGAAACCAAACATCATTCTAGTCGCAACAAATGAAGGTATATTAAGAACTACAGATGGGGGACAAGAATGGAATTTTGTTGATAACAGTGTATTTAAGGCTTTGTCATTCACTGATATATTGGTCGATCCATTAGAACCGCAAACTTATTACTGTTCATCAAAGTCCATGTCGGGACCGAACGCACATAAAAAAAACGGGGAACGGGCGGGTGGCGTGTATAAATCTACTGATTATGGTTCGACCTGGGTCGGTATGAAGACTGATGGAATGCACAGCGTATCCGTAAACTATCTGTATTACCATGAGAATCCTCGTCGTCTCTATGCCGGTACAAGTGCAGGTCTTTATGAGTACTTACTGGGCAAGCCGTCAGGCACCGATGGTGATAATAAGGTACACACACCTGCATCGCCTGAATGGACAGCGTCCCCAAACCCAGTGCGATCTGGCGAGAACATTGTTATTGAATTGTTTGGTGGTACCGCTGATGTTGCTATGTTAAAGTTATATGACGCAACCGGAAAGTATATGAAGACCGTGTATGCTGGAGAGATCATGAACACCATGACGATATCGGATAATACGTCTAGCTATGCGCCTGGTGTTTATTTCTATCGTCTTACGAGCAAATGCTGTCATGAAATTAGAAAGATTGTTATTGTTGAATAGACTTGGGAGCAGAGATGAAAATAGAGGTAAATTGTGTCAGCCACCCTTTCGTTGCATTAGTATGCGTTCTGACGTTATCGTTGACTTGCACAGCACAGAATGAACAGGAATGGAGCCTGATTTATCCTGAACCTGGGGATGTGGTGCCGACGGGGCAGGACGAATTTAACGATGTCGAGTTCTTCGACGAGACGACGGGCCTGGTATGCACACATAGCGGCGTACTGAGAACGACCGATGCGGGAGAAAATTGGAGCTACACAGAACTTGTAACAGACAAAATAGGCCCTCGTTATCTGAAGGCAATCGGCATCGTAGATGAAAATACTGCATACGTTGTGGGAGACGAAGGCAGGAAGTATGTCACAACCGATGCCGGTGTCTCCTGGGTCGAAAGAAGGGATGACACCTGCTATCATTATTTGTGTGCCTTCTTTCTCGATGAAAAGACGGGATGGCTCGCTGGCGATTCGAGTTGCTCGGGGTCGATTACGGAAGGGAAGGCATGCGTATGGTTCACATCTGATGGTGGAGCGTCATGGACGCTTCGTGGGACATTTGATGAAAAGGTGCCAATTACAGGATTTTACCACAGTATACTTAATATCAATTTTACCAATGACCGTATTGGGTACATGACAGGTTCCTACGGTCTCGTCGCCTTCTCCGAGGATGGTGGTGCGAACTGGACTCAGATCAAACCTCAGATCGGAAGGCATTATTATGCTCTTGCTGTACGCCGGGAAGGTCATCTATTTATCGGCTCCGATTTCAGCGAGTGTTACCAGACCACAAATGGCGGAACTGAGTGGATCGAACCATCGATGCCAAATGGTACCAGTGTGTATTATGATATGCTGTTTACAGATGATACGAACGGTATCTGTGTTGGACGTGGTTCTGTCCCAGCTCTTAAGACCCAGGACAACGGACAAAACTGGACATCCGATAGTATACCAGAATTCGAAGGCTGGCGTACCCTGAGATCTGTTTGCTATTCAGGTCAACACTATTACACAGTAAGCGAGGAAGGCCAGATATACAGAAAGGAATATAGTTCGACATCTGAGGTCGCCCCAGTAAAGATGACAGATGAGTTACTTCTGGATGTGTACCCCAATGTGGTTTTGCAGGGACAACAAGTACATGTTGACAAAAGACATGAGCACGCAGTAAATATAAGCATTCGAATGTATGATATACATGGTCGCCTAGCAGCTGAGTTGTCAAGAAATGACTTTGATGTTGGAACAAGAAACAGTGTAATAGACACGGGAAATCTTAGCTGTGGAGTGTATTTTATCCGGGCCATCGCGATGAGTCGGATGAAGGTCTTCAAGATCGTGATTCAATGAGTCTGTGCCTTGTGGTAAGAAAATGACAGGTGGATTGCGCCTTGTGTGACTTCCCTATAAATGTGCGGTGAAAACCGACAAGGTGCTTGTTGTGACCTCCTCCCTGCAAAGTTAGCCAGTGCATATGTGAGAACTATCAGCCTATTTCCCATGTCACGAAAGGGGAAAATACCTGGATGAGGATGTCCAAATTCACCGAAGAGCAGATCGCGTTTGCCCTGCGCCAGGCAGTTAACGGCTTTCGTCTAGACTAGGTCTGTTGAAAACTGATGAGTTATGTGAATCACGCCTATGTTGTTGGGATTGTCCTGTCTGCACTAATAGAGCTATATTCCATCTATCGCTCACAAAGCAGTGCACACTGGATATGCCCACACAACCTCCCAGCCCAGAAAAAGGCTACGCAGCCGTCTTCGTCGACTTCGAGAATGTTTTCTACTACCTGAAGTCGCAATACACGGACCTTCCTGATTTGACCGAGTATACCCTGGAGCTCATTCGGAACCTCCGCGTATATCTGGAACAGGAGCTTGGATTAGCTCCGATTGTTCGGTACGCTTACGCAGACTTCGAGCGTTTGGCTGCTGCTCCACTTGGATCGCTTTACCTAATGGGCATCGAGATCAGGAACGTCATGGGAGTGCAGCATAAAAATGCAGCAGATATGCGCCTGTGCATCGACGCCATGCAGATTCTGTACACAAGGCCTGACATTGAAGCGTTTGTCTTTGTCGCCGGTGATCGTGATTACATCCCAGTCATCCAGCACATCCAGACGCAGGCCAAAACCGTCAAAGCCGTCGCGTTCCGAGGGAACCTATCCGGTGATCTGCTGCAGAATATCGGTGACGACAACTTCGTTGACGCTACGAGCCTGTTCGATGAAGAATCCCTGAAGCGGCTGGAAAAGGAGGCCGCATACGCCCGGTTGGCTGAGCAGCACCGTGAGCAAGCACGGAAGGAGGCACTGGAGGCGAAGAAGCCTGAGCCGCAGGCTGTACCCGAGCAGAATACCGAGCCTGTGAAGCCTCAGAAGGAGAGTGTAGGCTCAAGGTTCCGGAGTCCGGTGCCAGTGGTCACGGAGGACCAGAAGCGCTGTCTGGATCTGATGCTCACGGAATACGGCTCCCATCCGGAAATTTGGCTGAGTCCCTTTCTGCGGAAACTGACCGATGTTTTGCCTGCCTTGGCGGATTTCGAGAGAAAGAACATCCTGTACGATCTGGAGCAGTTCGGCGCGATCTGCGTGGAACAACGGAAGGGTGAGCCTTACGACTATAGGGTCATCCTGGTCAACTACAACCATCCGACTGTTCGGGAGTTGAATCCTGGGTGAAGTTGATTATCCAAGTCTGAAACGCGCTTAACAGGGAGAATTCCGTGACAAAATCGATTGAACATGACATTTTCGACTTTGAAGCCATTCCAATGGGGCAGTCTCGACATATTGGCACAGATGAATACGGATTTTCCACGGCTTTACGTGTTCCAGGAGGGTGGATTGTGCGCCTGCATGAGCTGAGAATGGAAGCCATGATGTCGAATGTGATCCAGGGCATTTTTGTGCGGGAGCCAGAAAAACTGATTCTTGACTATGGTATCCTGAATGCGTATTATCACTTCTGAGTCGATCTGTTTGATCTGAAATGAGTTGATCGATGGGGGAACTTGTCCGACTCTGTCTGCTGTCCGCAATTCTGCTTGTGGGGGTCTCTGCATGTTCAGAGGATGCCGCTGTTGATCCGCAGCCGCCAATGCATTCCATTGACACGGCTGGTGCCGTGCATCTGGCACTGGGAACGCCAGTCGATACGGATGACTCCGATGATTACCTGATTGTCAGGCGTCAGTGTATGACGTCAGAACCTCATGGACAGATTTGGGGTAGATTCTAAGGTGGTATTTCCGTAGAATCAGATAACGACAGGAGGTACCTATGAGTGACTCAACAGACCCGAACTCAGTCGCACGAGAGATCAAGCGAAGGACATTACGGCAGCGAAAACAGTTCAATCTGCGTTGAAAGGCCCCACAGCAACGTTCAAAACTACACCTTAGCAATCAACCCGATGTGTCCAAGAAGATCTGAAGATATACACATCAGAGACCAAGCATAGGATATTACAGCAGACAAACAGAACGACTCGACTGCAACCATCAAAACGACACCAATGATATCAGTCCAATGTGTTAAAGACGATCTGACGATGTACAGTGATTACAAAGTAATAATTATTCATAGGCAAATATTAGTCACAGATAACTGGTAATAAGATGGGATACGTTAAAAATTTCAAATTGACACACCAGAGTAAAACCATACTTGTCGCTTTCTGCTGGCTGTGGTCGCTCATTGTAATGCACACTGTTATCGGGCATGCACAATCTGAGTCAAGGTGGCTTCCGAATCAGGAAACAACCGGAGATTGGGAGATACTCGAAATGCCGCCAGTAACACATTATGAGCATCCGGGATTCTCTCAGTGGTGTACGGCGCTCGGCGATATCAATAACGATGGTTATGATGACTTTGCCGTGGCCTCGTCTTACGATACTACGTTTATCTTTCTTGGAGGGGACACCCTGAACCATGAGCCAGCCCTTTTCCTGCTTGGAGGTACGACGGGCATAGCTAGTGGTGATTTCAACGGCGATGGCAGGATGGATCTTGCAACGGCGATTGAATGGAGGAACCGGGATATGGATCCTGATGGACGGGGTGAAATCAGAATCTTCCTCCACCATGAGGAACCGCCACATCTTGGACCGCATGCAGATATGATCCTCAGAGGGGATTCAGGGAGTTACTGGGGTGGTTTCACTTTTAATGATCTCAGGTGTGGTGTGCAAAGCCTCGATTTCAACGCCGATGGGTACGATGACTTGCTCGTAATGAGATATTCTGGACAGGTTGCACCTATATACCTGCCTATTATCTTTCTTGGCGGAGAGGAAATGGATGCCAATCCAGATATCGAGGTGTGGCCGGTAGATCACGGTGGTACAGACATCTACACTTGGGATTTTATGTCCGGTGACCTTAACGGTGATGGATGCGATGATATTCTTCTATGCGGTAGTCTTTATAATTCACCAATAAGAGTTGACTATTGGGATCTGTTTCTGGGGAATAAGAATGGAACAAATCCATCACCCTATCGAACACTGAGATCGGATATTGGATGGAGCCCACGGAACGTAGCTGGATCTGCTGTTTACGATGTGAATAACGATGGTATTGACGATATAATTGATGCCGGACAGCACAGGGAATATGGGGATCCTTTGGTGTTTCTGGGAAGCCCATCACTCCCGGAGATTATTCAACCAAACGATTCGATTCAAAACCCATGGCCGGACCGCTATGGAATTGTTGGGGCGTGGAGTATTCATCCAGTAGGCGATATGAACGGGGACGGGACAAAAGATTTGCTGATAAGTTGGGCAACCTACCTCATTAACACAGGGAGTCTATACTACCTTTACCCGATGTATAAAAGTGGACTCTGGCGTGAACACAGTGGTCACATCGGGATGATTCCGGATGAAGATCATGTGAAAAATGGTGCTTACAACGTTGGCGATGTCAATGGGGACGGCTATGATGATTTTGCTGTCTCTGGAAGGGGAAAAGCAGAGCCTCCTGCAGTTGGATGGTGGTTGACTCGTCGGTTTATCATCTGTCTAGGGGCAAAAAAACTAAGCACAAATGTTGAAAGTCGATTATCAGCCAATCCTCCACCAGTAGCGGTCTTCCCAAACCCGGTCCCGAAAGGCACATCGCATCTGACTCTCACTATACCGATTCGATACAGCGGCTCGGTGCCCGTTCGGATAGTGAATATCTTGGGTAAGTTAGTAGCTTCTTATGAAATACAATACAGAGAAACCGCATCAGAGTATACACTAGAGTTGCCGAAGGTTGAGGCAGGAGTATATGTATTAAAAATAGGAATAGGCGATGACGCAGCCTATTCCTTCATAACCATTTTATAATGTATATGGTGGCTCAATGAAACATGTAGTAGTACTAATGCTCACATTGTGTGTGACAGCACACGCTCAAGATCCAGACTTTTGGATTGGGTCTTATGGACTGACACCGAGTTGGGATCCGACAATTAGGACAGCCCATGGTGTAAGAGGTATGTTGAATCCCTTGACGGCACCTCCAACCCCGGATCCTTCCGCTGATCCGAGATCTAGTATGAACTGCCTATCAGATAGTATTATGTCACAGGCAAAATGGCTTGGGATGAATCTTGTCGGAGTAAGCATCAAAGGAGGTGACGCGCCCGAAGACCACGTAATACCAAGTGAGAATTATTGGAACAATAATGCGGTGGTAGAAGTTTGTGAAGCAGCGAATGCCAAAAATCTCCGAGTTCTAGTCCGTGATGGTGAGCTTAGTAGGAGATTTATGGGAGAGCGTATAATGATTAATCCAGAATCAGTTGTAGATTATGCATCTCATATCGGATCACCGAGTTACTACATCGAAGAATTTGAAGATCATTTTATCAATGATGGACCATTTTCGAAATCACTCACTGATCCAAATAGTTCTGAAAACTGCATTCTGATTAGTCAGACGTCTCAAACGGTTCATGGGATCTCGATTGATAGAATAAGAGAAATGTCAGCATACAGAGTTGGTGATGCGGATGTACCTAATCGAACATCCGGTATGTATCAACTATCGTTAATAGTAAAATATGATGATAGCTTCGGAGCGCCGCTGCCGATGGACAATACTAACCCAATATTAAATATCAATATTCAATATACAGATCCAAATACTGGGATCCAATTTTTAACTTATTCTCTGACAGGAAAACATTTCTTTCATGATACACCAAGTGGAAGGGAGCGACTTACTGGAGTACAAGAGATTGTTATTGGAGAAGTGGAATTGTTGCAGACAAACGGTAGACCAGGCGGTGAATTAATGTATGCCCAGTACGGAAACTCGCAAAGTCATTTATGGTGGAGCTGGACGGATGTTGAGTCGGTTCGAGGTACCACGCGACTTAGGGAACACAAGGGGGATCTCGAAAATGTTAGAGGCGAATTTGATATTACAATAAACTACGGGACAGCCGATTCGCGTATCTATGTCGATGCCGTTTGTCTTACAAACCCTGCCACTTATGGACTATGGAATCCAGACAATCAATGGACTCTCCCGATACATAGTTCGCACAGATCTCAAGCTGAGGAGAGATTAGCATACTTATGTCAAAATAACGATCCCGTTCTTAAGGGATCGGGTGCGCTGCCAGGGCTTAGGTATGTTGTTGGTGAGGAGCAAGTTGCAAGTAATGGGACTTATTATACGACAATATTACTTTCGAAGCTAATTAAAACGCAAACAGGTGAACAGGTGGAGTTGTTTTCTACGTACGGATCAGAGACAATCACCACTACTACTCCACTATTAGCTACTGAGATGATTACAGGGCCATATAATTACCCAATATTGGCTGATCACCCCAGACCCACACTGCCTTCCGTTGCTGCTAATGATTATCTAACGCCTCTGTATGATTATGGAGATAGACCGGATGGATATTCCGGAATGTGGGAGTTGTTGTATGCAAATATGGTCGCTAGAATAGAATATGCATCCGAAACTCCTTGGGTCCCTTACATCCAAAACCATACAAATCTGCTGCATGACAACATTCCAGATAATTGGTATGATGGTATTCCTAACAGAGAACCGTCTGCAGCAGAGCTGAGAATGCAATGTAATTTAGTGCTTGCTTTGGGAGCAGATGGTGTACTATTTTATGCATTCTCATCGGTCCCTTTCACATCGGTTGTGCCACCAACTCCACCTGCTACACCAACAGTGTCTGCGTCGGACCGCATGTTGCCTAATCCCAGTGCTGGAGTGAATTGGGATGACCCATTAGATCTGAATAATGGTACCATGGGTTTTATCGGTAATGAAGGAAATGAAGATGCCAGAAGAATCCTTGATTGGAATGGTGAAAACAAGTGGGACTCAACTCAGGCATACATTGAGACATTTCTTAAGCCTATTGGCTCATTTATATCTCAACATCTGAATTGGAAAAACGGAATTCAATGGAACAGCCGTTGGAGGCAAGAAGCAGGAGCATCCGAATTGGTGTCTATGATTGTAAGTAGAAGACAGGATATTGCCAATAGTGTTGACAGCCAAGATAAAACATACGTGATTGCTTCAGAGTACGAAGTGAAAGCAAGTAACCCACCTACTGGGTGTACCGCGGAGACAAAGTACTTGTTTGTTATTAACGGTAATACATACGATGGAGTCCTGCACTCTGCAAACGATCCGATTGGACAACGGCACATAACAATAAAGTTATCAACGCTTGGTGGAACAGTAGGGCAGTGGCGGGTTACAAATGTAGTAACAGGTGATATATGGATTGTGAAAGCAAGCGAAACTCCTGATGAGATGTCATATTCGAATGGATTTACGGAATATTTTGCGCCGGGTGCTGCGAACCTGTTTCGTCTCGACCCGATGTTGAGCGAAACCACAGATATGAATCCTATTGCAGGAGGGACTTGTGTAGATTATGATCGAAGTATCTATGTAGAACCAGAAGCCACACTCCGATTGTACGGCACAGATGAATTGTTGTTTTCCGCGGGGAATGGACTTTATTGTGACGGAGATCTCATAGCTCTTGGTACAACGTTTGGTTCATGCGATGCATTGATGCCGTGGATCGGAATTGTTGCGCGAAATGGAGGCAATGTATCATTGCAGAGTGTGGATATTATGAATGGTAGCGTAATCGCAGGTTCTGGCGGCGTGGTGGATCTCGATGAGATTTGTGAAATATCGTACGTAGACTGTGCATTATGGAATCTAGGTGGTGATCTAACTAGTACAGGAACTATTTCCCACGACATAAAAAACCATCTCATTCATGTTGGGTCATCTGTCTCACGACTGTTCCGTGATCATGCGGTTGGTATCGCAGAGTGGGGGAATTCAGCAATTACTTGTCATTCAAATGAGTATCGAATTCTCGTTGATGAATGTAAATTTGATGGTTTTTGGCGAGGAGCTTATGCTTGGGACGGTACAATCCTAGGAGATGTTGACCATAGCCCACCAGCCAGTGGCGGCAATAATAGTTTTTCATTTCTCTCCGAAGGTCTGGTCGCACTCCAAGGAGGGTGGATTCACTTCGGAGCGTTAGATGATACACTTTCTTCTACAACTGAACGTAACGAGTTTCTCTCCATCGATCCAGATGCTATCCAAGCGATGACTGAGCCATATGGGTATATTCTTGCTAAATCTTGTTGGTGGGAACCGTCCAATTGGGGTGCCACGCCGCCGTCACCACTTCATTATAGCGGTAACGTATCATACGATCCGCTGCTGCTCTCTGATCCTATCCCTTTTACAAGGACGAACAACGATTACGCTCTTAGCAAATCGGTGACGACATTCATTCCAGGTGGTACCAAGGGTCAGATTATTTCTGCCGCTGCAAAACATAATCATGGAGAGTTTGCGGCGATTATTAGCTAGTTATTTAAAAACACCGGCCGCAACCAATGTGGAATATTCCTTCCTACGCTTCGTTGCTCAAGCACTCAGTGAAAATCAGTCCCAGGAGGAGGTAAATGCTCTTCTTTCTCTGTGTCTAGCACGTAGTGACTCACAATCGAAACTGCTAGCTGCGGATATTCTTGCGAGCAAAGGATTGTTCGATGATGCGATCGCACTTCTAAATGCGAACACCTATACGAGTATGAGCAATCTACATAAAGGGGCTTGTGTTCGCAAGGCGCTTTATTACCCATGGGTGCTTGATGGAGGCTATGCTGAGGGAATAAGCGTCGTTGATACTATAAATGCAATGCAGGATAGCATTATGCTGCGTGCATTTGAGCTTTATCCTTTGGTCTATAGCCGCCTATCATATGCGACTACTCAGCAAAAAAATAATTACGAATGGCAAAGTTCATTGTCTAGTAACCAGAAGAAGGATATTAATATACTTCAATATTATCCAAGCCCTGTGGCTGATCACACAACTATTGCTTTCATGAATGAGTACGAATGCACTATAAACATAGCGATATATAATTCCTGTGGTCAGAAAATTCAGGTGCTGGCAGATCAGTATTATAGCAAAGGTGTTCATTATGTTGACTGGAATGTGGGAAATATTTCTAATGGATTGTATTTTTGTAGAATGAATGCTGATGATAATGTCGTCCAAATGAAAATGCTCCTGATACGTTAAGAAAATATACTACTTTATTTAGGGACGGAACCCATAGATCTGCAATCTATGGGTTCTGTCGTATAACAACTATCCTTGCTGGAAGTACTCGGTTGTATTAGGATATTATATAAAGAAAAAACAACACAGATTCTGGGATTGTAACCATGCGAACGATGCACAAATATAGTATCGAATCAGAAAAGTCCCTCATCCTGACTTTCTCCATGAAAACTGAGCAGGTGTAAATGTTAGTATTATCGGCATCTATCCTGTGTCACGGAGAGGACAAGAGCCCCATATGAGAATATTCATAGCCCGCCGACCAAAGAACGCCGGTGCCCTCAGGCAGTCGGAAAACGTGACCTGGGGAGATGAAGTACGTAGGAGACTTCCGAGTAACGAGAAGCACATTCATGCTACTGCAATCGCCTATTTAGGTCTAACTGAGCTATATTGTTTATATAGATCATCACAACCAAAACTGTGGACATGCCAACACAGCTCTCCAACTCAGAAAAAGGCTACGCAGCAGTCTTCGTCGACTTCGAGAATGTTTTCTACTACCTGAAGTCGCAGTACACGGACCTTCCTGATCTGACGGAATACACCTTGGAGCTCATAAGGAACCTGAGGGTCTATCTGGAGCAAGAACTGGGCTTATCTCCAATCGTCCGATACGCCTATGCTGATTTCGAACGGTTGGCTTCAGCTCCATTGGGTTCATTGTACCTGATGGGCATCGAGATAAGGAACGTCATGGGCGTGCAGCACAAGAATGCGGCGGATATGCGTCTTTGCATTGATGCCATGCAGATACTGTACACGAGACCAGATATCGAAGCGTTTGTCTTTGTCGCCGGTGATCGCGATTATATCCCGGTGATACAGCACATCCAGACGCAGGCAAAAACCGTAAAAGCCGTGGCATTTCGAGGGAATCTCTCCGGGGATTTGCTTCAGAACATTGGTGAGGACAACTTCGTCGACGCGGTGAGTTTGTTCGAGGAAGAATCCCTGAAGCGGCTTGAAAAAGAAGCAGCATATGCCCGACTGGCTGAGCAGCATCGTGAGCAAGCACGGCAGGAGGCTCTGGAGGGGAAGAAGTCTGATCCGCAGGATGAGGCTTTGCCGCAGGCTGTACCCGAGCAGAATACCGAGCCTGTGAAGCCTCAGAAGGAGAGTGTAGGCTCAAGGTTCCGGAGTCCGGTGCCAGTGGTCACGGAGGACCAGAAGCGCTGTCTGGATCTGATGCTCACGGAATACGGCTCCCATCCGGAAATTTGGCTGAGTCCCTTTCTGCGGAAACTGACCGATGTTTTGCCTGCCTTGGCGGATTTCGAGAGAAAGAACATCCTGTACGATCTGGAGCAGTTCGGCGCGATCTGCGTGGAACAACGGAAGGGTGAGCCTTACGACTATAGGGTCATCCTGGTCAACTACAACCATCCGACTGTTCGGGAGTTGAATCCTGGGTGAAGTTGATTATCCAAGTCTGAAACGCGCTTAACAGGGAGAATTCCGTGACAAAATCGATTGAACATGACATTTTCGACTTTGAAGCCATTCCAATGGGGCAGTCTCGACATATTGGCACAGATGAATACGGATTTTCCACGGCTTTACGTGTTCCAGGAGGGTGGATTATCCGTTTGCACGGCCTTCGTGGTAACGAAATGGCTTAGGTTGTGATCCAAGGAGTTTTCTTGCCAATGTCTAAAAGCGCAGATACTGATCAGCGACAATTAGATTTCCTGCCTGGCGACAATTAGAATTCCGGTATCGCGAAGCCCGTTTTAGGAGTTCACGGCTTCGCTGCACCAGCCGGAGTTCTGTATGGTCACCGACAAACAGGTAAGGAGTTTACGCATGCACTTCAAGAAGACCGGGAAGATCGGTGCATCAGCCCTACGCGCAGGAATGGACGAGAAGACCGCCCGGAAGTGCCTGCGCAGCGGCAAACTGCCGAGTGAATCGCAGCCGGACCGCTCATGGCGAACGCGGGAAGACCCGTTCGCAGAGGACTGGGCAGAGGTCACTGATCTGCTCGAGAATGAGGAGGAGCTTCAGGCAAAAACGATTTTCGCCTTCCTGCAGCGGCGATCGCCGGGCAAATATCAGGATGGGCAGTTACGCACCCTCCAGCGCAGGATCAAGCAGTGGCGTGCGCTGCACGGCAGTGGGAAGGACGTCATATTCCCCCAGGTGCACGTGCCGGGGCAGCTGAGCGCTTCAGACTTCACCCACATGGGGAAGCTCGGTGTTACGATCACTTCTCAGCCATTCGATCATTTGCTCTTCCACTTTGTGTTGACCTACTCGAACTGGGAGACAGGAACGGTGTGTTTTTCCGAGTCGTTCGAGAGTCTCTCCGAAGGACTGCAGAACGCGTTGTGGGAGCTTGGCGGAGTAACGGCTTCTCATCGCACCGACCAGCTCAGTGCTGCGGTCCAGCAGGATCTCGGTGGCCGTCGCAGCTTCACGAAACGGTACGCAGCGCTGATGGACCACTATCGAATGTCGCCGCAGAAGATCCAGGCAGGTGCCGCACATGAGAATGGAGATGCAGAGAAAAGCCACGATCTGATCAAAACGGCCGTTGATCAGGAGCTCATGTTGCGTGGCAGTCGTGATTTTGCCAGTCGCGCGGAGTACGAACAGTTCTTGCATACTCTTTTCGCCCGGCGCAATGCCGGTCGGCAGGTACGCTTCGCCGAAGAACAGTCTCAGCTGCGTGCCTTGCCTGCACGGCGATTGGAAAGCGCGCAGGTGGCACAGGTTCGTGTGCGCTCTGACAGTACGATCTCGGTGGCACGAAACGTGTACTCGGTGCCCAGTCGTTTGATCGGCGAGCGCGTTGAAGTGCGTGTGACGGCGGAAGAACTCACGGTACGATACGCGGGCACTGTCGTCGCGGCACACATCCCCCGGTTGCGAGGCACGGGCGGACACCGGATCAACTATCGGCATGTGATCAGCTCGCTGGTGCGTAAGCCCGGAGCGTTTGCCCACTACAAGTATCAAGCGGATCTGTTCCCGAGCACGCGCTTTCGTATGGCGTACGACATCCTGCTGGCACAGCGCGGCGCGGCGGCCACCCGGGAGTACCTGGGGATCCTCGAACTGGCAGCGCAGGAAAGCGAAACGGCTGTCGACGATGCCTTGCGCATCCTGATCAACAGTGCACACGCGCTGAGTGTGGAGGCGGTCACGGCGCATCTGCACGCAGGTACGCCGTCGCGTCCGGTAAGCGATGTTCATATCGACCGCGTTGATCTGACGGCGTACGATCGGTTGACACGGAGGGTGGCGTGAAAAACCAGCCTACCATCTCCGCGCAGCTGAGCGAAGCACTCAAAGAGCTGCACCTGCCGGCAATCCGGCGCGAATACGCGCAAGAAGCCGAACGTGCACGCTTGGAGTCGCACGGCTACGAGCAGTATCTGCTGCATCTTGCCCTGTACGAACGGGCTTCCCGTCAGGAGAACCGGATCGCACGGCTCTTGAAAGCCTCACGACTGCCACTGGAAAAAACGCTGGAGACGTTCGAGACGCGTCGCCTCCCGAAGCGTATCGCCTTGCAGGTCCCCACGCTCATCGAGGGCTCGTTCGTTGAACGAAAGGAGAATCTGCTGGCGTTCGGGAATCCGGGAAGTGGGAAAACGCACCTGGTCTGTGCAATCGGTCATGAGCTGGTTCGCCGCGGGATCAGCGTGTTGTTCACACCGGCCAGCCATATGATCCAGGATCTGCTTCGTGCCAAGCACGAGTTGCGTCTGGAGAAGAAGCTCAAGATGCTCCGCAAGTTCTCCGCCATCATCCTTGATGACATCGGCTATGTGCAGCATGATCGTGATGAGATGGAGGTCCTGTTTGCGCTTCTGGCAGAGCGTTATGAGCGGGGAAGCATCCTCCTGACCAGCAATCTCCCGTTCTCGAAGTGGGAAACCATCTTCAAGGATCCGATGACGACAGCCGCTGCCATAGACCGGCTCGTCCATCACAGTGTCATCGTCGAGCTCAACGTGCAGAGCTACCGGCTTGAACAGGCACAAAAATCAACGGAGAAGGCGAATCCGGTGAAGGGCAGAAAACGAAAACCAGAAGAAACAAAGAGATAACCCAAGATGACACGGCCTGAGTCCACGCTCCCTATCGTGGTGATGGCCATCTCATCATTCATTCATGTATAAAAGTGGCCAAACAGAAAACGGGAATTGTAATTGTCGTCAGACGGGAATAATAATTGTCGTTGCACAGCTGGAATGATTGGTGAATTGGCAATACGGGATATGCTCATTCAGCTGCTGTCCGCAGAATGAAGAACATCCGTGATGAGGAGATCTATTCAGATATCAAAGCCAAAATTAGTAGCAGATTGAAGGACTGGTCGATCAGCGTCCTTACCCAGTTCGCAGCCGAGTATAAAAAAATCTAGCATCAGGATGAGGAAGTAAAGAGAAGCATCGCTTCTCTTTACTATTTACCCCAATATAAGAACGTCCACATGGTGTCCGGGATCGTCGTGTTGACCTTGTACCATGTCTGGTAGTATTCATAATCCAGGGCGATGCGCTTGCTGTCAAGGTCATGTGAGAATCCGCAAATAATAGCAGCGATCAGTGCTGCATCTTCGCTGATGTATCCCTTGTATCCGGTTGGCTGACGCTCAATATAGTGTTTGATGCTGCCTGCCGTGGGGGAATTCTGGCGTAGGTTTTTCGTCTTCGGCATCTGCAGAAACCAGTCTACGGATGTTTGGACCTGTGATACGGCATCATCGGCCGTTGAATCATATTCTATGCTTGGAAATACTTTGAGCATCTCATCGATGAGCTCTTTTTTTATTTTAAATTTCATAAGGTTTTACTCCTTAATAGTGTTTTGTAGGCCTTTCGTGGCCTTATATCCCGCTTGCTAAGCACGAAAATGCTTGAAAAGCTGGGTAAGTTTGATTGGGGTGTTGAAATATTCAACACTGGCGGGTTACCAGGGGGAAAGAAAGATAAAAAGCGTCGCTTTTTATCTTGAAAGCAAGCTTTCTCACCCCCGGTGGCCAGGTACCTGGCCATACATGGCCTGTAAATAGGCGCAAAAGTGCCTATTCCAGCCCATATTCCCCAAATAGGCCAGGGAGGCCAGCTAGCCAGCTGTTTTTTCACTCGTATATTCATATATATAATATTTTCTATCATTGAAATAGGGTTTTTACCTGGCCTACCTGGCCTATTACCTAAAACAGGCTGGAATCGTTAATTATTGGCGAAAATCGGGCCATCTACCTGGCCTCCTACCTGGCCTACCTGGCCTTTTTTACTGGGATCACCTGGTATCAAGTACCCTGCGGACTGGATTTCTCGGAGGAAATCCACAGTCATTGCGTAACATGAGTAGCGGTCATCGCCAATGCGGCGCCGTACGGTATCTGATGTATGGAGATATCCTCTTTCCCGCAGCTCCTGCACGATTGATGTGACTCTTCCGCGTCGGTTTTTCGTGTATTCTTCGAGATATACCGTCGGAAGGTAGCCTTTGATGAAGAAGGAAGAGTAGTCCGTGTCATTCTCGTGCACTGGCGTCTCACGTTTGGAGGCCAGTACCACATCTTCTATGACTGCATCCGTCATCGACTCGATTTCAGTAGCATTGTTCATGAATAATGCTTCCTCATCGGCTGTAATCGGTACGGGAATGGAGTATCGGTACCCGAGCGTTTGATCTTTGATGTCTGCATAGACATCTCGAAGCACTGTTCGAACGTAGTGTCCCATCCTTGCCTTCAGCTTCTCCGGGAGATTTGGATCGATTGGCCCCTTGAAGCCGGAAAAGCTGTACACGAAGAACTGGTTGTTCTTTTCGTCCTTCGGCATTTCACCGCGCCGGACAAAAACGGGAGTTTTGCTGTTGCTCATGAGTATGACATGTAGGTTGTTTCGCACCGGCAGCTGCGGCTGACCCTTCTTATTTACTTCCATGTATTCGGAGCCTGAAAACTGCTTGAGCTGCTCGTACCTGATGCGACCCTCCCTTGTACTTTCATCGATTAATATTAGCTTTTTTTCAGCGTACGGGTTGAACTGGCCCAGAACGTCATGCGGGGTCAGGGACATAGAAGGAAAAATAGAAGAAATCATCTCGGCGGCCTTCGATTTTCCACTCGAACGCTCACCGATGAAGATCAGGGTAGGTAAAGGAGTAAAGTTCGTATAGGCATACATCGCCATCCAGCGTTTGATAAAATCTTTGTGCTTTCCGAACCATTCGTCAAGGCGGTCCTCGATGAAGTCGTTGTCCTGCAGGTCCGCAGGACGTGCTGCTATTTTTACTTTTACTTTTCCTTCGGTTTTCAGCATCTCGAAGTTCGATTCCTCGAAATCGGCTCTCGGATGGTATTCGATGGATGTAAAGTCATGGATATGCCGTTCGGTCACGAGATAGTCGAACAGATTCTCTTTTGCTTCCTTTGATTTCGTCCGTGTACGGATGAAGAATTTCTCTTTCCCTACATCCTGGAACGAAAAGACATCCCCTACTATGCCAGCTTCGTAGACTTTGGACTTATGCGACCAGAAGCTGCCACATTTCTTTTCAAGGATATCATCCGATGTTTTCTCCCACCAGGTCGTCCCGCCGTTACAGCTGCTGCAATGAATGTAGTGCTTGTATTCGGTGGAGTGGTAAGAAATAAAGGCAGACGGATTGCTGTCCGTGTGAAACGGGCAGTAGATGGCAGTCTTCTCCATGATTTCTGCGGCCATGATTTCGGATCCATCAGCACGACAAACCCTCAAAGTGGGTAAAAATTCATTGTCCAGGGCTTTGAGATTGATCTTTGACCCGGTGGCGATCGGATAATCATCCACATGAATGGGATTCCGGTCCCAGTTGCACATGAATTCTGCGTCACTGGGGCTTCCGTAGAGGAATCGACCGGCGTCGCGTACCTTCCGGTCGTAATTCGGGAAATGCTGCTCACAAAACACTTCGACAAATGCTTTGTACTCAGCACCGTTGACGATCGGGCGGTCAAGCGGGATAATAAGGTGAAATCGGTGTTCTTCGGGGGAGTGGGATTTGCTCGTGACCAGGATGTAGCTGAGGTTAAGCTCATCGAGCTTCGCTACAGCGTCATCGATCGTGGCATTGTGGTCGAGATCCACCATAATGGCATCGGCATGGATGAAATTGTCGCCTAGCCTTTTTCCATTCCAATGAATGGTGGAATAGTTTTTCGAGGTGAGAACGTCTTTTACGTCCTTGAGGGGGATTTCGGTCCATTCGAAGATCGTATTGTCGGCTCCGTCAAGTGTGAAAGGTTTGACGGATAGTGAAAGCGATTTAAGAGTGTTTGTTTCCTTCTGTTGATGTAACATCTGTTAATTGTCCTGTAGCTGTAGGTGTAGAGTAGTCAGGACCGTGCATGACGGTCAGGACTTTATGCAGGGCCTCGCTGAATGCAATGGGCTCAACCGAGGCTGCATGGCTGTAAAATTGATCGGATAGTTCTTGGAGTTCCGGCGTGTTCTGGAACCAGAAGGTGCTTCTGTTTGTCCGCGAGTGCGCGATGATCTGCGCTCCTGACAGCAATAGAAAAGCACTCAGGTACTGGTCCTGTGTCGGAAAAGAATCGTTTTTCAATTGAAATGTCTCCGGATCGGAGTGTAAGGTGAGCGGGCGCCGCACGCTCATAGTGGCAGTAGTCTGCTGTTGTCTACTTAGGTTATAAACTATTTTGTTGGAATAGTCAAGTCGGAATCAGAAGAAAATAATACGCCAGCGGGCTTACCCCTTGCTGCTCAAACCCCTGTCAGCATTGACTCAAATGCCTGAAATGGCCCCCTGAAAAAAAATGAAAAAAATATTCTATCTGGCCTTGCCAGATCGGAAAATCGCCTTAATGGGCAGGAAATATTTCAGAAGAAAAAATATGGGAGAGCAGAATGTGGGGGGTGGGTTTCCGTGTGGCCGATGATCCTGGGAAAAGGCGGAGGGTTAGGTACTAAGTACTGTGATCTCTAAAGATTAAGTTTGGAGTCGATTTCTGTCATCGTGTACTTCGCCGCCGGGCAACCTGCGCCGTTGCGAAGCAAGTCATCCCAAAGTCCACGCGCTCACGAACCTTGTGTTCAGCCTGCGTTGCCGCCGTCAGTAAACCGCAGTATATTGAAGCAGATTGAAGGAAATCGCAGTGTCCGAAAAATGGTCATTCTGGCTGATTTTCACCTCCGATTCGCCCTGTGAAAAACATCACGAAATGGTACATGAATGGTACATGAGGAAGGCGCCGCTGCAACTCATAGCCATTAAAGGACTTACAGAAGCCCATGCATATTCTCTACATCTGCCAGTATTTTCCGCCGGAGATGGGGGCGCCGGCGGCGCGGGCGTTTGAGTTCAGCCGGCGGTGGGTGGCGATGGGACACCGGGTGACGGTGCTGTGTGGGATTCCGAATCATCCGACGGGGGAGGTGTATCCGGGATACCGGAAACAGTGGCGGCGCAAAGAGGTGGTCGAGGGCATAGAGGTGCATCGCATGTGGGTGCATGTGGCGCCGAATGCAGGGACGCTGAGGCGTACCCTGAACTATGTCTCCTTCGGAATCACGGCGACGCTGGGGGCAATGGGTGTGAAGGGGGTGGATGTCTGCATTGCGAGTACGCCGCAGTTTTTTGCGGGACTCGCGGGCACAGCCGTCCGCCGACTCAAACGCATTCCGTTGCTGCTGGAAGTACGCGATCTCTGGCCGGATTCTCTCGCCGCTGTTGAGGTCGGCGCGGGAAATGGCATGATGGCGCTGCTCAGGCGCATAGAGCGCTTCATGTATCGCAGCGCGAAACGTATCGTGGTCGTGAGCCCGGCGTTCCGTGCGCATATCGAGTCCACGGGTATTTCTCCCGAACGTATCGGCGTGGTGCCGAATGGAGTGAATACGGCACTTTTTCGTCCCCATCCGCAAAATCAGAAACATTTTGCCATCCCGGGTGTCGCTTTTCTTGCCGGGTATATCGGCACGCATGGACTCGCACATGGACTCGAGTCGGCTCTCGAAGCTGCCGCACTGCTGAAGGATGAAGGGGTGCATTTCGTGTTCGTGGGCGAGGGGGCGCGGAAGCAGGAGCTGAAGCGCAAGGCCGAAAATATGCAGAATGTGCATTTTTTTGACCGGCAACCCCGTGAAACCATTGCGGAAATGTATAACGAACTCGATGCTGCCCTGGTGCTACTCCGCGACACACCGCTTTTTCGCACCGTGATTCCGTCCAAAATGTTCGAAATCATGGGGACGGGCACGCCGATTGTGCTCGGGGTTGAAGGACAGGCGCGCGAGATCCTTGATGCAGCAGGAGCGGGAATCCCGATTCCACCCGGCAATCCGCAGGCACTGGCCGAGGCCATCCGCCGCCTGCGTGACGATGAATCGCTGCGCCGGGAGGCGGGAAAAAATGCCTTCCGCCATGTACGCGAAAATTACGATCTTGACGCACTCGCTGGCTCTTACCTCAATATTCTACGGGAAACATGCGACGCTTCCTGATTGCTGCTTTCATCTGTATGGTCTTTTCCCCCGCCACAGGCGTGGCGCAGGAAAATGGAGACGATCCCGTGCGCATCGAACGGCTGGATGCACGGCACTGGCGCATCACCGTCCGGAACGCGGAACCTTCCGTTCTCCATGACCGCTCGGGTGGAGACCAGCCCTCACGCGTGCGCATTCCCGGCTATCTCGATGAATATCGTGACGGCTATCCCGTCCTGCCCCTGCGCAGTGTACAGTTTGCCCTGCCGCCTGAAGCTCGCATCGCTGTTCAGGTAAGCGGAGCGGTGGAAGAGCGGTTCTCGTTCGGTTTGCGGACATTCGGTGATCTGTCCCCGCAGGTCCCCCCTGCATCATGGACCCAAGCCGGTGAGCCACAGAGCAGGGAAGGACTCGCAATCGGTTCGGTTCTGCTGCGTCCCGTGCGCTACGATCCCGCAACGGAACAGGTGATCTGGCTGCGTTCGATGACGGTGGATGTGCGCATCGCAGGCGGCAATGCCGGCGTACCCCTCACGCATGCGGATGTGTATCCCGGCGTTGTCAATCTGGCAGATGCCATGCAGTGGCGCAAGCCGCAGCCGCTCGCACGCCGCGCTGCACCTGCGGTCCGCGCGGGAGAACAGCTGCTTAAAATCCGTACCGCAGTCGAGGGAATGCATCGCATCAGTTTTGCGGACTTTGCCGCCGCGGGTATCGACGCGTCTACGCTCGATGCACGCACACTGCGGCTGACGCTGATGGAGCAGGAACTGCCGATAGAACTGCAGGATGGGGGAGATGGTCGGCTCGGACCCGGAGAGGGCTTCCTGTTTTTCGCTCCGCGCAATCATGGCGCGGATGGCGAGTATCTTGATGAATGGATGACCGATAATGTGTTCATACTGCACTGGGGCGGAGCGCAGGGACTCCGTTACACCACCGAGGATGTGGCCCCGGTATCGCATCCCGGCGCGCAGACGGTGACATCGCTGCCGCTGAAGCTTCATCTCGAGGAAGATCACGAGTATCACAGGGGGGACTTCGAATACGGCGACATGATGTATTCCCGCAAGGTGTTCGGTGAAGGATGGGTCTGGGGATACCTGCTCAAGCAGGATTCCATCGTGACGGATTTCGACCTCAATACACCGGCTTCGGAACAGGCAACACTGCGCGTGCGCGCCAAGGGAAGTTCGCGGGACAGCAGCCTCATGCGCGTCATTCTCAACGGAAGCGTGCTCGGGGAATACGTGATTCCTCCCACCGATATGATGACGCTGGATTTCCCCGTGCCGGCGGGACTGCTGCAGCCAACGGCAAATCACCTCACGTTCTATGGCGCGGCGAAAGTCCAGTGTCCCCCCGAGAACCCGACCTGCAGCATCGAACGCTTCTATCTCGACTGGGCCGAATTGCGTTACGCTTCCAGTCTGCAGGATGGTTCCGCCCTGCGTATCGATCCCGCCGCCCGCTACAGCACGAGCAGCGTGCCGGCAGAGGCGCTTGTCGATATCCCGGTCTCAGCCGGGGGATTGGAAGGCTTCAATCTGAATGCTGGAACACGCCTCACGGGAATGGACATCACTGCGGGACGCGCACGCTTGGCGCTCGACAGCAGCGGCAGCTACTATATATATGATCCCACTACCGCGGTGCATACGCCGGCTTCCGTACAGGCCGTGACCATCGAGGGGTATGCGGAGAATGGCTTCCAGGCGGATTACCTGGTTGTCACGCATCGCGATTTCATGCCGCAGGCACAGCGCCTGGCCACATATCGCGAGCAGAGCGACGGCTACAGCACGGTGGTGGCGGATGTGGAAGACATTTACAACGAATTCAACTACGGGCATAAAGATCCCGAAGCCATCCGGCGCTTTACCGAACATGCCTGGCGAGAATGGCAGTCCCCCGCGCCGCGCTTCCTCCTTCTGATGGGCGACGCCAGCTGGGATCCGCGGCAGGTTGCCGCGTCCTCGTCCCGCGTCGACTACGTTCCTTCCTACGGTAACCCGGCGAGTGACAACTATTACGTGAGTTTCGCGGAGGATCCCGGGGATCCGTATCCGTACCTGGCTGTGGGACGCATTCCCGCTGAGTCGCCGGAACAGGCGGACGCCGTCATCGACAAAATCATCGCCTACGAAGGCGCTCCACCGCAGCCGTGGGACAATCGCTTCCTGTTTTCGGTTGGGGGACAGAATGCATTCGAGCAGATCACCCTGCGCGATTTCGCGGAAACGCTGATTGACTATCGCATCGACCCGGCCTGCCTCGAGCCGCGGCTCATCGTCAAAAAAACGCTGGATCTTGTCAGCTATGACGATCTCGATACGCTCATCCATGAGATCAATCGCGGGGTAGGATTCTTCATGTTTGCCGGACACGGCGGCACGCGCGTTATCGATGTCGGCATCGAGAGGCCGGATATCTTCGACAACAAAGACAAGTACATGTTCTTCGCCACGATGTCGTGTAACACCGCGCATTTCGCTGAGCCGTTTGAGACGGGACTCAACGAGCGCTTTGTGCTCTCGCCGGAAAACGGTGCTGTTGTGGCGTACGGGACGTCGGGACTCGGGGAGATAGGCGTCGATTTCTATGTGTCCGACGGACTGCTGAAAGCGCTCACTGACAGCCTGGTGCGTAACTACGGTGAAATGTCGGTGATCGGCAAGCGCAATGCGATGCGGGTGTACAGCGGACTCCCTCCCAGCGTCGTTCATGCCGTCAATCAGCTCTGCATACTGGGGGATCCGGCGACAAAGGTACCGCTCGCGAAAACTCCGGAACTGGCTGTGCGTGCTTCGGAAATCCGCACCGATCCGGAAATCATCACCGAACAGAGCAACACGATCATTTATACACGCATCCGGAATTACGGGATGTGCATGCCCGATAGTGCCGACGTGCGGCTGACGATTTCGCATGGCGGTGAAGGCGTTTTCACCGAACTGCGCCGTATCGCCCCGTGGTCGTATGACACGCTGGAACTGGCATGGGAATACGACTTCGCGGGTATCTGGGGTACGGTCGAAGTGACCGTGGAAGTGGACGCCGGGTTTGAGATCGTGGAGCGCGATGAAAGCAACAATATCGCGACTGCGGAATTCAGTGTCCTGCCCCGCGGCATCACGCTCATCTTCCCGCTGGAACGCGCTGTGCTGCAGAATGACGGACAGGATCGGGAGTTTCTCGTTGCCAATCCGACCTTCCTTCCCGATGAAGCGCTCAATCCCGTCGTGCAGATGGAGTATTCCACTGACCCGAATTTTGCGGGCGGAGTGCAGCAGCTGAGCAGCGAAGCGGGACCCGTTTTCACCGCCTTCGAAATTCCC
The DNA here is from genome assembly GCA_020444325.1 of bacterium. Taxonomy (NCBI): domain Bacteria; species bacterium. Next base: position 78,921 of record JAHLLD010000004.1, read on the forward strand.
ACTCCTGCGCAGGATGGCGTGTACTTCTGGCGCGCACGTATTTCCACGGACCAGGGGCCGGAAAGCTGGTCCCGCCCCCGCTCTTTCACCGTTACTTCTCAGCAGGTCTCCGGCGACCTCTGGCAGCAGAGCGCGGATGCACAGTTCCCGTCCTCTGAAACCGACGCCCTTACGCTGGACCGTAATGGCGGCGTGAAGCTTGGCGAACGGCGGCTGCCGCTCGAGGTGGTGAGCGGCGGATTCAACGGTCCGATCAAACACGTCATTATTTCCGCCGGCGAAAAGATGTTCTACCCGGCCAATCGCGGTGCGAGTCGCGGTTTCAACGTGGCCGTGGTTGAGCCGGTTTTCGGCCGTATCACCGATTCGCTGACCTTTGATACCTACAGCGGACGGGACGAAGCTGCACGCATGACGAACTTCCTGCAGTCCGTGCCCGACGACCACTACGTAATCGTAGGTGTTGAAGACGACGCCAATGGCTTTCCGCCCAGCAGTATCGACGGCACGAATATCACGCCGGAATTGCGCAGTGAACTCACGCGCTTTGGCGCCACGCTGATTGACAGTGTGGGATACCGCGATTCTTACGTTCTGATCGGAAGCCGGGATCATGCCGCATCCGCGGTCGATGAACACTTCGTCCTCGGCACGGCCGTTGCGAGGGATACGCTGACCGTCCTTGCCACGCAGGGAAGCTTCACGACTCCCGTCATGGGTCCGATCAACAGCCTCGAAAGCCTCCGCTGGAACGGCACGCCCGGTGCCGCTGGTGCGGGAGTGGATATGGCGGTGCTCGCCATGACCGCAAGCGGTGACAGCGTCATCGCGTCATACGAAAACGTTGCTCCCGGAGAGCTGATTACGGTGCGGGCATCGCTGCCTTCCGCGTTTCTGCGCCTGCGCGTGACGCTGCGCGATCCCGATGCTCTGGGGAGTCCCGTCCTTCGTGAATTCCGTGCGGCTTACACGTCGCATTTCCCCGAAACCGGCATTACTTCCCAGGTTGTGCACACCGAAGCCGATTCCGTTTCCGAAGGGGAGACGATGGTAGTGACTGCGGCCGTGTACAATGCGGGACGCGAAGCGGCGCAGGGTTGGGACATGCGTCTGGTGGTTCCCGGGTCGGAAATTGCGGTCAGCAAGCCGCTGCCGACACTGCAGGCCGATCGCAATGCACCGGCGGAAATGGAGTTTGAACTTCCCACCGCGGGAATTGCCGGTCAGCAGCGCTATGAGCTGCACATCGTTCCTTCCGCATCGAGCGCGGAATATCACCTGGCCAACAACGTCTTTTCGGATCGCTTCCGTGTGGGACGCGACGGTATGCCGCCCGATCTGGATGTGCGCTTCGATGGCATGGAAATCGTCGACAATGATTTTGTTTCCCCGACGCCATTGATTGAAGTGCGACTGCGGGATGCGTCTCCGTTGCCCGTAACGGATACCAGCGCAGTTGAGATGTTCCTTGATGGACACCGCGTGTGGCTGGCGAGCGATCCCGACGTCGTTCTCAGTACCGGTGCGGGAGATGAGAAAGTGCATGTGGCATTTTCACCGACGCTGCAGGATGGACTGCATTTTCTTGCCGTTTCAGGAGAGGACGCTTCGGGTAATGCCGCCGACACCATCCCGTACCAGGTGCGCTTCAATGTCAGCAGTGAGGAGATGGTGGACCAGGTGCTGCCGTACCCGAGTCCCACCACGGGTCCGATGGACTTCACCTTCCGCGTCCGCGGCACCGCTCCACCCGAGGAAGCGCGCGTAAAGATTTACACGGTGGCGGGACGACTGATTCGCGTCATCGATGCCGATCCATCCGCATTGCGCATCGGATTCAACCGCATCCCGTGGGAAGGAAGAGACGAAGACGGCGACGACCTGGCGAACGGCGTGTATTTCTTCAAGCTTGTCGTCCGTCACCAGGACGCCTCACAGGCTGAAATCACGGGACGTTTCGCGGTGCTTCGCTGAAATCAGGCGATTTTTTTCTCCGAAGTCTTGACCCGAACGATCAAAGCCCGTATCTTTGTAGACCATATGAGCATTGCCCCTTGGTGTAATTGGCAACACGCCTGACTCTGGATCAGGAAAGTCTAGGTTCGAGCCCTAGAGGGGCAGCAGAAACAAAACCCATCGCACAGCGCGGTGGGTTTTTCTTTTGAAAAGCTGTGAGCAGATACAAAAAGCCCCCGTTCATCACCGGGATGAACGGGGGCTGTATACAACGGGGATGAAACGTTACTTGGTCATCTGCATCTGGCGGGTCTGGGTAAAGCCGGCCGTGGTGAAGCGGGCAAAGTAAATGCCTGATTCAACGGCGACGCCCTGCTCGTCTGTGCCATTCCATTCGAAGGTATGGAGTCCGGCTGAGTAGTTGCCGTCAGCCAGGGTGCTGATGCGGCGACCGAGCATGTCATACACTTCGACGGTCATGGGACCTTCCTGCGCCATTTCCACGGCGACGGTGGTGGCGGGATTGAAGGGATTCGGGTAGTTCGGGAGCAGACGGGTTTCCGTCGGCGTCGGTGCGACGTACACGCGGGCGACGGAGGAGTATTCCATGCTTCCGTCGAAATCGATCTGGCGCAGACGATAATCATATTTCTGATCCATCGCGACGCTGTGATCGGTGTATTCGTAGGCCTGCTGGTCGGTCGTCGTACCGTAGCCTTCGACGAAGCCGAGATCCTGCCAGTCACCACCGACAGTGCGGCGCTCGACATACCAACCGCGGTTGTTGTCTTCCTTCGCGGTACGCCATGCGAGACGCACGCCGTCGTCGATCTGCTTCGCGTTGAAGCTGATCATCTCGACGGGAATGAGCGTCAGGGCGCCACCGGTGCCGGTGAGCGGCTTCTGGAAGGCCTGCACAATGTTCATGCTCTTGTTCTGCGGCTGACCGTTGACGGTGAGCGTCACCTTGGTCGTCACAAACACGGTGAGCTTGAGGTTGCTGATGTCGTACGCGGAAGGAACCGAGAACGTAAAGGGATAGGTGACCATCTGGTTGGCGGTAAAGCCGGTGGTCGTCAGCTGATCGCCGACCCAGCCCGTAATCATGTCGCGCACGACGCGCTTGTGATAGTACGGATTGAGTGTGACGACGTTGCCGTTCACGTTTTTCTTCTGGGCGTAATTGAGTCCGTCTTCCGTCAGGATGATGTTGAGATAGTACTCGCCGCTCATGGCGGAGAGTGCATTCAAGGTCACCGTGGCGTTGATCAGGCGCGTGTCCTGATGATAAGTGCCACTGACGCCGATGGACATCGGGGAAGAAATCGTGTCACGCACGCTCACGGCACTGCGCCAGTATGAACGGCTGATGGCGATGCCGAGTCCCTGCGGCGTGTTCCACAGGCGGCGATCAATGGCGCCGGAGGGATACGAGCTTACGAGCAGGTGGGCAATGACATTGTCGCCGTTGCTGGTCGACATGGGGTCGCCCTGATGATAGGCGATTGCGCGTGCGTTGGGATACAGAATAAGAACACTGTCGATTTCTTCAGCGCCATAGGGACACCACTGACACCAGGTACCGGTGAACTGTTCGAGAAGAACGGTTCGGGTGGTGGACTGGGCGGAAAGCAGTGTCGGAAGCGCGAAGAGGAATACGATTGCGGAAGTACGAATCAAAGTACGCATAGGCGGCTTCCTGTGTATGTGGTGGGAATCGAGATCATCACCTTCGTTCGGATGGGGGAAATCCAGTAAAATCAACTTTTTAGCTGAGGTTCTCAGAGAGGACTTCCAACATGGAACATCGTGATAATTTCCACCAAGTGCAAGCTCGGACAGCAGTATTACTGTCCGTTGCTGCCGACCGGCGTGAAGCGCTCTACCGTATTGCTCACAGGCTTGACTTCATGCATGAGATATGCAAATATGGCCCGGAGATCGAGGTCCGTCATCCCTGCATACATGCGCCAGGGCATGATGCTGTTGTAATCCGTCGGCGCTAGCGGCTCGTCAACGTAGACGGAATCCGCATAACTGCGGAATCGCCCGACGAACATTTCTTCCGTCCATCCGCCGATACCGCTTTCTTCATCCGGGGTGATGTTCATCGAACGAACCGTTCCCGCAGGCAGCGGGAATTCGTTTCCACCGGCGTACTCCATTCCTTCAATAAATTCACCCTTTTCCATCGGCGTGTGGCAGTCAGTGCAGCCCGCGGCATTGATCATGTAGCCACCGTAGGCCACGAGATCGGTGGGATCAGGAATACGTTCGGCCGGCTGCCCGTCCCGCGGAATGGTTCGCATGATGAGGTTCATCGGGAAATTCGCTTCCGATTCCGGAATGTCATTCTCGATGGGCTCGAGATTACGCAGGTATGCAATGATGGAATACACATCCTCGCGCGTCATTTTTCCGAAATGCACATAGGGCATGATGGGGAATAACGGACGTCCGTCACGCGTCACACCCGCCGTGATGGAGCGGTAAAGTTCACCATCCGTCCATTCACTGAGATTCGCTGGCGTCAGATTCGGCGCATAGAAATTGCCGGGAAATCCCATCTGCTCGCCGAACAGCTCCCCGCCCTTGCCGTGACTGCCCGCCACGACGGGACCGGCGAAGCGACTGTAGTCACGTTCGCTGTGACACTCGATACACATGGAGACATGAAGCGCGAGATATTCACCACGGGCGATGCGCTCAGGCGTGCGCTCGATGGAGATTTCGGGCGCATCAGACACATCAGGGAAAGCGCTGTTGAGATAGACGATGCCGCCAATGACGACGATCACCAGGATGGATACCAGTCCCAGCACGATTTTTAACAGAGTTTTCATGCGATACCTTTCAGGAAAATCTGTGAAAGCCCACAGTGCGAGCGGGACCAGATACGACATACCGCAGTATCCCGGAATACTCGGACTGGTTGAAGGGATTTCAATACGTTTATTTAAAAATAGACTGATTCAATATTACAGACTTGCACGCAAATCCGCAAGTGCTGCTGGAAGCGGAGTGTTCGGAGTGTCAGCGGGGTGGAACCCAGTCGGGGAGGGGAGGAGGAGTGGGTTTGCGTCCGTAGATGAAATCATCGAGTGGGACGGCAATGCGGCGGAGTGCCGCGGAATGGCGGATGGAGTGACGGACCAGGTTGTGTACCGTGGTATCGGGGTGGGCGTAAGGACAGACGGCGATGCAGCGGCCACAGTCCGTGCCCGCCTGGTTCCAGAACAGGAAGCAGGCATCGGAATCGATCTGCCAGCGGGCGAGTCCGTCATTGTCCATGCGATCACCGTCCGGAATGGCTTGTGCGGGACAACAGTCGGCGCATTTCCTGCAGTGCAGGCAGAAATCGAGCATGGCGTCATCATGCGAAGGGGTGTCGGGTTGCAGCGGTGCATCGGTGGTGACGACGGCGATGCGCACGCGTGGACCCAGCCGCGGCGTCATCAGCAGTCCCATGCGCCCGATATCCCCGAGTCCGGCATCCCGGGCGACGAGGGGACATACCACATCATACTTCCCGTCGATATGTGCCTGCGCGGGCCAGCCCAACCGTCGCAGCATGCGCGCAGCCTGCACGGCGAGTGCAGCAGCCCGCAGATACTGATGCGACGATTCCATCACGATGGTCGCCGCCGGGGCGCGCTGCACCATGTCGTGATCCATTTCCACTGTGAGGGCGAGGGCGTAACGATGAACCGGATGCACCGGCTCGCCGTATTGTTCCCCTCGTCCATGATGCGAATAGCAATGTTCCGCGCGTAGCTCCGTGATCCCTACGCTGTGTGCCCCCTGCTGCTCGAGCCAGCCACGCAGAAATGCAGTCAACTCCGCGGCATCAATATTCGTCCGCTCATCAGCAACCGCACCTTCCGCCAGCGCATGCAGCTCATCCACTGTATCGAAGGTGGCATCCGCGGCGGCAAACATCAGGTCATGCCACTGGGTGCTTCCTTTCCGAAGGAGTCCCGGCGCTGCGCGGAAACGGGCATCCATTTCCTCCCGCTCAGGATGAGCGCGGTAATACGCATCGTAGCGCTCGGTGCCGGACTGCAGCAGGCGACGCGAGAACATGACATCGCGCTCGTCGATACGCCGCACCGCCTCGCTGCGCGGAAAGCGTCGTCCGCGATACAGCAGTAGCACGCAGAGTAATACGGCAAGAAGAGAGACAGGGAGGAAAAAACTCACGCGCGTTTCTCGAGCAGGCTGCGGATGGCGCGGACTTCTTCGAGAAGCTGCGCTGTCGATGCGTCGCTACTTGCTGCAGGAGGAACAGCGGGTTCCTCTGCTGATACGGGAGTGGACTGCCGGTAGAATGCCCTCAGCAGTGCCAGAATCTCATCGCGGAGGGCGTCGAACTCCTTCATCCCCACGATGAGCAATTCGGCGACGGCACCCTGTGCTCCGGCCGCACCCGCGGTCTGCACGTGAATGGTCCCGAGGTTGAACATGCGCTGTACCGGACCCTGCGATATGTCGATGTTCGTGATCTTCCTGAACGGGACGGTCACGCGCTTTTTCCAGAACACACCGCGCGTACCCATGACGAGATCATCTTCAATGGTGTATGACAGCGTATCGAAGTAGAGATGGATGTAGATGCGGATCAGGATGAAAATAAACAGCATCACGACGAATGCGATGCCCGAGATCAGGTACCCCGGCCAGGGGAGTCCGAGGGCGAGGATGAACAGAGGGACCAGCATGATGATCATCCAGACAGCCCAGTGCCATCGCCAGTATTTTCGCAGGTCGGGATCGGGACGCAGGGTTTTCATGATGCGGCCTCCTAAAGTTCGCGTTGCTGTCGTATGGAAAGGCGATCGTCGCGTTTGCGCGGACGCGGTCTGGGACGCGCCTACATTGTGCGCAGACGTTTGTCGTAGCGGGCGAATGCGCGCTCCATTGCGGCATCCTTGCGGTAGATATCATCCCTGAGCTGCAGCTGTCCGTCGTGATCCACCCAGGCGGTGACATAATCGATATACAGCGGCGTTTTCTGGTGGAGGAACACCGGCTTGCTGCGCACACCGCTCCAGATGGTACTCTGAATGCGTCCGACATCCCATTTCGGCGTGCCTTTCAGCAGGTAGCGCGCAAACTCCATCGGCTCTTCGATGCGCACGCAGCCGTGGCTCACGGCGCGCACCGAGCGGCGGAAAGCATACTGCATCGGGGTGTCGTGAAGGTAGATGCTGAAATCATTGCGGAACATGAATTTTATTCGTCCCAGCGCATTGCCCACACCCGGCTCCTGCTTGAACTTGTAGGGCATGGAATACGGGTTGTGCGAGGCCCAGTCGATGCTGCTGGCATCGACAACCGAGTCGCGGTAATACACCTTGTAGCGCTTTTTCTTCAGGAAACTGCTGTCGCGCAGGGCCGAGAAATACAGTTCGCGGCTCGCGATGCTGCCCGGTACGTTCCAGATGGGATTGAGGATGAAATGCGTGAATTCCCCGTGCAGCTGCGGGGTCTCATGGTCGCTGGGCTGATGCCGCCGCGCTCCGGTGCGGTGATAGCGCGCAAGCTGATCGGCGTAATACGGGGATTTTCGTTCACCCACGCACACGGCCATCGAGGTTTGCACTTCACCGTCGTCGTACGCGTTGAGCCAGAAGGCAGGGATGTTTACGACGATGTACCTGCCCTTGTCCGGATAACGCAGCCAGCGGAAGCGCTCGAGGTTCACTTCCATCTGCTCGATGTAGGAATCGATGCTGCGGTTCATGCGTCCCACCGTGCGTGATCCGATGATGCCGTCGATCAGCAGTCCATGCCGCGCCTGGTAACTGCGTACGGCACGCACCATCGCACTGTCGAAGGTAAATGCGCCGAGGTGTTGCAGCCGCAGGCTGTCGAGTTCGTACGCCTGCGTGGCGATGTCGACGATGTCGATGGTTCCGTGCATGGGGGCTTCCCCGGCACCGAACAGTTCGCCTGTGAGCATCAGGCGATGCGCGACGGAAGGAAGAATGGACGAGGTGTCGCCCGGTTCGATCTTATCGACCTGCAGATTCGGGATATGCGGCCATGCAATATTGCGCCGCATCGCGCGGTATTCAAGCAATGCGGTCTGCAGGCGGCGGTAGCGTCTGTCCCTTGGCTGAATATTGCGGAGAAAGGATACGATATCCACCGCTTCCAGCGGTTCGAGGAATTCCCGTTTGCCGGGACGACGGACGGGGAGATGATAGGCCCTGTCGAGCCGTTCCGGGTTGAAGACACCGTAACGCAGATGCTGCGCGTAGGAAAGGAGTCCATCCGACAGCAGCAATTCCATGCGCGCCAGCGCGCGGTTTTCATCTTCCACGCTGCCGCGCAGCACACCGTCGAGCAGCAGCTGCAATTCACGGGCATGATACCACGAGGGTTTGAGTCCGTGCGTCCCTGCTTCCAGGAAACGGCGAAGGATATGCAGTGCCCGTGTGGGAAATGCTTTATCGCTTATCCAGAGGGGACGAAAGTCGCGCGCACCGTAAAACTGCAGCAGCGTATCGCCGTGCTGCAGGGAAGTACGGAATTTGTCCGTGGCAAACAGTCCTTTGACCGCAGGAGCGATGTCCTCTTCGTCGATGCTGCGCGTGGGGACGTTCCCCGAACGCACTACGGCGTCGGTCTCGCTTTTGGCGAACAGCGCGTCGACATGACGGGACACGCTCTCGCAGCCGTGCAATGCCAGAATGACGGGAAGAATGAAGAGTATGTGCAGCGGACGGAGCGGCGACATGGGAAGGGGCTTTCTCCGGTCATGGTCTGAAGAAATGGATTCCTCCGTATCCTTCAAACATATTGAAAAACGGGAGTGATTCAAAGACGGGAGAGACTGTCGACGCAGGCTTATCCCAGTGCAGGAAGAATACCCTGCTCTGCTGCGCGGAAATCTTCAACAGTATCGAGCTCCATGCAGGCGTACTGGCTGATGTCGACGGCGTAGAGATCGCTGCCCTCGCGGATGACTTCCTCGAAGGCGGCCTCATAAAAGATATCGACGCGCTCTTCAAGGCGGATCATGCGCTCGAGTACGCTGAAAAGGTGCTCTCCCCAGGCGGCGGAGAATCGCTCGATGCCGATGGATTCTCCAGCTGCCGCGGCGATGTCGACCACTTTGCTGATTTCCTGGATGCGGTTTTCCCCGTCGAGACGCACCTTGATTTCCTCCTCGCCCACCTCGATGTCCCTGTTCAGTGCGATACAGTCGGCATGCGGCGACTCAAGAAGGGAAGTCACGATGCGGCGGTCAAAGAGGATGTCGCTGTCGAGCAGCAGCATGTTGCGTCCCGCCACTTCAGCCCTCGCAAGCCAGAGGGAATAGATGTTGTTCGTGCTGTCGTAGACGGGATTGTGCAGGTAGGTGACGTCCAACCGCGGCCAGTGTCTGTGTACGTGCTCCTGTATCATGTCGTCGAGGTATCCCGTTACGAACACAAAACGCTCGATACCGTTGGCGAGCAGATTGTCGACGGTGCGCTGGAGAATGGAGCGTCCCCCGAGTTCGAGCAGGCATTTCGGGGCGTTGTCGGTGAGGGGACGAAGGCGGCGGGCCATGCCGGCGGCGAGAATAAGTGCGGTCATGCGGTATCAGCTTACTTTGAAACGATGATTGATGCGGCGCTGCAGCGGATACAGCAGCAGTGCCCAGAGATTTCCCCCGATGACGAGTCCGTACACGTAGACGTCGAGACGATTCAGGAATGCGCAGATCACCATCCATGTAATCTGCGAGGTGGGACCGAGGAAAAGCCAGAGCTTTATCATGCGGCGGTTGGCTCTGCGGTATTCTTCCGGATCGGCATCGGTGAGCACCGCATGTTCGGTGTTGCCCGAGGTCAGCTTTCGCTGGAAACGGGAATATCGGAGATATACCACGATAACGATGCGTTCGAACCAGTGTCCGCCTTCCGTCCGCATCTGCGCATGTTCCTCTTCGAAGGCCTCGAGATCCTCCTCGAACGTGCTCACCCGCTGCAGCACAATGTCGAGATAGCGGTTGCGGTAGTAATCCACTTGTATCGAATGGACGGCATTGCTGCCGGCCGCGAGCAGTATCATCATCCACCAGAACAGCGGGTCGTCGGAGGTGGAGGCGAAACCGATGCCCATGCCGAGGTACACTGCTGCGGCCACGATGTAGTCAGCCACGCCGTCGAGAATGCGTCCTATCCGTGTCCCGTTTTTCTTGAGCCGCGCCAGCTGACCGTCGCTGCAGTCGAGCACATCATTTACGATAAGCAGCACGCCTGCGGCGAGGAGCATGGTCGCTCCGCCAACGCCGAAGGCCACGCCTGCGAGCACGCCGGCGAGCATGGACAGCAGCGTGATCTGATTCGGTGTCAATTCCGTGTGGTAGACGGCCTTGACGAAAAGAAAGGCGAGGGGACGATAGAAGGTGAGGTCGAAGAATTCTTCGACCTCTTTCATTTTCAACGATGCCATGTACTCGTCGTAAAGCTTCACGCCTGATTGTGCTCCTGCATGTACGTCGTAATGGCGTCAGCGAGTATGCGGTTCTGTTCCTGCGTCCCGAGCGTGATGCGCATATGCGAATGCAGCAGTTCCTCATTCATGAACTTCACGATGAGCCCCTTGCCGGTGAGGTATTCCTTCAGTGGGGCCATAAGATCTTCAGGGATTTTCACGAGGATGAAATTCGCCCAGGAACGGAATACCTTGAAGCCCGGGAAGCCGCCCAGGCGATTCAGGAACATCTCCTTATCCTCTTCCATTTTCTGCGCGACATCCTGGTAATACGCGACGGAGTCGAGCGCGGCCATGGCCACGGGTTCGGAAAGGCGGTGATATCCGAGATAACGTGCGCTGTAACGCTCCAGGGTCTCGAGTGCGGAACCGAGCACGGCGAAACCGATGCGCACGCCAGCCAGCGCATAATACTTCGAAAACGTCCGGATGACCAGCAGTTTCGGGAAGCGGCGGTTGAGTTCGCCGATGAAGTCGTTCCCCTGGTCGGCATAGGACCAGTATGCCTGGTCGAGCACCACCACGGTGTCTTTCATGTGTTCGGCGACGCGCAGCAGGTCTTCACGAGAGAGCACGTTGCCCGTGGGATTGTTGGGCGTGCTGATCAGGACGACCGCGGGACGATGTTCGTCGTAGAGTCGCAGCATCTCCGGCACATCGTACTCGTAGCTTTCGTCTCCTTCGACGATGGGATATTCTACCTTCACACCGTCCACTTCATCGGCGATGGTTTTGTAATACCACCAAGAGTGGGAAGGGATCATGATGCGTTCGCCCGCGGCGAGATAGCAATGCACGGTTTGCTTGAGCAAATCCTCGCCCCCGTAGCCGAGCAGCACCTGTTTTTCCTCCACGCCGAAATCGGCAGCGAGGCGTTCCGACAGCGGTGATTTCACTTTTCGCATGAAATCCCGCGAATAAAAGCTCATTTCCGCGATCCCGGCGTTTCGAAGCGCTTCAAAACACGCGGGTGCGGGACCATACTGGTTCTCATTTCTGTCAAAATACAGCAATTCGCTTTTCACGGTGTTCTCCGCTGATTATTTCCCTGGAAAAAACGTCTGTATCGCAGGAGCGACTCCATCACGGAAGAAAATGCATTGTAAACAGAAAGCGGACATTATTCAAGCCGCTTGCGCGTCACTCCACTGGGTCTCACGGCTGCTTATGCTACATGCCTTTGGCCATGAAGCCGCCATCCACCGCCAGGGTTTGTCCGGTGATGTACGAAGCGGCAGGGGAGCAGAGAAATGCGGCCGCCCGGGCGACTTCCACGGGGTCGCCGATGCGTCCCATGGGAGTGCGCTCGAGTACTCGTGCGCGGTAGCTGTCATTCGCGAGTACGCCTTCGACCAGCGGTGTGCGTATGTACCAGGGTGCGATGCTGTTGACGCGAATCCCATCCGGCGCCCACTCCACCGCGAGATAGCGGGTCAGGTGATCGAGTGCCGCCTTGCTCATCGCGTAGGGGGCACCGGTGGGAACGGGACGGAGTCCGGCAGTGGAACCGATCGTGAGGATGGCCGCGTCTCTGCCCGCGCAGAGTTGCGGATGCAGGGCGCGGGCGAGCTCGAAGGGAGCAACGATATTTGTGCGGTGAATAAGATCTGTCTCCTCGCTGCTGTAGTCGACGCTGGCTTTGCGAATGTTCGTGCCCGCGCAGTTCACGAAAACATCCAGGGCGGGAAATACCGACTGTACGTGCGCGACGATGCCCGTGCGTCCCTCTTCCGTACTCACATCCGCCGCGAATCCGATCGCCGTATTCTCGTTCCCATTGTCATGCGCACTGTTCCACGCCGTGAGCTGCGTATTGAGATGGCTGCGGTCGCGAGCGACGACGAGCACCTCCGCGCCAAGTGCGAGAAACAGCTCCGTGATAGCTGCGCCGATTCCTTTGCTGCCCCCGGTGATGAGGACGCGCTTTGCGTCCAGTCGAAATGCTTCCGTCATGTGTTTTCCCTTCATACCTACAATGTGAACAGCAGTGCCAGGTTCCCCTGCACATCCTGCAGCGACCAGTCATACGACGCGGTCACTGTCTGCAGGGGATAAAAATACAGTACTTCTGCGCCAAGTGCGAGACCACTGCCGAGCGGGAGCATGTAGCCGGCACCGGCGCGAACACCGAGCTGCATGCTTCGCGTCAGACCGGGATCATCGCTGTACATTTCCTTTGAGGTGGATCCATCGAGGAAGGTCGCGCCCGCGGGGGAGCGGATATTCTCGATGACGCTGAATTCTTCCGTCAACCGGAGTCCCAGCGAAGGACCCGCCATCAGCGCGAAACCGCCGCCCGCGGGATGCCACTGCAACAGCAGGTCCATGCCGCCGATGAGCAGCGTCGTTTCAAGTTCATCCTCCAGCTGCATGTCTTCGGGACGCAGGTCGCGTCCGATAATCTCCATGATGAACGGGTCGCTGGTAAACTCCCCACCGCGTTGTTCGGCAAACAGTCTGCCCGAGAGTACGAAATTCCCCGTGAGTGCCGCGTCGAAACGGATACCGAATGCGAGTCCGAGAGCGCTGCCCTCATCGTAGCGTATCAGCGGGGGCGCTTCGGCGGGAAAGGCGAGTCCGCCGCTGTGCATGGTGTAGTTCCCGCCAAGAAAAATTCCGATGGCGAGGCGGGAAGCCGAAACAGGTGTGACATCGGTTGTGGAAGTGGAGCCGGGATCGCCGGACTGCGCCAAAGCGCACTGCGCGAACGTCACCTGCGCGAGGAGAAGGACGAGAATACTGCCTGCGGTGCTGCGAAGTTTCATGATGCGTCTCCTACCTGCTGATGAGCATTGTTGCGGATTCCGAACCTGTTCCGCTGGAGATGCGGTACAGGTACAAACCGGATGGCAATCCGGCACAGGGGATGTCGACACCGTGCGCCCCGGCACGACGCCATCCCAGAGCGTCCTGCCTGACGAGACGGCCAAAGCTGTCGAACACGCTCACGGTTACTTCCGTGTCGCGCAGCAGGGAGTACGGTACCGTGACACGGTCGCGTGCCGGATTCGGGTACGGTTTCCCGAGGGTGATGCCGGTGCGTGCCGATGCGTCGATGAGGCGCTCTTCCAGCCAGGTCATGCTGTCAATGCGTACGCTGGCCGTACCGAAGCTCCCGAGCGTGAGTCCCTCCATATTCGAGGACACCGAGTCAATCATCACGCTGCATTCCGTGTCATTGCCGAGATAGGCGCGCAGCCGCAGCCAGGCGATCGTGCGTCCATTCCCCTCCGTCGAAATCGGGGCATCCTGGGCGGATCGCCGGAAATGATAGGACGTCGTAGCGAGCTTCGCCGCAGGGTCGTATCCCTGTTCGATCGATCCGCTGCCGGCATGCAGGATGTCGTTTCCTTCCGCATCCTCGGCCGGATTCGCTTCATCGGGGAAGAGCAGTGTGGGATTGTACGCGATGCGAAAATGCAGTTCTCGCATGCCATACGCCTGCTCGAGTTCCGAAGTGAAGGTCACGGGAATGCGTACGAGTCCGCCCGGTCGCGTGACGTAATTGCCTGCGACACTGACCGAAAGACTGTCCCATGCGCGTCCGTCCAGAAATACGGTTTTCTGTTCATCGCCACAGGCGTTCGTCGTCAGGCGCAGTCCGCTCACGATACTGCCGGGCAGACGCGGGGCGAAGCAAACCTGCACGGTGCGCTCCTCTCCGGGCTCAATGCTCATCGGCAGTGTGGCATCAAGGCGATAATCGTCGTGAAACAGCTCCGCCCCGGAAATGACCAGTGTTCCTTCGCCCGTGTTGCGCAGCACGAGATCCTGGCAGCTCTCCTCGCGCACACGGGTATCGGGGAAGCGCGGGAGGTTTTCGGTCACCGTGAGAAGCGAACTGACGCTCGAGCCGGAGAGGGTGAGCGTGTATGTGCGCATGCGGGACTCCGCCTGCTGCAGGGCGTGAATCTCCTGGCGCAGCGATGCAAGCGAACCCACGCTTCTGTAGCGTCCACCGGAATTGAGGGCGAGCGACTGCAGTTCGTCGCCGGGACGGCTGTCATTCATCAGCAGAACATTGCAGACAACACCGGCGCTATGAAGCAGCGACTGTACCGCAGCGGGCGTATCACCGGCGCAGGTTGACGTGTCGGCATCGCCGCGTGAGGTCAGAAGGATGATGCGAAGGTCGCGGTCCGTGCCCTGCGCACCGAGCATCTGCACGGCGTTGCGCACAGCTGAGAGCACGCAGCTGCTGTCCGTGTGCTGACGGGGAATGGCAATGGTTTCGAGTTCACTGCGTGAGCGTGTGGGGGCCTTGCCGGCGGTCGATCCGTCGTTGAACATCACCAGCCATCCCAGCTCATCGATCACCGGATTTTTGTTCGACATTCGCATCATCACATCATGAAATGCGAGCCGAGCGGCGTCCCCGTATTGCAGCGTCCCTTCAAAGGATGCATTCACATCCGCACCGAGATCTGCGATGACCACGGTGCGGGTGCGCAGGCGGGAAACGGCATCGAAGCTGTACGTGGCGAGGAAATTTCCCGTACTGCCGTCCGGATCGAGCTGGAACTCCAGCATGCGGCTGCCGCTGGAAGGAATTTCCGCTTCCCCGCTTGCCGGGAGAAACGCCGTACTGCCGCTGCGCTGCATTGTGTACGCAACGGCCGTGTTGCCCGGGTTATTGACGCGCACGAAAACTGATGCGGAATCGGAGCAGTACGTGGGCGGCATCGTGCGGACGGTATCGACGAGACTGAAGACCGGACCGATAATAATCGGCAGCGTATCGTATCCGGTGCCGTGTGCCACGAAGCTCACGGCTTCCGATCCGCAACCGTTGTACTGCAGCATCATTTCTCCTTCAAAGAGTCCGGCGATTTCCGGCGTAAACTGAACATCGCAGTGGAGGGAATCCCCCGCGTCAATGTGTTTTCCCACGACATCGAACGTCATGGACGGCGGGAGTCCGGTCAGCGAAAGGATATCCATGGGAGCGGTGCCATCATTGTGCAGCACGACCTGCTTGCTGCGCTGTGTGCGAGCACGCGTCGCGTCGAAGATGAGCCGCGGTGGGGTGATGCGAAGGACGGGAGAGACGGCTTCTCCGCGCAGCACGTACTGCTGCGGGACGTCATGATTCAGCTGCATTGCGACCGCGTCGAGCGCCTGCTGGAGGTCGGCGGCATTGCTGACGGCATTGTAGCTGCCGGATGTCTGGTCGGCGATGCTCTGCAAAGCCGCCGCATCTGCCGTCGTAAACGCAACGATGTGGACGGCGATACCGGCGGACTGTGCCGCGTTGATGACACCGGCGGAAGAGCGGGGTCCGCAGGAACCCACACCGGCATCCTCGCCGGCGAGGAAGACGATGAGCAAAGAGCGCCGAGCCTCGGTCTGCATGAAGCCAATGGTGCGGAGCATGGCGTCCCACACACAGGCTTCCGTCCCGGTCGCCTGCGTCGGCAGTACGCTTTTCACGCTCGTACGATCGGGCGTGGAAGCGCGGAGCAGGCGGTAGTCCGACGTTCCGCTGTATGTATACACCGCGCCTTCATGTGCCGGCGCACCCTCAGCCATGACCACGTCCAGAAACTGTGCGGCAGCGTCATGCGCCGCCGCGATACGCGATGCACCGTCAAAGCTTTCCGCCATTGCCGTACTCGCGTCGAACAGGAATGTCATTCCGGTCGGTACCGGACTGTCGGCGACGAGGTTGAGCAGCAGGCTGTCCCTGTGCGGCGCCCGGTCCGGCGCATACTGCAGCGTAAACTGCCTGCTGTTTCCGGGCTGGAGAATCAACGGCGCAGGGATGGCGCCGGAAAAGGGAGCGGTGACCGCCGCTGCCTGCGAAATGGTCGCGGCCTCGGTACCGATGTTTTCCACGGTCACCTGCAGCGACGCCGAGCGTCCGCACGAAACCGTATCAAACGCAGCCACGGGAGGAGTAAAGCGAAGCAACGGCCCGGTATTCTGTGCGTGTGCGGTGCCGGGGAGGATGATGATGCAGAGGATGAGGGTGCAGAGAACGAGGACAGCAGGATAAATCGGCAGGCGCTGCATGACAACTCCGGGGGGGGTGAGGGAGGGCGAATACTTTGGTCGTGGATGGGCCGAAGCCGCACACATGGTACAAATTCTTTTTCCAAGAGTAAAGCCGTAAGAGATCGGGCTCTCATATATCCTGCCGCGGGAGTTGCTTTTTGCGTGGGACAACGCGATTATGGCAGCATGAAAATGCGGGTACAACACCAGCGTGTCGCTCTGCTGATTCTGCTCTTCCTGCTTCCTTTCGTGTCGATCGCGAATATGCAGAAACTGCATATTTCCGCCGTCCCGCTGTCCGGTAGCATCGATTTTATGCAGAAAGTGCATAAAATTTCGTGCCTGGGACGCTTTGACCAGCTGTCCACGATGCACGGGAGGCCGCAGTTTATGCAGAAACTGCATAATTCTGATGCCGGTGATTCTCTTACGCATACGCTCGGGGCGGAGTATGAGGCGGGGTGGCTGCGCCGGCTGCTGCTTGGTGAGCACTGGCGGAAGGCATGGACGACGCCGATTACCGTCCCTGTGCTGCCGCTTGCATCGCGGGGCGGGAAGTGGACAGTGCTGCGTGAGGGGGGCGGATTGCAGACCCTGAAACTGTTCCTGCAGGATGCCTCGGGACAGCGATATCGTTTCAGGGCAATCAACCTGGATCCCGCCATGGTCTGGCATCCCGATCTGCGCAAAGCCATCATTACACGTGCCATGCTCGACCAGGTGACCACGCAGCTCCCGTTCGCTGCTGTCGTGGCTGCTGAACTGGAGCAGGCGGCCGGACTTTCGGTTCCACATCCGCGCATCGTGGCGTTGCCGGACAGTCCCGATCTCGGGTCCTACCGTGAACGCTTCGCCGGACTCGTGGGCACGCTGACGGCTGAGCTGCCGGCGGACACGGCGGATGCCGACGGTGTATTTCGCAGCGTGGTTGGCACCTATGCGATGCTCTCGCAGCTCGATGCCAGTCTGTCGCAGCAGGTGGATGCCATCCAGTACGCCAAGGCGCGCATCATGGATATGCTGCTGGGGGACTGGGACAGGGACGCGGAGCAATGGCGATGGATGAAAACAGAAGCTGGGAAACGCACGGTGTGGGTTCCTCTGCCAGAGGACAGGGACCAGGCGTTTTCGCTGTTCGACGGACTCATCCCCTCCTTCGTCGAGCGCGTCGTGCGTCCCCTGCAGGGCTATGACAGCGAGTTCCCCAATGTGGACGGACTGACCTGGACAGCGCGGCACCTCGACAGGCGACTGCTCTCGTCGGTTTCCCTGCGGCAGTGGGATTCTCTCGCCACCTGGATGCAGCAGCGCATCGACGACACGGTCATCGATCGTGCGGTGGCACAGCTCCCGGCAACCTGGCAGCGCGCCATCGCGCCGCGGCTCGCATCCATGATACGCCACCGACGTTCGCAGCTTCCGGCGCTTGTGGCAGAGTTCGCGTATCAGCTTGCGCGGGTCGTCGACGTCTACGGCAGTATGGAAGCAGAGAATGTGGATGTGGATCGCAGGGAAGACGGCAGTGTGGATGTGCGCCTCGTTGACGCAACCGGGCGAACGTCCTTTTTCCGTCATTTCAACGATGACGTGACGAATGAAATCCGTATCCATGCGCTGGGCGGCGATGACACCGTGTACGTCCACGGTGAAGCCGGGACCAGCATCGATACCCGCATCGTCGGCGGCGCGGGAAGGGATGTGCTGCTCGACGATTCATACGTGCACGGATATTTCATTGATATTACCCCGATCCCGCGTGCGGAATACCGCACCTTCTTCTACGACGACGATGCCGATACCGAAGTGCGGCTGGGTGCGGGCGCGACCTACGACGGCAGCGCCACGCATCCCGTCGAAACGGAAGCTGACCGCTATGAACCGCTCATCGAAGACCGGGGTGTGCGCCTGCGGCTCGATCCGCGGCTGACGTATAACTCGGACGACGGACTGGTGATCGGGGCGGGACCTGAACTGACGCGCTACGGTTTCCGGCAGCAGCCGTTTTCCTGGCGCATGGCAGGTTACGCGGCGCTTGCGACCGCATCGGGGAAACCGCAGCTCGAATTCGACGGGCAGTATCAATCCATCATCCCCGACATCTTTCTGCATCTCACACTTTTCCACAGTGAACTTTCCTTCGGGCGTTTCTACGGTTTCGGGAATGAGAGCGAGCGCGAGCAGGATCTTGACGACGCGGATTATTACCAGGTGGGACAGGAGCTGATCGACATGCGGGCTGCGCTGCGTGTGGCCGCGACACCGGAGGCGTATGCCGAGATGGGCGCTGCGTACCGCTACTCTGAGGTAATGGCGGAAGCGCAGAGCTATCTCACCATGCACCCGCAGTACGGCGAGGGATCGTTTCGCTACGCGGAAATCTTTGGTACGCTCGTTTACGACACGCGTGATCATCCGCGTGTCCCACTGGCAGGTACCTACATGCAGCTGCAGGGGAGATATTACCCCGTCATTCTTGACAACCACCGGCATTTCGCGGACCTGCTGCTCGATGCCCGCGGCTATCTGCCGGTGCAGGACTGGCTCACGCTTGCGCTCCGTATTCGCGCACAGCATGTGTGGGGATATTACCCGTTTTTCCACGCAGCAAGTATCGGTGGCAGCGAGGAACTTCGCGGCTTCAACCGCGAACGTTTTGCCGGCGATGCATCGCTGCTCGGGACTGCGGAACTGCGCCTGCGTATCAGTCGCATCCGGGTGATTTTTCCGGGGGAATGGGGCGTGCTCGGATTCACGGATGCGGGCAGGGTGTTTGTCACGGGCGAGACTTCCCGCCGCATGCACACCGGTATCGGAGGCGGAATCTGGGGAGCCTTCGCGGCAAGGCGCCTGACCTTCAGCGCCCAGGCTGCACTGTCACCCGAACGTCTCGCCCTCTCGATCAAGACGGGTTTTGCATTTTGACCGTCTCCTTGTTTGCTGAATTGGCCGTATTTGCCGATTATGCAATAAGTACACCGCATACTCGCATTTCCGCTTTATGATTGCCCTCACGCGGAACATACTGCTCCTTTTCGTCCCCTGTCTGTTTCTTCCTGTCGTCCTGCAAGCCCAGGCAACGGACAGTCTCGCCATGCCGCCGGATGGACGTCCTTCACCACTGGCGACAACGATGCCGCGAGCCGGATCCGCCCCGTCAATGCGCTTCTCCGGCCGCCTGCTTTCGCTGTACGCCGGTGGCGGTGCCGCAACGTATTTCGGTGAATTTCCCGGTGAACTCGGTGGTTACCACGCCATGGCGGCGATGGGATACGCCGTGTTCCCCGAGCTTTCGGTCGTGTTTACGGCGAATGTCGGGAACGTCGCGCTGCTGCGTGGTCCTGAAGGACTGCCTCGTGAGCTGTATGACTTCCAGTTTTTTACACATGATGACGAGGCTGTGGAAAGCAGCATCTCCTTTACTTCCTTCGATCTTTCGGCGCAGTTCAATTTCTTTCCGCAGGATTTTTCCAACCTTTTTGTCACCGCCGGTGTGGGGGTGACGCTGTATCGCTCGGATGATTTCGACGACGCCCGCCTTCGACCCAGTGCCGACTTCCCCGCGACACTCGCCATTCCCATAGGTGTGGGATACGAGTACTTCCTTCGCCGCAACATTTCGCTGACCGCGCTGCTGCGCAATACGTTTCTGCTGACGAATGATTTCGATGCGTATGATGGACTGGATGTAGCCGAGGAATACAACAGGAGGAAAGGAACGGACGTTGCCCTGCCTTCCGGTTTCGGCGACAGTTACCTCGCGCTGACCGTGGGTGCGCGTTTTTACCTGTTCGAAAACAGCGACTTCGACGGGGATCTGCTTGCGAACGAGGAGGAAGCGGAACTCGGCACCAATCCCTATGACATCGACACCGACGTCGACGGATTGACCGATTACGAGGAGGTGCGGATTTATACCACGAGTCCGCTGCGTCCCGATACCGACGATGACGGACTCGGAGATTATTTCGAAATCACGAAATACGGAACGGATCCGAACCTGGTGGATACCGATGCAGACCGGCTCTCCGATGCGGAAGAGGTGCAGGTCTACGATACCGATCCCCGCAAGCCGGATACCGACGACGACATGCTGACGGACTATGAGGAAGTCATACTGTACTCGACCAACCCGCGGAACCCTGATACGGATTATGACGGACTCGATGACTACACGGAAGTGAAGCTGCGCAACACCGATCCACTGCGTCCTGATACCGACGATGACGGGATTTTCGATTTCAACGAAGTGGTGACATACAAAACCGATCCGCGTAACGAAGATACCGACGGCGACGCGCTGCTCGATTATGATGAAATCGCGTATTACGGGACCAATCCACTGAGTCCCGATACTGACGGCGACAGCACGAGTGACGCCGATGAAGTGTTCACCACGCACACCAATCCGCTGGCGAGAGACGACGAAACGAAAGAAGAACCCGTCAGCGTGCCTGATGCCCAGCCGCGCTTCGTGCCGCAGCGTCCCTCGCAGCCATATTATGCCGAACTGCTCGAGAAGCGTCCCCTGCCCGGGGGAGGCGTTTCCTACCTCATTGCCCCTGTGCGAAGTCGTCCGGGTGCGCGTCCCTCCGCGGACCTCGACAGCATCATCGCCGCACTCCCGCATGCGGAAAAGGACGAAGCGGCCGCGGCAGGCATCTCCGGCGACGCGTACGCACGCTTCCGTCACCGGAGCGTTCAGCATGTGCAGCCCACGCCCAACGATGCGGCGGGAACACCGGTGCGTCTCGACTCGCTGCAGCTCCGTCAGGGCGACATGATATCGTTCAGCAACATCACCTTCGCCTTTGACCGCGATGAGCTGCGCGAGGAATACACGCCCATTCTCGAGGAAGCCGTGCTGCTGTTTGAACGCTATCCATCCATGACCGTGGAAATCCGGGGACATACGGATACCGACGGGGAAGAGTGGTATAATCAGAATCTTTCGGAGCGCCGTGCGGAGTCCGTCCGAAACTTCCTCGTGCAGCATGGCGTGGATGCAGAGAGACTGCGCGCGGTCGGCTACGGAGAGCGGCAGCCGATCTCCGACAGCGATACCGACGAGGGACGCGCCATGAATCGCCGGGTGGAGATGTATATCATCTCCATTGCCGACAGCGGGGAGGGCCTGCGCTAGCGCATCATGCCGGTATCACGTTGCATAGCGTTCCTGCTGTTCTGTTCGCTGACCGTGACCGGGGAGCTGCTTGCGCAGTCCGCCCTGCGTCCCGTCGGCGGCTGGCCGGGACGTCCCCGTTACGCGGAGAGTCTCTTCAGTCTCACTCTCACCGGCGGCGGCAACAAGTACTTCGGGGAATTTACCGATCAGCTCGTCGGCCTCTCTGCCGGGGCGCAGCTGCGTTTCGCCATCGTACCCGAGCTCGAAATCGGCGTGAGCGGTGAGCAGAGCAGCATCCGTTACACCCGGCGCTTTCGCCGCAGCATGGGTGCCACCTACGATTTCCAGTTCGGCAACGAAAGCGTGGTCGAACGCAGTACCGACATGCTCACCGGCGAGGGCTGGCTGCGTCTGAACCTGTTTCCCTCTGAATATCTCAACGCCTGGCTGCTCGGCGGAGCGGGATTGACGCGTTTCAAACCGGTGGATTACAGCAATGGCGAAGCCGCCTATCCCGGCGAAGCCGAAATTCAGGTGCTCTCCTTTCCACTCGGAGCGGGCATCGATTTCTATCTTTCGCATCGCCTGTCGCTGCAGCTCGGGGCTGTGGGACACCTGGTGCTGAGCGGGGAACTGGATGCTTTTGATTCGGGCATCCTGGTCGAGGAATTGCAGCGCAGCCAGGGACTCCCCGGAAATCCCACCCGCGCCAAGACGGCGAATGACAGTTACATCACAATGATGGTCGGACTCACCTGGCATATTTTCGCTGACAACGATTACGACGGTGACGCACTCAGCAATGACGCGGAAGAGGAAGCCGGGACGAATCCCTACGATCCGGATACGGACGGGGATGGACTCAGCGATTTCTACGAGGTGCGGGTGTACCTGAGCAATCCGCTGCACTGGGACAGCGACGGCGATGTGATCGGGGATTATGTCGAGGTAACGCGCTACAAGACGGATCCCACACGTGCGGACACTGATGGCGACGGACTCGATGATCGCCAGGAACTGCTCGAGTACAACACCGATCCCCTTGAAAAAGACACCGAGGGTGATGGACTTATCGACGCAGAGGAAAAACGGCTCGGATCGAATCCGAAGAAAGTGGATACGGACGGTGACGGACTGTACGACGGCGATGAGGTGGTCAAGTATCACACCAATCCCGTGCTTCCCGACTCCGATGGTGAGGGCATCAGCGACAAGGACGAAGTGCTGCGCTACGGCACCGATCCGAATGAAGCGGATACCGACAGGGACGGACTGACAGATTATGAGGAAATCCGGCTGTTCCGCACCGACCCGAAAGACAGTGACAGCGACGGTGACGGTGTCAGTGATTATGATGAAATCCGCCGTCACGGAAGTGATCCACTCAGCGGGCGTCCTGCTTCCGGCACATCAACCAGGGGAAAATGAGCGCATGCGATTCATCCTGCTTTCCATACTGCTGATACTTTCCCTCTCCTCAACTGCGCCCATTCTCCGTGCACAGCAGAACGACAGCGTGCAACGCCTCGAAAATCTCCTCGAGAGCAGGGAAGCGCGCGCGCTCAGGGATTCGGTGAACGTGCGCCTCATGCTCGATCTCGCCCAGGAATACAGAAAAGTGGATCCCGCGAAATCCGTCACCATTTCCCGTCGCGCGGCGGACCTCGCGCGTGACATTGGCGACAACATCGGTCTCGCGAACGCTCTCGCCAGCATGGGCATCAGTTACGCACGGCAGGGGAGCTGGGTGAGCGCATTGAACAACTTCCTCCAGTCGCTCAAGCTCAAGGAGCAGCTGAATGATCAGCAGGGCATGGCGGCGCTGCTGTCGAACATCGGCATCCTGCACGGCAGGCTCGGTGACGACGAGCGCGCCCTGCGTTACCATCAGCGTGCGGTGCGTTATTTCGAGCTGGCGGACGACAAGCGGGGACTGGCATACACGTACAACAACATCGGCGTCGTGTACATGGACCAGGGGAAGTATGACGATGCGCTGCGCAACTACCAGAAATCCCTCGAACTGAAAAAGGAACTGCGTGACAAGCCGGGTATCGCCAGCGGGTATTTGAACATCGGCATCACGCATTTTCTGCTCGGCGCGTATTCGCGCGCCCTGGAGAACTACGAGTATTCGTCCCGTCTCTATGAGAATCTCGGCGACAGACACGGCGAAGCCGAAGCCTTGCAGCGCATCGCCACGTTGTATCTTCGTCGCGACCAGGCGAAGCGTGCATACGACGTAGCCTCGAAGGCGCTCGGTATAGCGCGGGCGACGAATTCGCGCGTCGTCGAGCGCAACCTGCTGCAGATCTGTTCGGAAGCCAAAACCGCACTCGGCGCTCCCGCGGAAGCGCTCCGTTTTTACAGGCAGTATACCGCGTTGAAGGATTCGCTGTTCAACGAGGAAAGTTCCAAGCGCATCAGCGATATGACGGCGAACTATGAGTTCGAACAGCGTGAACGTATTGACCGGGAAAACGAACTGCTGAAAAAAGAACAGCGTATCAGGGAAATGGAGCTTGAACGGCGCTCGCGCACATTGCGTGAGCAGAAGCAGGACATCGAGCTGCTCGAGAGCAATCGGCGCATCAGCGAACTGCAGCTCAAGGAGCAGGAAGCCAGCATACGCGCCCAACAGCTGGAAACCGCCGAGCGGGACAATCAGATTCATCTATTGAACAAGGAACGTGAGCTGCTCGAAAGCGATCGCGCATTGAAGGAAGCAGAGCTCGAGCGCCAGGCCTCGCTGCGCAACCTGCTGATTGTCAGTTCCATATTTCTGATCGTCGTTATTCTTCTCCTCGCCAACAGTTACCGCTTGAAGCGGCGCTCCGCCGCCATACTCGAAGAAAAAAACAGTGCGCTGGAAAACGCGAATGCGGAAATCCGCAAGCATGAAGCCATGCTGGAAAAGCAGGCCGCTGAAATCGAGCGCACCAACCAGGAGCTCACCCGTCAGAACGCATTGCTCGAACAGCTGAATTCAGAAAAGAACGATCTGATGGGGATCGTGTCGCACGATTTGCGCAATCCCATCGGCGGTATCCGCATGCTGGCGGAATCCATTGCCGAGGAGGGACGCAGCATCGAGTACATGCAGCGCAAGGCGGTGATGGTGTATGAAACCGCCGACGAGCTTCTGATTCTCGTCAAGAACCTGCTCGACATCAACAGGCTGGAATCGGGCCGCATGGTGCTCGATTCCGAGCCCGTGCCGGTATTTCCCATCCTCGACCGTGTCATTGAGGATCACGCACGCTGGGCGGAAAAGAAAGACATCAGCGTCAACGTCCATATCCCTGAAAATGATCTGCCCATACTCGGCGACGACAGTGCCATCAAGCAGATTCTCGACAACCTCGTATCGAACGCCATCAAGTATTCCCCACAGGGCAGCAGCATCGACGTTCGCATCGCGCATGAAAACGGCTCCATCATCATGAGTGTTCGCGATCAGGGTCCCGGTTTCACCGACGAAGACCGTGCATCCCTGTACCAGAAATTCGCCAAACTCTCTGCCCAGCCCACCGGCGGCGAATACTCCAACGGCCTCGGCCTCTCCATCGTCAAAAAGCTCGTCGACACCATGCACGGCAGCATCACCTGTAACAGCCGCGCCGGGGAAGGGGCGGAATTCCTAATTCGTTTACCGGGATCCCAGCAAGCTGTCTAGGCAGCACGGCGCCTTGCAGGCAGCGTGAGCGCCTACGGCACGCGTGAGTGCCTTACGGCACGCGTGAGCTCGTCCCCTCGCTTCGCAGGGGACTCGCGCGGGACAGTGCCGAGGCAAACGATGATCACGCGTTCCGCCTGGACAAGCGAAGCGCGGAAAGGCGGAACCCACGCGTTCATCACGCGGGAGCGTGATGAACTCCTGCGCAGAATGAATTGCAGCGCAGCTGCATTCATTCTGCTCCCGCACAGGTAATTTCGTCGCCGCGCGACGAAATTACCTGCCCCCTGAATCCTTCCGAAAACACGTGCATCATATCTTCAGTTACGGCGATGAATGTGAACTGGAACAAAAATCAAAGGATACAAGCTGAAATGGAACATTTGACCAAGCAGACCTTTCTGGATAAGGTTTTTGACTACGAGAATAAGAAAGAATGGGAATTTTCCGGCGAACTGCCCTGCATTATCGACTTTTATGCCGATTGGTGCGCGCCGTGCAAGATGGTTGCCCCGATCCTCGAAGAACTGGCTGAAGAGTACAAAGGCAAGGTGAATATTTACAAGGTCGATACGGAAGCAGAGCAGGAACTCGCTGCCGTGTTCGGTATTCGTAGCATCCCTTCCATTCTTTTCGTGCCCAAAAGCGACAAACCGCAGATGGCCGCAGGCGCCCTCCCGAAAGAGAGCTTCGTGCAGGCGATCAACGAGATTCTTCTTACCGAAGACGTGGCTGTCGAGAAAAACTGATTGTAACGTGAGCGCCAGGCGCTCCTTATAGAGATTATTCTTTCTTCCTCTCCGTGTAAGATTGAATAGTGGTGGCAGAAACCCCGGTCCCAACAGACCGGGGTTTCTGTTTGAAGGCAGCCCATCCGGGCGGGAGAAATGCCTCGCTCGGGTATGGGATTGCACTTGACAATGTCACCTGAGGAGAGTAAGATACAGTTGTCTACAATCCTCCTGCCTTGTTTTTTTGCGGCTGGCGATTCCGCCGGACGCTCGTTATGCCTCTTCTCTGATTCATTTCAGTACGGTCTTCGGACCTTCATGATGAGGAGGTGTTCCATGAATGTTGAGATTTCAGAACAATGCATGGAGTTCCATGGCGAACTCCTCGGCATGCTTACGACGCACAGACATTATGAGCGCATATTCCACCTTGTCGTGGATCGCATCGCCCGCCTGTATCGATGCCAGTCATGCGCTATCATCCTGATCGATCCCGAAACGGAACTGCTCAGCGTGGAGAACTGCACAGGCATTTCGCATACGTTCTGCAAGGAGTTCCGCAGTCGCGTTTCCACAACTGCCATCGGAGAGTTACTGTGGACGGGGCGCCCGATCCTTATCCCCGATGCTTCTTCGCAGATGGACCTTGCCAGCCAGGTACAACTCGAACAGCCCTTTGCCTCCTGCCTGGCCGTGCAGCTTTCTTCCCATCACAAGACGCTGGGGTATCTGTACGCGGACACCACTAGGGTAGGTGCATTTGATGAGGAGGATGTTTCCGTGTTCAAGAGCTTCGCAAACCTGGCAGCGCTCGCCCTCTACCAGAATCGTCTCTATGAGCGCAATATGCATCTCGATGCCATCGATCATGAGACAGGTCTGCAGCAGTACTCGTTTTTCTCCGACAATCTCCTGAAAAATCTTGTCCGTGCGCGGAATTCCGGCGAGTATGTGGGATTGCTGATGATGGATATCGACAATTTCGGTGCAATCGCAGCCACATTCGGCGCGGAAGCAAAGCGTGCGTTTCTGGATGAATTCGGGAAAACAATACTCGCGCATCTGCGCAGCTACGATGCGGCGTGCCGCTATGGCGCCGATGAAATCATCGTCATGCTGCCGGATACCAGACTCGATGCAACACTGGGTATTGCCGGAGAGCTGTGCGGGCATATTCGCTCCAGGACGTTTACGAATCACCGGATTCAGACCACAGTAAGCTGCGGTGCCGCTGCCTTCCCGGGCGACGGGGATGATGCGGAATCGCTGATCCTCAGCGTCAAACGGTCTGTTTTCGAGGCGCAGCGCGCTGGACGCGACAGGATTTATCACAGGGAAAGAAGCGCCACCCCGGATCCGGCAGAACTGCCGTAATCCTCCCGGGTTGATGCAAAAAAAAATCTACAGTGGGAACTACTGCGGCAATAATGCATGTTGTAACATATATATGAATTTGAAACAAACACGCATTATTCAGTCATCACATATAGGAGTTCTCAATGAACTGGTTTAAGTTTCTTCCGTTGCTGCTTGTCGGTCTCACACTGACGGCTACTTCCCAGACCACTTGGCGCTTTGATCATGCACATTCGAAGATTGGCTTCGGAGTGACGCACATGGTTATCGCCGAAGTTGACGGGAATTTCAAGGATTACGAAGGTACGGTGACCACGAAGGGCGACGATTTTTCCAACGCCTCCGTCAAGTTCACCGTGGATGTCGCCAGTATTGATACGGACAATGACAAGCGCGATGACCATCTGCGTTCGGATGATTTCTTCAACGCGAGCAAGTTTCCGAAGATGGTGTTTGTCGGCACGTCGATGAAGAAGACCGGGAAGAACACCTACAAGCTGATGGGTGATCTGACGATTCGCGATGTGACGAAACCGGTGACGCTTGATGTGAAGCACAACGGAACGATCAAGGATCCGTGGGGCAACACCCGTGCGGGATTCCACATGACCGGTGCGCTCAATCGATTCGACTATAATCTGAAATGGAACACTCTGACAGAGATGGGTGGCGCCGTCGTCGGGAAGGAAGTCCGTCTCGACATCGACGTCGAGCTCATCCAGGAAAGCGATGAGTCTTGAACAGGATATAAAGCAGGCACGCTTTAAAAGCGAATATCACAAGCTGGCCGTGAATATACTCTATACTCACGGCTGGCTTGTGTCGCGTTTAAGCGCGATACTCAAACCGAGGGGTATCACGATCGCGCAGTTCAACATTCTGCGGATTCTCAGGGGACAGCATCCTCAGCCGGCGACGATTTCCCTGCTGCAGGACCGCATGCTCGACAAGATGTCGGATACATCGCGGCTGGTTGAGCGGTTGCGAGGAAAGGGACTGGTGGAAAGGACGGCGGATGCGGAGGACCGGAGACGGGT
This sequence comes from bacterium, assembly GCA_020444325.1. Taxonomy (NCBI): domain Bacteria; species bacterium. Next base: position 107,283 of record JAHLLD010000004.1, read on the forward strand.
GGCTGTGCGCATTACGCCTGAGGGGTTGAAGGTTCTCGAGGCCATCGGCGACTTTGAGGCAGTGCTTGAGCCGATGTTCGAGGCGTTTTCCGAAGCGAAAGCAGGGGATATCAACGACGCCCTGGACGCAATGAGGGAAATGGACGCGAGGGATGTGTCCGCCAATTCAGTGAAATAGCGACGGGATGGGGTGACTACTGGCAGCAGGGAGGCGTTTCACCGGTTTGCATTTCCACCTGCGCCTGCTCCGGCGCCATGCTGCCCTTCTTTTTCATCATATCCATATCGGGACTGATAAACGGGATACCGAGGGAGAGCCCGCGAAGGATGAACAGCACACCGAGAATGACGACGCCGACGGGGATGAGCCGCGTGATTTTCCGGCGCATCTCCCCGGTGATCATTCCCCCGGCATAACTGGCGGCGAAGAGCAGGGGCAATGTGCCCAGGCCAAAGAGGAACATGTACGCAGCTCCGCCGAGGGCGGATCCCATGGCCAGCGACCCGGCGAGCGCCATGTACACGAGTCCGCACGGGAGAAAACCATTCAAGAGGCCGATGGTGAAGAGGGACGACTGCGAACTGTTGCCAAGCAGTTTGCCCAGGCGTGCTTTGAGCGTGCCCAGCACGCGATCGTAATGTTTTGTGGGCAGCACTTTACGTGCGGCCCGGGTGGGGAGAAGTACGGTGAGTATCATCAGCGCACCGGCGGCGATGCCCAGCCATTGCTGATATCCCGCAAGAGCGATGCTCTGCCCGACAAAGCCCACCACCAGTCCCATGAACGCATAGGTGATGGCACGGCCCAGGTTGTAAAGGACGCGGCTGAAGAAAAAGCTCCAGCGTTCGCGTACGTTGCCGGGAAGGACGAGAACGATCGGACCGCACATGCCGAGGCAGTGCACGCTTCCGACGATGCCGATGACAAAAGCTGACCAGATCATGTGCTAACTCCGGTGTTCCGCCGCAACGGATCACCCGCTAGAGGTACATACGTTTTTCCATGGAGTAGGCTTCACCGTTATCCATCCAGCGGAACTTGAATATCCACTGTCCGGGATCGAGTCCGCTGACGGAGATATGCTGTTTGCCCTCGCTGTTGAGTTCGAGGGGAAGCACGAGATCTCCCCGTGCGCTGGAAATGCGGAAAAAGGTCACGGTGCCGGTGATGCCGTTGTAGTCGTCCCGCTCGGGGAAGGAAATGCTGCAGCTCTTCGCCTCCCGGTCGAGCACGACAGCAGGTTTGAGGTCAAGCTGCTGTGTGCGCTGGCGTGCGTCGATTTCATCCTGATATGCGAGGTCCTTCTCATAATAATTCTCTGTAACCAGGGAATATTCCTGGTTGGAGATGAAGAGGACCACGGAAACGGTGGCAATGAGAAACACCACGATAACGATGGTGATGCCTACCGCCCAGGGCTGCCGCTTTGTTTTCTGTTCTTTCGTCTGCTGATCACTCATTTAGCGGGCCCCATGAAACCTGTTTCTACTTCTTCCAGCAGCCGGCCATTCGAGTACACGCCGATTGTGATCGGGGTTTTCACTCCGTCGAGATGGTCACGGGAGAGGTCGACGAAGAAGGCCGTTTCCGTCAGTCCGGTCGGTGGAGCGACGACCTCCTTCGTCCCGACGATGTCGAGTTGTCCTTCCGGATGCAGCAGGCGCAGTTCGATCGGGAGACGTTCACGCGTCTTGTTCACGACCTTGATCGTAAACAGGTTGCGCAGCACGTCGTCACTCTGCTTGATGTACAGTGTGCCCGGTGCACGCAGGATGGTGGTTTCCACGTCGGCGCGGGCCGAGAACAGGAAGAGCAATGCGCCCACGATGAGGGTGAGGACGACGGTGTACGCGATCACACGCGTGGTAAAGATCTTTTTGCTGCCGCTCGCGATGCCGTTGTAGGAGGCATAGCGGATGAGTCCGCGCGGGAAGCCGACTTTGTCCATCACATTGTCGCAGGCATCAATGCATGCGGTGCAGTTGATGCACTCGAGCTGCGTTCCATTGCGGATGTCTATGCCGGTGGGACACACGACGACGCACTGATGACAGTCCACACAGTGTCCGGCGTCCTCACGCGCATCAGACTTGCGGAATTTCTTTCGTGGCTCTCCCCGCTCGAAGTCATAGGAGATGACGACGGAATTTTCGTCGAGGAGAACGGACTGCAGGCGTCCATAGGGACACACCAGGGTGCAGACCTGTTCGCGGAACCAGGCGAACACGAAATAGAATGCACCGGAAAAAAGCAGGATGGCGATAAAGCCACCGAGATGCTCCGATGGAGGTTCGCTGATGATAATGCGCAGCTGATCCATGCCGATGATGTACGACAGGAAGAGATTACTGATGAAGAAGGCGATGCCATAGAAGATCACCTGCTTCGATGTTTTCTTGAGAATCTTGCTCATCGTCCATGGCTGTGAGTTCAATGCGCGCTGCTGCTGCGCATCACCTTCAATGAGGTACTCGATGCGGCGGAATACCATTTCCATGAAGATGGTCTGCGGACAGATCCAGCCGCAGAATATGCGGCCGTACACGGCGGTAAACAGGAAGATGAACACCACCGTGGCGATCATGATGAGAACGAAGAGATGAAAATCCTGTGGCCAGAAGGTGACGCCGAAGAGGACGAACTTGCGTTCAAGAACGTTGAGAAGAATCAGCTGTTCGCCGTTGACCTTGATGAATGGTGCGAGAATGAGGAAGGCCAGAAGTGCATAGCTGACGATTTTACGCCAGGTGTAGTAGCGGCCGGAGGGTTTTTTCGGGTAGACCCAGTTGCGTCCCCCTTCCTCATTTACCGTTGCAATTCTGTCCCTGAATGTGACCTCCGCCTCTTTCTCAACTTCTGCGGGATCATGTGCTTCCATAATTTGCCTTTCCAGTCACGATGTGCCAGTAAAATGCCACGCTTCCCTCTCCGCCACAAGTAAGATTCCAGTGCCCCGGGAACGGTTCAAACAAAAAAGGCATCCCGCCGGGCGACGGGATGCCTGTCAGTAACAACCGGTTTATTCTACTTTGTCTCCCTGCGGCGCTTTTGCGTTCGCGGGATTTGTGCCATGCAGTTTCACCAGAATGTAGCTGGCGACGTTTTCGATCTGATCCTGCGAGAGCGTCTTTTCCCAGGCGATCATGCCCTTGGCGGGAACACCCTTGTAAATCGTGCGCAGAAGATCCTGCATTTTATTGCCATGAATCCAGTAGTCATCGGTAAGATTCGGTCCGATACCGCCCTCACCATTCATGCCATGACAACTGAAGCACTGCGTGGTAAAGGTCTTCTTCCCGTCCGCGAGTTTCGCTGCCTCGGTGAAGGGCTCGGTGATGGTTGAGGGGATGGTGGACGAGCCGCTGGCGCTCGGCGCCATGGGCTGACTCATGACTCCGGCCTCGAAGTTGGTGTACAACTCGGGGAAGGCTTTTTTCAGCTTCTCGAGCTGCTCGGGTTTCGCCTTGCTCATGGCGCGGTAGATCTGCTCGTTGAACGGGGCGTTGAGCACCTTGTTGAGCTCTGTGCGCACCCGCGGCGTCAGATTTTCCTCACGTGCGAGGAAGGGGGAGGTGTAGCTGTTGAACACGCCACCCGACACTTCGACCAGGGGTTCGGTGTAGTTCGGATCGATTTCCTTCATGTATTCGGTGCGGGAAAGGTCTCCCGTACCGAGCACGTGGAAGTGCAGCAGATACAGCACCGCGAAAATGATGGTGCCGTAGAACAGCTTTTTCCACCATCCGGGCAACTGGTTGTCATATTCCTGGATCCCGTCAAAGTCATGATCCAGGACCTCATCCTTGGGATGCTTATCGCTCATTCCTGCTCCTTGTCCGCAGTTTTTGTATCGTCTTCAGATTCCAATGGGAGATTCTCCATCTTCGAAACATATTTCTTCTTCAGGAAGAGTGTCCACAGAACGATGCCGAGGAACAGGAGGAAGAAGAACAGCAGGGCGATGACGCCAAGCGTTTCAAATCCGGTAAAATCGACGAGTTTCTTGAACATGGTTTACCTGCTCCGCTGTCAATCGACGCGAATGTCGGTACCGAGTCGCTGCAGATACGCAATCAGTGCGACAATCTCGCGATCCCATGATGTTTCGAGGCCGCTGGCCTTCAGCGACTCCGCGATTTCCTGCGCCTGTTTCTTCAGTTCCCCGGCGGCCTTGCTCTCGAAGTCGGGAGCATAGGGCACACCGATGCTGCGCAGGGCGGAAATCTTGGACTCCAGATCGCTGTAATCGAGCTGATCGGTGATCAGCCACGGGTACGGCGGCATGATGGAGCCGGGCGACATCGTGCGTGGATCGAGCATGTGGCTGTAATGCCAGGCATCGGGATACTTGCGACCCACACGATGCAGATCGGGTCCGGTGCGTTTTGAGCCCCAGAGGAAGGGGTGATCGTACACGAACTCACCGGCCTTGGAATATTCGCCGTAGCGTTCGGTCTCGGAACGGAAGGGACGAATCATCTGGGAATGGCAACCCACGCAGCCCTCGCGAATGTAGATGTCACGACCCTCGACTTCCAGTGGCGTATAAGGCTTGACACTGGCAATGGTCGGGATGTTCGATTTGACAACGAACATCGGGACGTTGAGCAGTATCGACCCGACCGCAATGGCAACGAAAGAGAGGATAGTGAACTGAATGGGACGCGACTCGAGCCAGCGGTGTCCCCAGTAGGTTTTGCCTTCACCTTCATGCTGTGCACGCAGGGGAGGCGCTTCTGCTTCCACCTCGCGGATGAAACTTCCGGTCCTGATCGTCTTGATGGTGTTGTAGACGCCGAGCAGTGCGCCGACGATGTACAGTGAGCCGCCGATCACGCGGAGGATATACATCGGGACGATCTGCAGGACGGTCTCGAGGAAGTTCGGATACTGCAGCACACCGTCGGGCGTGAATTCCTTCCACATCAATCCCTGGGTAATTCCTGCCCAGTAAATCGGGATGACGTAGAAAAGAATACCCAGCGTACCGAGCCAGAAATGCGCGTTGGCGAGTTTCCGCGAGAAGAGCTTCGTGCCGTAGAGCTTCGGGGTCAGCCAGTAGATAATACCGAAGAGCATGAAGCCGTTCCATCCAAGGGCGCCGACGTGCACGTGCGCGATGGTCCAGTCGGTGAAATGCGACAGGGCGTTGACGCTCTTGATCGAGAGCATCGGTCCTTCGAAGGTCGCCATACCGTAGGCGGTCACCGCCACAACAAAGAATTTCAGCACGGGATCGTTTCGCACCTTGTCCCACGCACCACGCAGGGTCAGCAGTCCGTTGAGCATACCGCCCCAGGATGGAGCGATGAGCATGATGGAGAAGACCGTGCCGAGCGACTGTGCCCAGTCAGGCGTAGAGGAGTACAGCAGATGATGCGGTCCGGCCCAGATATAGATGAAGATCAGTGCCCAGAAGTGGATGATCGACAGCTTGTAACTGTAAACGGGACGCTCCGCCGCTTTTGGCAGATAGTAGTACATCAGGCCAAGGACCGGCGTGGTGAGGAAGAAGGCCACGGCGTTGTGGCCATACCACCACTGCACGAGGGCATCCTGCACACCCGCGTAAAGGGAATAGCTTTTCAGGAAGCTCACGGGCATTTCGAGGCTGTTCACGATATGCAGCACAGCTACCGTGATGAGCGTCGAGATGTAAAACCATATCGCCACGTACATGTGTTTTTCGCGGCGTTTGAGAATGGTTCCGATCATGTTGATTCCCCAGACCACCCAGACGACGGCGATGGCGATGTCAATCGGCCATTCCAGCTCGGCATATTCTTTCGAGGTGGTGGCGCCCGAAAGCAGCGTCACCGCTGCGGCAACGATAATGAGCTGCCAGCCCCAGAAATGAATCCGGGACAGCATGTCACTGAAGTTGCGTGCTTTCAGCAGCCGCTGTGCCGAGTAGTAGTAGCCGAGAAAGATGCCGTTGCCGACGAAGGCGAAGATCACTGCATTGGTATGCAGGGGACGCAGTCGCCCGAAGGTCAGCGCCGGAGAGAGATTCAGCCCGGGGAAGGGGAGCTGCAGGGCGATCACGAGGCCGACGAGAAAGCCGACGACGCCCCAGAGTATCGTCGCAAACAGAAACATGCGAACGATCTGGTTGTCATAACGGAATTTTTCCACTTCCATTAATCCGTACTCCTCTGTTCTTGAGTATCAGGTTTACTTGTATTCTCGTTTTTCACTGTATTCTCATTATTCGCTGTGTTTTCGCTTTTCACTTCTTTCTCATCATCGAAAAGGACGCGCACCGAGGGAGTATAGTGGTCTTCAAATTGTCCGTTACGCACCGCCCAGATGAATACGCCGAGAAAGGTCAGGGCGACGAGCAGACTGAAGCCGATCAGGATGAACATCACATACATGTCATCGCAATCCTTTCCGCCGTGCCATCAGCCGTGTTGCGATGGTGGTAAACGCCACCACGGTCACAGAGCTGACGGGCATGAGAATTGCCGAAACCAACGGCGAGAGCATTCCCGCCACGGCAAAACTCAATCCGACAATGTTGTATCCGAAGGAAATCACGAAGCTCGCCTTGACGATGTTCACGCTCGTGCGTGAAAACTCCAGCAGGCGGTTGAACACGCCGAATTCCCCGGCCGACAGTATTCCGTCACAGGCGGGGGAAAACGTATTGATGTCTTCGGATATGGAGATACCGACATCGGCGGCCTTGAGCGCGCCGGCGTCATTGAGTCCGTCGCCCACCATCATGACATTTGATCCGCCTGCGCGCAGCTGCTGCACGAAACGGAGCTTGTCTTCGGGCGTCTGTTCGAAATGCATGGGCACATCCTCACCGAAAACGCTGCGCAGCCGCGACTGTTCGCGGTCGGAGTCGCCGGACAGGATGTAAAGATCGTAGTGTTCGCGCAGGGCGGTCACCAGGTCGGTCAGTCCGTCGCGGTACAGATTCGGAACGGTGAAATGTCCCCGTGGCACGCCGTCGATGGAGACGTACACAGCCGTGCTGCGGGTGTCTACCGGGGAAGCATTTTCCCGCCAGGCCCATTCGGCGGACCCGATCAGCACGCGCCTGCCTTCGATCACGCCTTCAATGCCCTTGCCCGGGACTTCCTCATACGACGCGACCTCATGTGTGACGTCGCCGGCCAGCGAAGTGAACACCTGGCGGCTCAGCGTATGCGTACTCTGCCGCAGCAGGGAGCGTACGAGCATGCGCTCTTCATCCTTGAGTGCCGGTCCATGCCAGTGCACCTGCGTGCTGCCGGTCTGCGTCAGCGTCCCTGTCTTGTCGAAGACAATGCTGTCGACGCGCGCAAGCATTTCCACCGTCTCGGTGTTCTTGGTGTAAAACGCGTTGTTGCCGAAGATGCGCTGTGCGGAGCCGAGTGCGAAGGGGGAGGACAGTGCGAGGGCGCAGGGACAGGCGACGATGAGCACGGCGGTGAAGACGGTGGTCACGATGGAGGGATCCACGATCCACCAGTACACGGCTGCGCCGAGTGCGATGGCAAGCACCGCTGCCGTGAAATGCCGGCTGATGCGGTCGACCATGGCGGTCAGCCGTCCATGCGATTCCTTGGTGAACACGTCGTTGTTCCAGAGCCTTGTCAGGTAGCTCTGTTCGATATCCTTGATGACTTCAAGCTCGACGGCCTGTCCGACCTGCCTGCCGCCGGCGTGAATGCGGTCGCCGCTTTTCTTGGCGATCAGATCTGCCTCGCCGGTCACGAAGCTGTAGTCGATGTTGGCTTCCCCTTTGAGAAGGACGGCATCGGCGGGAACCAGCTCCTGGTTGCGGATGACAATGCGATCCCCGATCTCCAGGCGCGTGAGGGGTATGTTGTGCTCGCCCTCATCGTCTTTCACCGCGACGGAAAGCGGGAAGTAGGAACGGAAATCCCGGTCGAAGTTCAACGCATCGTAGCTTTTCTTCTGGAAGATTTTCCCGATGAGCAGGAAAAACACCAGTCCGGTAAACGAATCGAGAAAACCGGGTCCCACATGCGCGAAAATCTCATACAGGCTGCGCCCGAAGAGCATTGTGATGCCGAGCGAAATCGGCACGTCGATGTTGAGATAGCGCTGTTTGAGTCCCGCCCATGCCGATGCGAAATATTCACTGCTGCTATAGAAGAACACGGGGATGCTCAGCAGCACGTTCAGGTAGCGGAACACGAAACGGAAGACCGGGTCCATCTCTCCGCCGCCGGCGAGGTATTCCGGGAAGCTGAAGAGCATGATGTTGCCGAACGCAAAGCCCGCGATACCGATGCGGTAATAGAGCTTGCGATTGGAAACATGCCGACGCTTCTCGGCGACATCCTGCAGGGAGATATACGGTTCATAGCCGATGGACGCGAGCAGGATGACAATTTCACGGAGGCTGACGCGGGTGGCGTTCCAGGTGATGGTCGCTTCCTTGCGCGGGAAATTCACGCGGGAACTGACGACGCCGGGATTCAGCGCGTTCAGGCGTTCGATAAGCCAGATGCACGACGAACAGTGCATGGAAGGAATGCGGAAGCTCGCCATGCGTGTGTCGCCGTCGGAGAAATCAATGAGCTGCGCCGCCACAGTTTCGTCGTCGAGATAGTCGTAGCGATGCGAGTAGCCGCTGTCGAGCGGACTCTTCCCCCGCCTGTCGTCATCAATGCTGTAATAATCGCAGAGATCCTTCTCCGCGAGCATTTCGTAAACGGTCTTGCACCCGTTGCAGCAGAAATACTTGTCACCGATGGCAACATCTGCGCTGTCGCAGCGGTCGCCACAGTGATAGCAGAGTAGCTCCTCATCGGAGCCATGTCCACTGCCAGATATGTTCAGGTGCTTGACGTCAATCATACTGATTACTTTCGATACGCCCGCGCGTCAGACACGGTGGGCGATGGAATCCGCGAGTTTGGGATCATGTGCCGGAATGGCGCGATGCGCGGTGTAGCGCGTCCAGAACAGCCAGAGCACGAGTCCGCCGATACCGATCACTGCTGTAAAATGCATCCACGAAATGTGCACGCCTTCCGTGGCGAACGTCGGTTCGACGAGCCAGTACATGTCCACCAGGTGCATGACAACGAGGATGATCGCGATCGAGCGCAAAATCATCGTGTTGCGCTTGAAGCGGTAGAAGAGAAGCACGAGGAAAGGCACCACAAAATGCAGGAAAATCAGCGCCGTGCTCACCACGTGCCAGCCATTGTCCCAGCGTGCGAGGAACCACATGGTCTCTTCCGGGATGTTGGTGTACCAGATCAGGTAGTACTGCGAGCCGCCGATATACGCCCAGAACACGGTGAAGGCGAAGAGCAGACGCCCGAAATCGTGGAAATGATCGATGCTGACTGTGCCCTGCAGCAGATGTTTGCGGTCGAGCTGCTGATAGAACAGTGTCAGGAAGGCCATGGAGGCGAGGAAGCCGCCGATGATGACATAGACGCCGAAGATCGTGGAATACCAGTGCGGCTGCAGGCTCATCAGCCAGTCGAATGCAGCAAAAGTGGCGCTGAAGGCAAACAGCACGATTCCGCCTGCGCTGATCTTGCGCATCGAGATGGTGTGCTGCACGTCGCCGTCAGTATCCTGCGCCAGCGAATGCCGGTTAAGCAGCCAGGCAAGGACGATCCAGATGCCGAAGAAAAGGACACCGCGTACAATGAAGAACGTGGTGTTCAGGTAGGGCGACTTCCACTGCAGGATCTGATCGGAAGCTACTTCCTCTGCGTGTGTCCAGTGAAACAGGTCATGCATGCCGAACAGCAGCGGTACGAAGGCCAGCAGGAGCAGGGGCAGCGTCATGATGAGCGCTTCCGCTCCGCGTCGCACGACGACGCTCCAGACGGCGCCAGAGGCATGCTGCAGCAGGACGAAGAACAGGGCACCGAGCACCAGTGTGGTCCAGAACGCAAACGCGGTCAGCCACGATGCGAAGAACGTGTGCGCATCGGTAAATGCGCCGACAATGGAGAGGGCGACGCCGGCGATACCGGCCACGAGGGCGAAGAGGCCGAACTTTCCCTTGTCGGTGAACGTGTAAGTCTGTGAATCGATTGCGGGCATAGCGATTACTGAGCTGTTTCTGTCGTTGTTTCCTGTGACGGGTTGTCGCCTTCCGCTGCTGCGGCGTCGGCGGGAGTGTTGCTGCCTTCTCCGGCTGGAGTGGCGGTGGCACCGGGCATGGGCGTGCTCGCAACGGGCGTACCCTCGGCCTGCAGCGCGCGCACATGTGCGACGATGCGCCAGCGGTCCTTCACCGGAATCTGCTGGCGATAGGAGGGCATGTTGCGGATGCCGTTGGTAATGATCTCGAAGATATTGCCGTCGACCATGTCATAGACCTTCTGCTCGTACAGCGAGGTCGGGGGGATGGGATACTTGTATTCCATGATTTTCCCCTTGCCGTCGCCGGAATAGCCGTGACAGGGACTGCAGTAGATGGCGAAACGCCGGGCACCGCGTGTCAGATCCTGATCGGATATCGTAAACGGCATGGGGGCGTATGCGCCTTCCGCGGTTTTCCCTGTGTAGAGTGCGTCATCTGCGCGAAGCTCTCCTCGCGCAACGGTGCCCTCGGGGGGCGTGCGCATGGCCTTGCCGTCGGCGAAGAAATCACTGCTGCGCTGTGCGACATACTTCTCCTGCGTGTCCATGTTGCGGTTGAGGTGGACCGGAGGCTGTTCGGAACTGCTTCCGCGGCAGCCGGCGAGCAGCATGACGCATGCCGCGGCAGGGAGAACAATGCGAAGTGTGATATCATGCATCTTCATTAGTCGCCTCGTACGAGTTCGATGTTGCTTCCGCCGATGGACGCCAGGAATTCCCGCGTCTGCTCTTCGTTGAATTTCGGATCGCCTGCTTCAATACTGAGAATGAAACCATCGTCCGTCACCTTTTTGAACTGCTCGGAATAGAACAGCGGGTGATGCAGGCGCGGGAGCCGGATGAGACGGAACATGCCGAACACTGCTCCGAGCGCACCGAAGAGAACAAAGAGCGCGAAGGTGATGATGATGTAGGCCTGCCAGCTGAAGAACGGCTTGCCGCTGATCACCAGCGCGTATGCGTCGGTGGTGACCCAGGTCTGTATTCCGAAGCCGAGGGTTGCACCCAGCAGGGCCATGCCGCCAACGATATAGCCGACGGGGGAACGTTTGAGTCCCATGGCGTCATCCATTCCGTGAATCGGGAACGGGGAGTGACAGTCAAAGCTGCGATATCCGGCGTCACGCGTATGTTCGGCAGCGTGCAGCAGTTCACCGGGGTTCGCGAATTCCGCGATGATGGCGTGAGTTTTCATTGCGCACCTCCATGATCATTCCCATGCGCGTAGTGATGCGGGTCCGCCTCCGGCGTCACACCCTTGATCTCGGTCATCGAGATCATCGGGAGGAAACGCAGGAAGAGCAGGAAGAGCGTGAAAAACAGTCCGAAGCTCCCGACGAAGGTGAGAACGTCCCATGTCGTCGGTGAGTAATAATCCCATGACGAGGGGAGGAAGTCACGCGAGAGCGATGTGACCGTAATCACGAAGCGTTCGAACCACATGCCGATGTTCACGAATATCGAGAGGATGAACATGACAGGAATGCTGCGGCGGATTTTCTTGAACCAGAACAGCTGCGGCGTGATGACGTTGCAGGTGAACATGATCCAGTACGCCCAGGCATAATTCCCGAACCCTCGATTCACGAAGGTGAACACCTCGAAAATATTGCCGCTGTACCAGGCGATGAAAAACTCCATGATATAGGAGTATCCGACCATCGAGCCGGTGACAAGTATGATCTTGTTCATCTTCTCCAGATGGTCAACGGTAATCAGGTTTTCGAGACTGAACACCTTTCGGGCGATAATGGCGAGCGTGAGCACCATGCCGAAGCCCGAGAAGATCGCCCCCGCGACGAAGTAGGGCGGAAAAATCGTGGTGTGCCAGCCCGGGACGAGGCTCGTCGCGAAGTCCGTACTCACAACGGAGTGGACGGAAAGCACCAGCGGCGTGGCGAGTCCTGCAAGCATGAGATAGGCGAGCTCGTAGTGCTTCCACTGCCTGTTGCCGCCTCGCCAGCCGAGGGAAAGGGCGCCGAAAACAAAGCGCTTGATCTTCGTCTTCGCCCGGTCACGGAAGGTTGCCAGATCGGGCACGAGTCCGACATACCAGAAGAGGAAGGACACAGTGAAATACGTGCTGACCGCGAAGACGTCCCACAACAGGGGACTGCGGAAGTTCGGCCACATTTCCATCTGGTTGGGGACGGGGAACATGTAGTACACGACCCAGATGCGTCCGACGTGAATGGCGGGGAAGATTCCCGCGCAGATCACTGCCACGATGGTCATGGCTTCGGCGAAGCGGTTGATCGCGGTGCGCCATTTCTGCCTGAGCAGGAAGAGAATGGCGGAAATCAGCGTCCCCGCGTGACCGATACCGACCCAGAAGACGAAGTTCACGATAGCCCAGCCCCATCCGACGGGGTTGTTGAGGCCCCAGATACCGGTGCCTTCATAGAACAGCCAGCCGATGGCGCCTGCAAGGACCAGGGATCCCGAGAGGGCCACGCCGAACAGCAGCCACCAGAGGGACGGCGTGGGCTTTTCAACGATACCGCTGATCTTCTCCGTGATGCCGTTGAAAGTCAGTCCACCCTGGACGAGCGGCGCTTCCTCGAGCACAGCGGATGCCGTAGTTGGTTTTGTTGTGTTCACGCTCACAATAATGCTGTTATCAATGAATGTTCATTTCGTTCGTGTTCAGGCATCCCCGTGGGGATGCGCAGGACATTCCATTCCCGCGCGTTTCCGCCGCCAGACTGCGCCGCTCAGGCCTCGCCGTTCTCGAGGGCGGGATTCGGGTTGCGCAGACGTGCGAGGAAGCTGGTACGTGGACGCAGATTGAATTCCGCCAGCAGTCCGTACGTCCTTTCTTCCTGCTTGATTTTCGCGACGCGGCTTTCCGCATCATTGATGTCGCCGAATACGATCGCGGAGGTGGGACAGGCGTCCTCGCACGCGGTGGTGATGTCGCCATCCACCAGCTCGCGTCCTTCGCGCTTCGCATCGATCTTTGCGCGCGTAATGCGCTGTGTGCAGTACGTACACTTCTCCATCACACCACGGAAGCGCACGGTGACGTCCGGATTCTGCGACATCTTCGCGACTTCGGGAAGGTCCTTGGTGTAATTGTAGAAGTTGAAGCGACGGACCTTGTACGGACAGTTGTTCGAGCAGTAACGCGTGCCGATGCAGCGGTTGTAGGTCATGACGTTGAGGCCTTCCTCGTCATGCGAGGTGGCGGCGACGGGACAGACCTGCTCGCAGGGTGCCATTTCACAATGGTGGCAGGCGACGGGCATGACACGCATCTCCGGATTGTCTTCATCGCCCTTGTAGTAGCGATCGATGCGAATCCAGTGCATTTCACGACCGTTGAGTACCTGTTCCTTGCCCACGATGGGAATGTTGTTTTCACTCTGGCATGCAACGGTGCAGGAACCGCAGCCGATGCAGGCGTTGAGATCGATGGACATGCCCCACTGATGGCCTTCATTATAAGTGTGGTCATCCCACATGTTGCGCAACGGCAGCATTTCAACTTTTTCGGCAGGGAAGTCGGGATGCTTTTCATATTCCTCGACCGTGCCTTCACGATAAATCTGCGGGAGGCGCTCCTGGATACCCGTACGCGCCATATCTTCGAGATCCAGTCCGTGATGGTCCTGCACGCATGCCAGCTTGTAATCCGCAAACGGCGTCCCGAGCTGCACCCCGCGATCGAAATGCATCGCGTCACTGCGGCGGAGACGATAGCTGTTGAAGCCCACGCCCGTTCCGATGCGTCCCGCGTGCCGGCGGCCGTACCCCAGTGTTACCGTCACGGTGTAATCCGCCTGTCCGGGCAGGGTCCACACCGGCATCGGCGCCTCATGTCCGCCAATGGAGAGCCGCAGCAGATCGCCGTCTTTCACACCCAGCTCTTCCGCGGTGGCGCGGCTGATGAGCGCGGCATTGTCCCATGTCAGCTTGGTGATGGGATCCGGAAATTCCTGCAGCCAGCCGTTGTTGGCGTAGCGTCCGTCATGCACGGCCGGGGAAATGCGATACACGATTTCCATCGACGCACTGCCGGGCGCGGGAAGCTGAAACTGATTTGCGTCGATGGCAGCGGCAACGGCGTCGGCATTGACCGCGGGGGCTTCGAGTGCCACCTCCAGCGGATGGATGCCCTCATGCAGCACGCCGCGCCAGGTTTTCTCGTTCATGCCCGGCATGGTGTTCCATGTGGCGCGCACGAGATCATAGCCTTTTGCGGCGGCACCGGTGGTGAGCAGCGACAGCAGTTCAACGTCACTCATGCCGTCCTGGTACAGCGGGTCGATCAGCGGCTGTATGACACCGAGGTGTCCGTGCAGGCTGCTGACATCGCCCCAGGCTTCGAGATAGTGGCGAAGCGGGACATGCCAGCTCGCAGCCATCGCCGTTTCATCGCTGTGCAGTCCGCAATACACGGTGGTTTTTACCTCGTCCATCGCCGTGCGGAAATCGAGATCCGCAGGAGCGGTGAATGCCGGGTTGCCGCCGAGCATGACGAGTGTTTCCACCTCGCCCTGCTTCATGGCTGCCGTAAGCGTGACCAGCGCGGCAGGATCGGCTTCCATGGCGTATTGATCCGCGGCGTAGCGTACGGTACTGCCGGCATTTCCGAGAGCTTCATTGATCGCGGCGACAACGGCGTGTACGGCGGGGGACTGTCCGCGTCCCGCAATCAGCAGGCTGCGGGAGCGGTTTGCGAGGAGGTCTGCCGCCACGGCACGGAGCCATTTCGCGTTGAAGCCGCCAGCGGCAGGCAAGGCACTCATCAAGGTGGAGGGCAGAGGCAGTCCCTGCGCATTCAGCTCCGCGGCAAGTGCTGCGGTGAAGGCCGGGATCTGTCCGGCGGACAGGCGCAGCCGGTGATCCGACAGCGAAGTGCTCTGTGTCAGTGTCGGCTCTACTATATAGAGGCGATTCATGTCGGCCTTGCCATTGCGCGCAGTGCGGCGTGCGGCGAAGGCGCGGGCATTTGCCAGGGCGTCGAATTCCGTTCCCAGGAAATCCGCATCCAGTGCCAGAACGACATCCGCACGGGCGAAGTCGTAGCGGGGACGAAGCGGGCGTCCGAACGCCAGTGTGCTGCCGGCAAGGACGTTGCTGTCGTTGACCGGGGCGTAGCTCACGACCGTGGCTTCCGGGAAGGCGCCGCGAAATTCTTCAACGAGACGTGCGAGCGTCGGAGAGGCGAAGGGTTGGAGCAGCAGGGCGAGTCCTTTCCCCGCACCGGCCAGGTGGGCGGCATGCAGCGGCACCCACGCATCGATGAACGCCTGCAGCCAGGCCTTTTGTCCCGCCGCCAGGGTAAACTGTGAGCGATCGGGGTCATAGAGTTCGAGGATGGAGGCGTTGGCCCAGACGGACGTCGCGCTCCCCGTACTCGCGTTTTTCCCGTTGCCGGTCACCTTGACCGGTCGTCCCTCACGACTGTCGACCAGCACACTGGCGCTTTCGCAGCCTAGCGGCATGGAGGTCGCATAGCGGAGGATATTCCCCGGGGTCACTTCTTCGGGGCGCGAAACATAGGGCACGATGTCTTCTTCCGGCCGCCGGCAGCTGGTCAGTCCCGCCAGCGCCACCGAGGCACCCATGAGCGTCATGAAGGTGCGGCGGTTCATCGAGGAAGCCAGTTCCATCGTTCCTTCGGGAAATTCCCGTTCAACTATTGCGCGATACTCGGGCGTATCAGCCTTGTCGCGCAGACTCAGCCAGTATTCTTTTCCGTGTTTCATGGCGGATGCGTCAGCGTCTTTGGACGAATGTTTCATCGGTGGCACCCCGAACAGGTTTCCGGGGGATTAATATTGAGGGCAGTCTTGATTTCAGCGGCACGCTGTGCCTGGTCTTCCGGCGGAGTCCATCCCATGACAGTAATGTCTTCAACGGGACGAAGGTGCGGATCAGGATTGCGGTGACATTCGAGGCACCAGCCCATGCTCAGCGGCTTCTCCTGCCGCACTTCTTCCATTTCCGCAATGTTTCCGTGGCAGCTTTCGCAGCCTACGCCGACGCTCACATGCGCACTGTGATCGAAATACGCGTAATCAGGCACCTTGTGGATGCGCACCCAGCGCAGCGGAGTGCCTTTTTCCCAGCTTTCGCGCAGCGGCGCGAGCTTCGGGCTGTCGGTCTTGACCATGGCGTGGCAGTTCATGCATGTCTGCGTCGGCGGCACCATGGCCACCGGAGAGACCTCGACGCCGGTATGGCAGTAGCGGCAGTCCATCCCCAGTTCGCCCACATGAAACTTGTGGCTGTAGGGAATGGGCTGAAGGGGCTGATACCCTACGTCCGTATACCACGGCGACCAGTAGTACCAGATCCCAACGACGACAAGAATCACGAGTACGCCACCGGAAAGTATGATTCTCCCGGGCAACTTGTTGGTCCACTCTGGAAATATTTGCGCCAAAGTTTATCCTCTTACTCTGTATTTAGGGGAGACGTTAGTTCTTAGGACCCAGGTTTCAGAAGAAACTCACGAGATACGTAAAAAGTGCGTGACGGCATTAAAGAGAGTGCAGTCTTAATTGGCTATCAAGTTAGGGAAAAGTTTCACAAAAACAAACCGGACACGGGAGGTATGAATATGATTTTTCCTTCGTGTCGGCTTGATTTATTTCTCTTGTTTTTTTATGAGGCGAAAGCGATTTTTGGGTGACTTTTCTCCCGAGGGTTTGATTGACGATTCCGTTTTGCTCGGACCTGCGCGTGGAGAGGGTCGGGCTGCAGAGCCCGGAAGACCCTGAGTCCGTTTATCGGGCGTTTTCTGGTTCAAGGGCATTCGGCGGAAATCGTCGCGCGGGTTGCGTGGCGTTCAGACACAGACTTCCGTGCCATTGGTCGCTGGTCTGATAAAGGTTTGTCACGCAATGGCACATCACATTTCAAGGTTTTCTGTTATGAATCTCTATGTTGGCAATCTGAGTTATCAGATGACGGACGACGATCTTCGCGCCGCTTTTGAAGCGTACGGTGAAGTGAGCAGCGCAAAGATTATCCGCGACAGGGAAACCGGTCGCTCCAAGGGTTTTGGATTTGTGGAGATGCCCACGGATTCGGAAGCTGAAGAAGCAATCAAGCAGCTTGACAACGCTGAAGTTTCCGGCCGCAATCTGAAGGTCAATCAGGCACGTCCGCGCACTGAGAACACCCGCCGACCCAGCTTCTAAAGTACGCCCACGCCGTTAACCCCTCCCGACCGAGACAATCCGTTGATACAGTGTACGCGGTCCCGTTTTTCAGCGGGACCGCAGTAGTTTTCCGGAGTATCCATCACATGAGAGGACGCGCATGGAAGAGCAGGACCTGCAGCATCGCATCAATGAACTTCAAACGCAGATCAAGGTGCTGGAAGAACGCATCGTCTCCACCGAACGCCGGCAGAGCATGCTGCCGGACATCCCGCAGACCGCGCTGCTGAGCGGCAGTTTCCTCACCCGCGCGTTCGCGGTTCTCGGTCACTACCTGGTCGCCGCGTTGATCATTACCATCCCGGTCTACGTTGTGATCTTCGTGGCTTTCCTCATTATTGGAATTTCCCTCGGCTCCATGTAATATGGAAGCACCGCATTACAATTGAACGGAAAGGAAATCGATGTTTCTCGGTCATTTCGGTGCCGGTTTTTCGGGAGCTGCCGTTTCGCGGCGCGTATCCCCCGGCACGTTACTGATGGCGGCGCAGTTCGTGGATCTTCTCTGGCCGCTGCTTCTGCTTTTCGGGATTGAACGCGTTGCCGTCGTACCGGGTACGAGTGCGGTCACGCCGCTTGAGTTCTCCTACTATCCATGGTCGCATAGCGGACTCATGGTGCTGGTCTGGGGATTGCTGTTTGGAGGGATATACTACCTGCTTCGAAAGGATCTCCGCACGAGCCTGCTTCTGGGTGCGCTGGTATTCAGCCACTGGCTGCTCGATGTGCTTGTGCACGTTCCGGATCTTCCGCTCTTTCCCTGGGACGGTCCGCACATCGGACTCGGACTCTGGAACTCATGGCCTCTTACAATATTGCTGGAACTTGGAATCTTTGGCGTGGGTGTCGCTATATATAGTAGGCTCAGCACCCCGAAGAGCAGGCAGGGAAGCATCGCGCTCTGGTCGCTGGTGATTTTTCTCCTCATCATCTTTGCCGCAAACAGCCTGGGTCCACCACCGGAGGACGTCTCCGCCATCGGCTTTGTCGGACTCTCACAATGGCTGCTCGTGGCCTGGGGGTACTGGATTGGCCGTACGCGGACGCTGAAACCCCGCGGAGTCTGATCCCGTACCGACAGTGATCCTGCACAGACACTGTCTGCGATCGGACGTAGATCCAGTCCGTACCCTGGGCTGCGCGAGGGACGAGCTTCGTATGGGGGCATTAGGGACTTGATATATCCGAATACAGTACGTATACTGCATCGTCTGCATACCATTAAAGCCTGCCGGTATCGGATATTGTTCGCACCGTGTGCAACATCGCGGGAAATTTTGGGATGATTCTTCGCGATAAATTCAAATGCACTCGGTGCATGATATCGCAATACCTGTATCCCATTGAACGGAGAGCACGTGAAGGATCTTTCCAGCATACGACTCTTTATCGCGGTGGAACATCCGCTGATACGCCGCGGATTGGCGGGCTTCTGCGCGGAAACGCCGGACGTGCGTGTCGTCGGTGAGGCGGCGGATGGTGAGAGTGCGCTGCAGGCGATTGCGGCGACAAAGCCGGATGTGGTGGTGGTGCATGCGGAACTGCCGCTCGGGGATGGACCCGAACTCATCGCAGTGCTTCGTGATCGAGAACCGCAGCTGCGCAGTATCATTCTCGTTCCGCTGAGGAATCGCGGCCTCATGCGGCGTGCGATGGCCAGTCAGGCAGACGCCTTTCTGTTGACGACCGACATTCCTCAGCACGTCATTCGCACCGTGCGCGACGTAACGGAAAACCAGCGCTTCGTCTGTCCCCTCCTGGCTGCGTGCAGCGCAACAGTGCTCAACGGGGAAATCCCTGCCAGCGTGAGAGCGGTACTCGAGGAGGAACAACTGGCACTTTTCAAAATGATCGTCGAGCATAAAAACGGCACAAAAATCGCAAGGTCGATGGGGATTGAGAACGGAGAGGTTGCACAACTTCGCATCGCGCTCTGTGAGCGGCTGCATCGTAATCCGTTGCGGGAGGAGAAAGGGTTTGCAGTACCTCGCGACATCCCGGTCATCCAAAGTACAAGTGATTACCGCACAGGCGACTGAGGATACTATGTGTTGTACGTATTCGCATTACAGCGCGTAGTCGATGTGCATACGGGGTTACGGGACAATGCCCGACCTGATATTCTGCATCAATATGACAGACAGGGAAGTCCTCTATTTGTATGTTTGTGTTGCCTGTTGCGGTGATGGGCGGAGAATAAAAGCTTTTGCAGGCAGCATCAAGCTGAAAGGAGGGGCCTTGCCCGAACTTACGATACCACTTTGCGATGAAGGTGCCGCGCTTGCAAGCAGTAAGCACTTCAAAGTACATCCTCCCGCGGAGAACGATCCACTTTTCGAAAATCTCGTTCGTTGTGTTTCCCGTCATTGCCGCAAGTTCGTCGATCTGCACGGTGGTGAGATTAAGGATTACTATATAGGAGCGGCAGGGGACGCCCGCGAGAAACTCATGACTTTCCACCAGGTTCCGGATGACACGCCGTACCTGATACGTGACGGACTGCATTTTGACGCCGCACGCACGATTGTGCAACAGTTGATTCAGAAAGGCTGTCGTGGTGTGGCCTATGTCGAAGCCGGTGACGATCTCGACCTGTACCTGTACCGTGTCGTACCGGGCGTAACTGTGGAAGACGATTAACTGCACCTCATATCAATACCTCATATGCAGTTGGGAAACCGGGCGGAGCACGTTGTGTGTTCCGCCCGGACTTGTTTTAAACGAGCCGTACTCACCGGCATCTTGAACGAAAGCGGATAATCAGCTATTATTCCCTCCACGTAAAAGTATCCGGAGCATGTATGCCGACATCCCTGCGTTACCCGATATTCCTTCTTCCATTCCTGCTGCTTCTCACGGGCTGTATCAAGCCGCAGGTGCAGTACATCGGGCACACCTACCCGGCGCATTATCATCCACGCCTCATTGCTGCGCTATGACTGAGTCGAGGGCAGGGGGCAGGCCATCACCGCTGCGGGCGGAATACATCGCGCGCATCAACCGCGTGATCGATCACATTGAAACGCATCTCGACGAGAAGCTGACACTGGCCGAGCTCGCCGCCGTTGCAACGTTTTCGCCCTATCATTTCCACCGCATTTTCCACGCCATGGTGGGAGAGACACTCAACCGCTTTATCCAGCGGCTGCGCGTTGAGCACGCTGCCGCACAGCTGGCGGGGAATCCCTCCCGCAGCATCGGCAGTGTTGCGCTCGACTGCGGATTCAGCAGTTCCCAGACCTTCGCCCGTGCCTTCCGTGAGCGGTTCGGCATGAGCGCATCCGAGTGGATGGATGCCTGCCCCTTCGACCCGGGCAATATCAGCAACACGCTTCGCAAGATTCGCAACAGGGACAGCAAGATCGGAAACGCATCGGAGAGCGGCGATACGGATATTGGAGACGGCAATCAACAACACTGGAGCTATCAGATGACAAGATCCGTCACCCCGTCCGTCACCGTGCAGGACTTCCCCGAAACCACCGTCGCCTACATTCGTCACATCGGTCCCTATCAGCAGGACGCCGAGTTGTTCGGCCGTCTGTTCGGTCAGCTGTTCACCTGGGCTGGTCCACGCCAGCTGCTTGGTCCCGACACCCGCGTGATGAGCATTTACCACGACGATCCCAACATCACCGAGGAAGCGAAGCTGCGCACCGACGTCTGCATCACCGTCGCCCCCGAGACTCCCGTCGATGGTCCCGTCGGCAAGCTCACCATTCCCGCCGGCCGCTACGCTTTCGCGCGCTTCGAGATCAACACCGATCAGTTTGGCGAAGCCTGGGGCGCCGTCTGCGGCGACTGGCTCCCTGACAGCGGCTACGAGCCCGCTGACGGACTCAGCTTCGAAATCTACCACAACGACCACCGCGAACATCCCGAAGGGAAGCATATCGTCGACATCTGTATTCCGGTGAAACCCCTGCAGTCGTAGAATTATGCAAAAAGTGCATACTATCGGCGTACATTTCACGTACAGTGCCCCGGATGCTCCCGGGGCGGTGATGCTAGTACACATGTTCGTCCGGGATTTCTCATCCCCTTGACAAGCGTCACGTGATCCGTTACATTCAGCTATGATCAAGTCGTTTGCAGATCGCGCAACGGAGGATTTATTCGTCACTGGTCAATCGCGCAGGCTTCCTCCGGACATCGTGAAACGCGCGATTCGCAAGTTGGATGCTATCGCCGCTGCTGTGGTACCTCAGGATCTGGCTGTCCCTCCAGGGAACAGGCTGCATGCACTCGAAGGAAATCGAAGCGGACAGCATTCCATATCGATCAACGACCAGTGGCGGATCTGTTTCGTCTTCGTCGACGGCGACGCATTTGATGTTGAAATCACGGATTATCATTAGGTGAATCATGGCTGCGATAGAAAATCCCCGGCGTACACGACGACCTACCCATCCTGGTGCAATTCTTCGTGAGGACTTCCTCCCGGAATACCACCTCTCTGTGGCGCAGCTCGCTGCCGCTATCGGCGTTACGCGACAGACGGTGAACGAACTGCTGCGGGAGCGGCGGGCGGTCAGTCCCTCAATGGCATTGCGTCTGTCACGCCTCTTCGGAAACTCAGCGGAGTTCTGGCTCAATCTTCAGAGGGCGGTGGACCTGTGGGATGCGATGCAGGCGGTGGGAAAGGACCTCCGTGGTATCAAAACAATGGATCCTGCCTGAAAATAAATATGCAGAAAGTGCATAAAACCTCGTCGATTGGTGGGGTTTTATGTGTGCGTCGAATTTACCGCCTGAGGAGTGAGCTTTCCTGATCTTGTAGCCTTCAAAAGAAACACCCCCGCAGGTGGGACTGCAGGGGTGTGAAATTCAAGCTATGTAGGACACTCGTGCGGTGTCAGCAGGGGGGACTGTCAGAGCGTGAGGGTGAGGGAGTTGTCTGCCGGGGGCAGGTCGGTGCGCATCGAGGTGATGAGCTGCGCCAGCAAGGCAGCCGTGGGGTCTCCAAGACTGTTGAGCATGGCGACGGCCTGTTCGGAAGCGGCATCCATCTCCTCGTCTCCCGCGTAGTTGGCCACGTAAGCACCCGCGACGAACGGTGCGATCTGGCCAGCCAGTTCCTCAGCCACACCGAAATCGTTCATGAGCATGTAGGCCACGAGGTTTGTCATACCGGTGTTCAGGTATTCGGTCGCGTACTGGGGGAAATTTCCGCCAGGAACGCCGACGTTCGTAATCGTCCGCGTGTCCAGCGTCAGCCGGCCGTCCTTATAGATGGTCGCGAGACGCCAGGGACAGGGGGCGCTGAGCGGTGAGCCGGTGGAGACGTCGTACAGGGTATTGCTGCCATCGGTGTAGGACACCACGTCGTTGGCGTGGAAGTGCCCGGAGAACAGGACCTTCATTCCTGCCTGTGCAAAGGCCGATGCGCGCTGCTGCCAGTCGCTGACCACGTACTCGGCAGTCACCGGGAAACTGCTCTGTCCGGTGAAATGCTCCACAAGCGCATGGTGCATCATGGTGACAACGCGAATGTTCTGTGATGTTGCCTGCTGAAGCTTCGCGACCACCCAGGAGGCCGTAGCGTCCGAGATGGTGCCGTACGTGGGCGGTGTTGCCTCCGCGGTATTGTAGACGCAGCCATCGATGGCGATCAGCCAGAGATCCGACTGCAGCTCTGCCACGTAGCTCAGCGATGCGGGGTCGCGCTCTTTTGCTTCACCGTATCCGAACTCATCATAGATCTGTGCGAACTGTGCGGCGGTCACGCCCGGAATGCTCGTGGCGGGATCACCGTGGAAGCTCTTCGCCACGGGATTGTTGATGTCGTGGTTCCCCGGCACAACAAACACTCTCTTGCCTTTGCTTTCAAGCGAGCGCAGAAAACCGGCCATTGCCTCGTGGTTTTGCTTTTCGCCGTCTTTCGTGAGGTCGCCCGGCACGAGAACCACCTCGGCGTCGGAAGCTTCGACCGAGTTGAACAGCGACGAAAGAATATCGGCGTTTTCCGTCAGCAGTTTCGGATCGGCAAACAGTCCCATCTGCCATTCCTGTCCCTCCATTCCCAGGGAAGGATCGTAATAGTGCAGGTCTGATATGACAGCCATGCGCAGTCCCGTATCCGCCGGCTCAACGATAGTCTCGTCCTCCGAGCAGGCTGCGAACAGTGCGACTATGCACAGGGTGGTGAGGATGTGGACCAGGATGCGTGATGTTTTCGTGCTCTTCGTTTCCCGTTTCATGAGATGCTCCTTGACGATAATGAATGTCTGAGAACAAAGAACGCGGATTCGCGCTCCCTGTTTGTCACGATTTTGTCATGGAAATGCAAAAGTGTGTTTGACGCGAGAAACGCTGCAGGGATGGCAGTCCGCAGGATGCGCAATCGTATGCTTGCCACAGGCTGGGACTTGATTTGCGCATTCGGTTGTCGTATGCTGGTATGCAGCAGTTCAATATCCTCTTCTCCTACTCTATCCCGGTACTCACATGTTACGATTTTGCGCACTGGCCCTGCTCGTGGTCTGTTTTTACGTTCTGCCCATCCATGCACAGCAGCGTGTTGTTCCAGACGGATATGCCACCATACAGGAAGCCATCGATGCGTCCATCCCGGGGGATACCGTTCTGGTGCGTGCGGGTTCCTATCACGAATTTCTCGTGCTGCGTGAAAATGTGGTCGTGCGTGCTGAAGGGGAAGATGATGGATCATGGACGCGTGCGCTGCGTACGATTGTTCATTCTGAAGGACTCCGAGACAGTCTCGGACAGATCCCCCCGGTAGTGAATTGTGCGGACGGTGCGGTACTCGATGGTTTTACGGTGACGGGTATGGATACGGTGAACCACCATCTGCCGGGACACAGTCATGCCGTGCAGAATCGTGGTACTTCTTCAACCATCATGAACTGCATTGTACATTCCAACGGCTCAACCGGAATCGGTTCGCATGATAAGGATGGGCGGGAGGCGAATCCGTCCATTATTCACAACATGGTGTACAGGAATTTTGGAATCGGCATCGGTTTCAATCACACCTCCCGCGGAATCGCGAGGGAAAACGACGTGTTCGAGAACCGTGAAGTGGGCATCGGCATCCAGAACGGGGCGGCACCTGAAATCCGCAATAACACGGTGCATGACAATGGTTGGAATGGGATTTCCGCCCGTGAAGGTGCGTGGCCAAGGTTGATCGGAAACACGATTTACAACAATGGTGCGGACCCCACAGGCGAAGGGGTGCCGCCGGGTACGGGGGCGGGAATCGGACTCGACAGCACGGGCTGGATTGCGCGGCCGGGACAAGCACCCGAACCTGCATACCTTGAAGGGAACCACCTTTCAGCCAATCCTTCAGGCGGCATCATGAGCCGGAACAGTGCGCGCTTCGAAGCGCGTGAAAATACGGCTTGCTGCAATACGAACTGGCAGATCTCCGTTTCCGATGGCAGCAACGCCCTGCTGGTGAAGAACTCTGTCGGACTCAACGACACCACCGTACAGGCGGGCGGGATCGTCGTTGCGCGCAGTGCGATGGCGGAACTGCATGAGAATATGATCAAGGACGTGAAGACGGCCGGACTCGCCGTCAGTGAGGGTGCGACGGTCGATGCGATGGACGATATCATAACTGGCTGTCAGAGCAGTGGTGTGCATGTCGATGGCGAGGCATCACTCGTCAGGCTATCCGGGACGCGCATCAGTAACTCCGCCGGTGCGGCAATTATCTGTGAGGGGGGAAGGCTGAGCGTTTCACGCACCATTCTGGACCGAAACCTGAGTGGCGCGATCTTCGGTCCTGAAGCAACCGTGGAGTTCATCAACAACACTGTTGTTGCTGCTCCTGCTGCCACGGGACGCGGTATCGCCGTCAACGGACGCACGGGAGCGGTCTGCTACAACAATATTGTCGTGGGGTACACGCTGGGATTTTTCCTCGAAGAGAATCCCCTCATCAATTACAACTGCACATTCGGCAATCAGGGATATAACGGTCCCCCGGGCACCGGTGGAGCGCATGCCCTGCAGTCCGATCCCCGCTTTGATACACAGGGCGCTACCGGGTATGAGCTGCTGCAGGATTCGCCGTGCATCAACGCAGGGAATCCCGACCCGCAGTATAACGACCCGGACGGCAGCCGCGCAGACATCGGGGCTCTGCCGTATGCAGGCAGTACTTCCGTATCGGCAGCGCCACATCCCGATGCATTGCAATTGCAGGCCTGGCCCACCGTGACACGCGGACCAGTAACAGTGAAACTGCGTGGCGGTGCCTCCGGGAATGATCTGCTTTCCGTCTACGACCTTCCCGGCAGATGTGTGATGACAGATTGGCTGCACGACGGAAGCGCTGTGCTGAATCTCGCCGGACTTCCTGCGGGCACCTACATGCTGCAGGCCCTCACACGCAACGGAGTGCAGCACGCGAAAGTGCAGGTGCTGAGGTGAATCCGGACTGCTGATCTTGCAGAATCGATGACAATACTGCCGACGTCAGGACAAAGAAAAAATCACGCGGCGCGGCGATTAGTTACATCCAGCGAAGAAAAAAATGACCTACACGCCCCGGTGAGCACTGCACCTTGAAAAACGACTGGCTTATCCTCATATTGTCCCGGATTCTGCAGCCTCAGGAATGATCCACGGGCTCCAGTGTCATTTGGTTTACGAAACGCATCTCAGCGTGCCGTGAGGAATTCAACATCACTGAAGGGGATCGAGGAGATGAAGACCATCCTCCATACAGACAGGGCTTACCGTCTCAAACGCTTCGGATACTACTTTCGGACGGTGCGGCAGGCGCTGCGCAATAACGTGGGTGCAGGGAATTATCTCCACCTGGCATTCGATCGGATGCTGCGCATAGACAGCGCGCTGCCGCATATGCTGTACGTGGAGATGTCCAACGTCTGCAATACGCAGTGTGCGTACTGTCCGTACCCCACATACAGCTACAATGAACCCTTCCTGCGGGAGGATGTTCTCGAAAGCATCGTTGCATCACTCTCGAGGCAGCCGGTAGACAAAATCATGATAGGGGGCGGAGAGCCGACGCTGCATCCGGAGTTCAGTTCGTATGCGAGACGGCTGAGGCAGTCTGCGAAATTCCTCTCCGTGGTGACGAATGGACAGTGGACCGATGACCGCGTGACACATACGCTGGCGGAAGGCACCTTCGACCTGGTGGAGGTCTCCGTGGATGCAGGCGGCAAGGAAGAGTATGAGCGAACACGGAAGGGAGGGAAATACCATCGCCTGCTCGGCAATCTCGATGCGCTTATGCGCATCAAGCGCGAATCGCGTTCGAGAACCATAATAGGTATCAGGCTGATGATTCGTCCCACAATGCGTAAAGCGGAGCGACAGTACCTGCAGGCCTGGAAACCATACTGTGATACTATCCTGCCGCAGTACATCTCAACGCCTGCCGGGATGGGAGAACTGGACGATGCCTATCTCTCGGTGCATCAGCACAACAATGACTTCCCACGCTGTACGTATCCGTCACGAGCATTGCAGATTAAAAGTGACGGTACCGTACCCCTCTGTTCGTTCAAGGGACATGCCGCACCGGCGGACAGAATACTTCTCGGGGATATCAGGGAACACAGCATACAATTGCTCTGGAAGCACCCGCTGCTCCTGCAGTACCGCGCCGCGCATCGAAGTCGCGACACGCAGCGTATGCCAGCGTGCAGGGGGTGTCCCGGGGGATAGAGGCTGTCCGGTGTAATAGAGGCTGTGCGGGGGAGTAGAGGCTGGAATAAAAATATGCAGAAAGTGCATAACACCGGGTCCGCCAGGAAGAACATCAGCATTTGTGATCGGAATTTCCTAGTTTAGGGTTCAATCAACGCCATCAAGCCCTCATCCGCGCTCTGCTCCGGCATGTCAGGTCCATGCAGCTATGGATGTACCGGCGTGCAGGCGCGGTCAATGGATGATATGTTTTCGCACAACGGATGGAGAGAATCATGCAGCACCTTTTACATCGATGGATCAGGATTGCCGTGACGACGTTGCCCGTGATCATGCTCGGGTTTTATCCTGCATTCGCGCAACAAGCTGAAAACCTCGTGGAAATCGGCAGCCTGATTGAAGGACCCTGTTTCGGGGCCGCCGTCTCCGGAACGACGCTGTACATGGGAAATGGTCCGATGCTGGAAATCATGGACATCGCAGACCCCGTGAATCCGCAGGGCCTCGGTACACTTCGATTGCCCGGTATTATCAACGATGTCGCGGTCAGCGGCGCATACTGCTTCGTCTCGAATGACGATTTCGGTCTGCGCGTGATAGACGTCTCGGATCGCACTTCACCAGCAGAGGTTGCGCAGATGAAGCTTCCATCTCCCTCCGGTCGAATGCAGTTGCATGGCAACTACTGCTACGTCGTGAGCGCGGGACTGCATATTGTCGACATCAGTGACGCGCAAAATCCCGTGGAAGTGGCGGATTATACACCCGATGGCATGTATGTGCGGGATGTGGTCATCGTACATCCCTACGCGTATGTGGCCATGGGGAATGACGGGCTCCATGTTCTTGACATCTCGAATCCAGCGCAGCCAGATCTGGTCGGATCGCTTGATGGACTCGGGGAGTGTATCGGCGTCGGCGTGCGGGGTACAAATCTCTGCCTGGCCACAGGTTATCCCGGAGTTCAACTGGTGAATGTCTATAATCCGGAGCAGCCGGTAAAAGGCGCATCCCTTGCGATGGAAAGCCAGTATTTCAAGGATGTCGTGGTCACGAACAGGTATGCCTACGCTGTAGGTGGACGCGGGCTGTATGTCGTCGATCTTGTCGACCCCCAGAATCCCGTGCAGGTGGCGTCCTTCGACACTGAAGGCAGCGCGGCGCGGGTGCATGTTGACGGAGACCGTGTGCTTGTTGTGGATGAAACCGGGGGATGCTGCTTCATCGATATTGCTGATCCAACTGTCCCGGTACTGACAGCGACATTCCCGTCCGGTGGGTATTCGCAGAACCTCGCTATCCAGGGTGATTACGCCTATGTCGTTGCCTATGATCGCGGACTGCGGATCGTTGATCTTTCTGATCCCACACATCCAACCGAGTTATCGGAGTTCAGCCCCAACACCTATGTCGAAGACGTCGTCGTCGATGGCGATTACGCGTATCTCGCGAGCGTAATGCGCGGACTGACCATCGTCGATATTTCCGATCCCTCAGCTCCTCGCACGACCGGGTATGTCGATACCGATGGACGCTGCTCAGGTGTCGCGAAGGCTGGACAGTACGCATATCTTGCGAACGGATCCGAAGGGATGTCCATCATCGACGTATCCGATCCGGAACATCCTGCCGAGATGTCGTCCCTTGCACTCAGCGGCGACACACGCGCCATCGCCGTGCAGGGAGATTATGCCTATGTCGCCGACGGAAGCGGTGGACTGCGGATCGTTGACGTCAGCAATCCCACCGCACCGCAGGAGACAGCTGTGTCTCCCACAGCTTCGGTCGCGATAGGGATATCACTGCAGGGCAACTACGCCTATGTCTCCCACTACTATGCGGGCGCAAGCATTTTCAATATCTCCAATCCTGCGCATCCTCAACAGGTATCCAATTTCCCCGGCGCATCGAATACCTACAACATCACCGCTGAGGGGGATCGCGCCTGGATGGCGGACGGGTATGCAGGTCTCCGCATGTTCGACATATCCGATCTGTCGACACCGGTCGAGAAAGGATTTTTCCCCACGGCCGCGTCAGCCCGCGACGTGGAAATGCTGGGAGCATACTGTGTTGTCACCGACAGGCTGTCGGGACTGCACATCGTTGCGTATCAGGCACCGAGCGCGGTCAATCCGGCAGCTTCGATCCCGCGCGGGATACAGCTCCTCGGGAATTTTCCGAATCCGTTCAGCAACAGAACGACGATCGCCTTCCGTCTCGATCATGCGTCACATGTGCGCTTGGCGGTTCACAACCTGCTGGGACGAGAGGTCTTGGTGCTGCGTGATGGCTTCGTTTCAGCTGGAACACAGCAGGCAATTATGTCCGCTGGTGATCTACCGCCCGGGACATACGTCTGCCGTCTCTCCACCACTGCAGGTACGACAAGCGCGTGTATGAAGCTGCTGCGCTAGCGATGGAGATTGACATTCGTGGTCCATTTCCCGACTATGTTGTATATGCTTCATCGCGCATGTTTCAAACGGGATAGTTGGTCAAATGGCGCTGCTGCTTTTCTATGTTCTCCTCGCCCTGCTGGTTTCCTTCATCTGCTCCATCGCGGAAGCGGTGCTCCTGAGTATTACGCCATCCTATATCGCAGGAGTGCAGGAGCGTGACCCGAAACTCGCGTCACTTCTGCACAGGATCAAACAGGAAAACATTGATCGCTCGATAGCGGCGATTCTCACATTGAACACCATCGCCCACACGGTAGGCGCAATCGGTGCGGGAGCACAGGCGACAGCGGTGTTCGGCAGTGCCTGGTTCGGGGCGTTTTCCGTGGTCATGACGCTCATGATTCTCTTCCTCTCTGAAATTATACCCAAGACTCTGGGGGCGATGTACTGGCGTCAGCTGGCGGGAACCGTGGCGACATTCATTCGAGTCATAATCATCGGACTCTATCCGCTCATTCTGATCAGCGAACAGCTGACACGACTCCTTGCCCGTGACCGGAAACTGCATGCATTCAGTCGTGATGAATTCGCTGCCATGGCGGGGGTCGGAGAAGAAAGCGGGGAAATCAACAAGCGGGAGTCGCGCATCATCAGCAACCTGCTTGCATTCTCCGAGCTGCGCACACGGGATATCATGACGCCGCGTACGGTGATGTTCGGACTGCAGCAAAACCTGACCGTAGACGAGGCGAGAGCACCAGCTTCCGAGCGCGCCTTCTCGCGCATCCCGGTTTTTGAAAGCGACCTCGACAACATCACTGGCCTCGTGCTCAAGGATGAGCTGCTCGATACGGGAGCACAGAACAGGGGAGAGGTTCGATTAACCGAACTGCGTCGGGAAATCAGCACCGTGCCGGCGGAGATGCGACTGTCACAGCTGTTTGAACTCTTTCTCGAACAACGACTGCATATCGCCGTTGTCGTTGATGAATACGGGGGGACGACAGGACTCGTCAGCCTCGAGGATATCGTCGAAACCCTGCTCGGCATGGAACTCGTCGATGAAATGGATCAGGTCGTGGACATGCAGGCGCTCGCCCGGCAGCAATGGGAACGCCGCGCCCGCAGGCTGGGGATTGAAACACCACAGCGGGGTGAAGATAATTGATGTTTGCGCCCTTTGCCTGAAACGCATCAGCTAGTTAGTAGTTACTAACTTAGTAAACCTGCACCTGGAAGGCTGGGCAGCATCCACTGCTTGCACATCTGGTCGCGGACCATCGCTTGACATGGGACATTTGTTGCGGATGATTTCGAGCGGAGTATCCTTGCTTACGTGGCACTCTTGACATAAAGGATATTCCAGTGTACTATGATGCAACCATGTAACAATCTGTGAGAGGAAGGGCGTAATGGGGTGCTTCATATCATCAGCCGGGAGGAACGCCGACATGCGTCAATGTTGGACCGGTCTCGT
This sequence comes from bacterium, assembly GCA_020444325.1. Lineage (NCBI taxonomy): Bacteria > bacterium. Next base: position 138,072 of record JAHLLD010000004.1, read on the forward strand.
ACTGACTGCAGCGATCGCACTAACGTGCATCACAAGCCTTGCGCATGCGCAACCAACCGCGAACGATCTATCCTATTTCCCCGTGCATATCGGCGATGTGTGGGTGTACAAGGTGTCCTCGTTTTCCCCGCATGAGCCGCACTGGGTTCCAATCGATACGATCAGGGTTGAGATCACCGGAGACTCCCTTTATCCCAACAGCAAACGGTATTTTCTCTTCGAAAACGGAGGATCGTTGCGGGTAGACAGCACGGATGGACGCGTGTACGCCCTACTTACGTACCCTTCCTCCAGCGGTTCCTGTCCCGACAGTACCGAGGCGGAAGTGTACAACCTCACGGTTGATTCAACATTCCAGTATTATCCCTGTCCGTCCGGTGGCATCACCGGCGGAGTATGCACCATCAGTCCCCTCGGCAACGAACGCGTTGGAATGCTCAATCTCCAGAGGCAGCAGCGTGTATGGGACTGCTGGGTACTTCGCAGCGTCCTTGCGCAGGGCATCGGTATCTGCGTGAAGGAGGGTGGTGGCGTTTCGGGCAATCAGCATATGCTGATCTATGCCCGCATCAACGGCACGGAATACTGGCCGGTTGAACTCAAATCTTTCACCGCAACCTCGCAGATCGACAACAGCGTACTTCTCAACTGGGTTACGGAAAACGAAGTGCAGAATCACGGTTTCACCGTGCAGCGACGTGCGGCCGATGCAAGGGACGAAGAGTGGAGCAGCCTCGCGTTTGTGCCCGCACGTACCACGGAGGGACATGATGGCACCTACAACTACCTCGACCATCCCCTGCAAAACGGTGGCACGGCGGGAAGGCTGCAATACAGGCTCCTGCAGCACGATTTCGACGGTACCGTTTCCTATCTGCCGGTCGCGGAAGTGCAACTGGATGCAAAAGCGATCCCTGCGCAGATCACCCTCTATCCCAATCCCGCACTGCATGGTGAAATCATCAACGTGCTGCTGCAGGGAAGCTTCATTGGCGAGTTGACGCTGTTTGACGCACTCGGACGAGAATTGCGCAGCATCCCTGCCACACGCAGTATCGAGATCGAGACCGATGCTCTCGAGCCGGGAGTGTATTATCTGCGCGCAAGCCGCGAGAACGGGGTACACGTCTCCAAACTGCTGATACACTGATTTTTTCCAATTAATTTTGTCCACCCGGAGCATTCGAGAGGTAGTACTGTGTATGGAGGGAGTGAATAACGAATTGTATTCGAGTATGATTTCAGGGTGTGCGACCATGAGGTATCGATTACTGACGGTATGGACATGTACCGTGTCGATGATGCTGCTTTCAATGACTATGAACGTGCAGGCGCAGAAGCGGGAGAGCGTGACTGTGCGCGATCGCATTCCTCGCATTTCGCTGAAGCGGGCTGTGCAGGAGTTGAAAGCCATGAGTGAGGATGATTTTGCTCTCGCGATGACGGACAATCATTTTGTCGTGTTTGCGCGGATCACGCATGCGACACGTCCGCTCTCCGATTTGTCCCGCAGCGTTCTTTCGCTTTGGACACGGGCAGTGCAGAGTCAGCAGCGGCTCACATTCTCACACGATGAGATTGAGGTGGCGATTGGTGAGCAGCGCTACTGGTGCCCGGCAAACATGAACCACATCGGGGACCTTGTGCGTGCGACACGCGCTAATGAAGGGGTGTTCCTTTATGTGATGGCCCTCGGCCTGCGCGAGGACACCCCGGTGTTCTACACCGTCAATTTCGGATCAATCGAAGAGTATGGGACGCATGAGGATGTGCTCGAGGATCTGCTGGAAGGAGCGGAGCGGCTCACCGATCCGGAAGAATCGCTCGCCCTCATCTATGAGATGCAGCGCCGATGGTCCGGTGAAGATTGGTGGAAACAGGAGGAAACGCAGCGCATCGTGCACTTTGTCAAAGGTGAAGCGCTGCTTGCGAAAGGTGATTTGAAAGCAGCAGAACCTCATCTCAGTAAGGTGCGCGGTTATATCGCGGAGCATCCATGGGACGATTTTACTCAGACGATGCTATCCGTTCTGACGCGGGTATCATTCAGGCGCGAGTTGACCTCCCTTGCATGCGACTACGCGATGCAGATCGAGTCCCCCGAAGACGAGACCGAAGAGGCATTCTGTAACAGCTGTGTGCGGACGATACTTCATCCAGACGACCTTGGAAAGCCGTTGAAGGATCTCACTGTGATGAACGATCCTTCCTCTGTCGAAATAATTGACCGCGGTCCGAATCATGCAAGCTATGCCATGAATGGATTCCAGATCACACTCACCGCCGATCCGGCCTCCGGCATCGTGCAGGAGAAACGTATCACAGTTCGCGTCGCGAACGAGGATGTGATGGACTGGATGGAATCAGCTGTCGAGGACACAATTGAGGACTATGTCGAAAAGCTGGAGCAGGGTGCGGAGTCGGAAGGACGTGATGTGAGTACCGCACCTTCAAAGTTCAGCATGTCACGGAGCGAAACTGAAGCAGGTGAAATCCTGGAAGTCCTCATCCGCTGAGCACGGCCTCACGCACCGTTCACGAACTGCACAAACCCCGCCCTATGACGGGGTTTGTGCGTATGTGCAGTTTCATGGAGGCAGCGCTGCTATGGCCTCCGTACCAGTGTCGTGGTGAGAGCGGGAAAGATTGTGGGCGAGGTGCGTTGCAATAAAAGCAAAAAATGCCGAAATTATTGCATCCCAAAACGTATCACGTGGCCAGAATCGACCACCTCGAACCATTCGAAAGGAATGCATCATGTATAGATTTTCCCTGCTCCTCACAGGTGCAGCACTCATCCTTGTTGCCTTTACGGCATGTTCAGATGATGATCCCGCATCCCCGGCACAGCCGATGACATACGATGGACAGACTGTCGCAGTGGGTGACGGATCCGCCACGGCGTATGAACGTGCTGATGCAGACGGGAATCTGCTCGCGGTCGGAATTCGCTTTGATGAGGCAGCACTCAGCAATCTCCCGGCCGATATGAGCATGTTCACGCTCGACCTGCCCGGGGATGTATCGACATCACCGTTCAAGTTTATTGCGCTCGACTGGAATCCCCAGGGACATGAGCCCGCACCGATTTACACGCTGCCGCACTTCGATGTGCATTTTTACTGTGTAGACAAGCAGACCGTCGCCGCTGTCGTTGCAGGTCCTGACAGCACCATGCCCGCGCCGCAGTACATGCCGCAGGATTACTTCTCCACCTTCGACGCCGTGCCGAACATGGGAACGCACTTCATCGACAGCCAGTCTCCTGAACTGCACGGTTCGACCTTCGACAAAACCTTCATCTATGGTTTCTACAAGGGCAACCTGTACTTCATGGAACCAATGATCACGAAAGCGTACTTCGAGAGCAAGCCTGATGTCAGCCTCGACATCAAACAGCCCACGGCATTCCAGCAGACCGGCATGGCTTTTCCCATGAAGTATGACATCCGTTACGATGCGACGGCAAAGCAATATATCGTCGAGCTGACGGATATGAGCGTGCGCTGATCAATATCTGTGGCATGCAGGATTTTCCTGCACAGTGTTCAAACCAATGCTGCCACGGGATATATGCAGTTTCTGCATATTTCCCGTGGCATTGTTGACTCCACCTCGCACTATTATCGATACGCGTGCACTCGCAGCGGGACGCTATTTTCTTGTAATTCAGTCTGCCGGGGAGAGGGTTGTCAGACTTCTCGATATCAACAACGCCACATCGCTGAAACGCCGAACGCAGTTCTGATCGGTACTTCAGGGTTACGGCGGAATTCCGCATATTCCGGTGAACGCAATCACAGGAGTATTGGATATGAATCAGCCGAACCCGCCGGACGATCGTTTCGCCGTGCAGCTCGCACATGTCACGAAGTCGTTTCGGAAACATGTTGCTGTGGATACGCTGCAGTTGAACGTGCCGTACGGGAGTGTGTATGGTTTTATTGGACCCAATGGGAGCGGAAAAACGACAACACTGCGGATGATCATGAGCATACTGTACCCGGACGCTGGCGACATCAGGGTGCTGGGCGAGAGGCTTTCTGCGCGCATTGCCGACCGCATCGGATACATGCCGGAGGAACGCGGGTTGTACCGGCGTATGAAAGTGCGTGACTTCCTCGTGTTTTATGGCAGCCTGAAAAACGGGCGCAACGTCCGGCAGCAGGTGGACGAATGGCTGGAACGACTTGAGTTGACGGATTGGGCAGGAAGGAAAATCGAAACGCTGAGCAAGGGTATGAGTCAGAAAGTACAGTTCATTGCAACGGTCGTAGCCCGGCCTGATCTCGTGATTCTCGATGAGCCGTTTGCCGGACTCGATCCGGTGAATACCGATGTGATGAAAGACGCCATCCTGCAGCTGCAGAAGCAGGGTAGTACCGTGCTTTTCAGCACGCACGATATGGACATGGCCGAGAGGATGTGCGATTTCATATTCATGATTTTCCAGGGAAAGAAAGTCCTGGATGGAACGCTCAATGAAATACAGGATCGCTACGCCAACGATACCATTCGCGTGCAGACCAGCGCAGGAAGCAGTGCGCTGGAGGGACTTCCCGGCGTTGAACACGTCAATGACTTCGGACAGATACAGGAGCTGCGTATCGCCGATGATGCGGATCCACAAGACATTTTGAAGCGATTGATAGAACAGACCGCCGTCCAGCGTTTCGATATCGTGAAACCTTCACTGCACGACATCTTCGTGCGTATTGCGGGATCGGCTGCGAAGGAGGTGCGTCATGCGTAAGACACTCCTTTTTGCCATGCGTGAATACAAGGCCGCTGTACGGACGAAAGGCTTCATCATAGGACTCGTGATCGCCCCGATTCTCATGAGCGGAAGTATCCTGGCCTTTGTACTGCTCAAGGATAAAGTCGATACGACGGATCGCAGGATAGCGGTCATCGATCGAACCGGAAGGGTTGCCAGCAAGCTCCTCGAGTTTGCAGAGTATCACAACACGAATGAAACCCGTGATCCGGAAACAGGAGAGAAAATTCGTCCACTCTATCTTTTCAATGTCGTCGACGCTGAGGAAGATGCACATGCGCAGTACCTGCGACTCTCGGACAGTGTGCGCAGCGGGGCGCTCTATGCATTTCTCGTCGTGGGAGCGGATGTCGTGCATCCCACACCTGATGCGGAGGACGCAAAGCTATCCTACTATGCGCGGAATGCCGCGCTCGACGATCTCCGCGAGTGGCTGATGTTTCAGATCAACACGCGGCTTCGTCAGCTCCGCCTTTATGATGCCGGTGTGGATGAACGTAATCTCCCGGATCTCTTTTACTGGGTGGGTGTTGAAGGACTCGGTCTCGTTTCCCGCGATGAGAGTACCGGTACTATAGAGGAGGCGCGGCAGGCGAGTCCCATCGAGGCAATCGCTGTTCCCATCGGTATCATGATGATCATGTTTTTGATGATCATGATGAGCGTGCCGGGCATGCTGCACTCCGTCATGGAAGAAAAAACGCAGCGCATTGCCGAAGTCCTGCTGGGCGCGATCAAACCCTTCGAGTTCATGATGGGAAAACTCATCGGGGGCATTGCGGTTTCGCTGACCAGTTCCTCCGTGTACATCATTGGCGCCATCGTGGCGGTGTCGTACATGGGGTACGACGACTATATTCCGTTTCACGTCCTCCCGTGGTTTGTTGTCTACATGCTGCTCGCCGTGGTGATGTTCGGTGCGCTCACTGCCGCGCTGGGGTCGACATGCAGTGAGGCCAAGGATGCGCAGTCGCTCAGCTTCCCCTCGCTCATCCCCGCCATCATCCCGATGTTCATTTATTTCCCCGTGGCCAAGGAGCCGCTGAGCGCATTCTCCACATGGGTGTCGCTTATTCCGCCCTTCACGCCGACACTCATGCTGCTGCGCATGGCGACACCGGAGCCGATTCCCATCTGGCAGCCCATTGCCGGACTCATCGGCGTCCTTCTCTGCACCGTGCTGTTCGTGTGGGCAGGGGGACGCATTTTCCGCGTCGCCATACTCATGCAGGGTACGCCCCCGAAGCTGAGCAACATCGTACGGTGGGCGTTGCGAGGATAATAATGTGAAGCATGGCTACACTTTTTTCATCCGCGAACGATGAGTATACAGATTCGAGCGCAGGGCGTGCCGATGAAGCATGACAGAAGGTCTAGCCCTTTTCCTTCAGCCTGATATAAATATCTCCCACGGGCCACTGAGGAAGTGTCTGTGCGAGATCACCAGGGAACCACGCGATAAAATCATCGAGCTCCATCCACTTCGGGAGGTGGAAGGTTGAGGATTCCGCCGGAGTGACATTCACTTCAGCTGCGCCGAATTCCCGCAGTCGTTGCAGGCAGCGTATAGTTCGGGGTATGATATCCTCATTGAGATGAAATTCAATGGAGATAAGTGGGATCGGACAACTGAGACCGAGGAGCACCTGATCTTCCCAGCCCTCAACATCGATTTTGCAGTAATACGGTTTCCCGAAAGCTGCGATTGCGGCGTCCAGTGTTGTGACCGGGACATGAATCGAAGCCACAAAGCCCTCTCCACCTTTCCACCTGGAATCGAAGCTGGATTCCCCGGACCGCGTGTGAAGATTCAGTTCCATCAGCGACGCCGCATTGCCCAGAGCGGCGGGAAGAAGAGCCCATTGCGGATGCATGGCGCAGCGCGCGGTGAGTTCAGGGAAGACGGACGGATTCGGCTCGAAGGCCACAACCTTCGCCCCGGCTTTCAGCAGTGTTTCCGATTTTGCGCCGAAGTGTGCCCCGATATCGAAACACAACGCTCCCTCGGGCAGCAGATCCTGGTACATGGCGATATCCTCCTGCATAGCGCGTCGTACGGCGGGCTGAAGGATTCCATTGAGTTTCCGCGCGAAAGGGTACATGCCCAGCGCAAGCGAAGCCTGCTTGAGGTTTGACAATAATCGCACAGATACCTCCACCCGAATAATTATCCCGATTCTTTCCTGACAGCCAAGATATGAAGGAATTACATAAAATCCCGTAGTGAATACATGCAATTGCTGTCAGCGCATGATCGTCCCTGTCGGGGAATACCCGTTTCCAATCACCCCTGAATTTTATGCAGTTTCTGCATATTTCCGGTGAAAGAAATATGCAGAAACTGCATAATTTTTCACTTCTTCGTCATCGTGCACTCAAAGGTGCCGTCTGCTTTCCCGTCTTTCGTTGTGAGCGCGCGCCAGGTTACCTTGTCGCCATCGTGGAAGAAAATCGTCTGTTCGGTTTTGTATGTACTGTTTCCCACGATTTTCTGTCCCTTGAATCTCAGGGTGTTCTTGCTGCCTTCGACCCACGTGCCATCGTACTTGGCTACCTCTCCCATGTTGGAGACGCAGAGAAGAGACATCTTCTTTGTCATCGGATCGTATGCGACGATGTCCTTTTCCATGTAATGACCCATCTCGCCAAGCTCGGCGAAGGGATTGAGTTCGACGGCCTTGTCATCGAGTATATGCTTGCCGCTCATTGTCATGGTAAAGGTGATCTTCTGTCCGTCACCTCCCTCATAGGAGCCCGGTCCTTCCCAGTTCCCCACAAATAGGTTCAGCCGTGTCTGATCCAACGGGGGATCGGTTTGCGTTGCGTCCTGCGCGAACAGCGGTGTGCTCAGGACGAGAAGCATAACTGCATACGTATATAAATATTTCATAAATCCTCCATACGAAGTGTATAAATGAGCTGGGATGCGCGAAGGCATCCCAGCTGAAAATGAACTTTCCGGGTATGTAGGATTATAGCATAATGGCCGTGTGTGATGCAAGTGCATCCGGTCAGATCATGGTTTTCATCTTCCGGAGGTCCTGAATTGCATCGGAAAACGTCCCGATAAGTCGCTCGAGTACATCGCCGAGCTGCTTGGCGTCGACTGCTACGTAGCGCGCCTCCTCGCTGCCGCTGGACGGGGCAGTACGTTGCCGCGCTGTTGCGCGTGTTGGACTGTGTTTCGGGGTAGCGGTGGCAGTATTATCGGCGGTGGTGGTATTCCCGGCGGTGGTGGTATTCCCGGCGGTGGTGGTATTCCCGGCGGTGGAGGTTGTTGCGGCGCTGCGCCGTCGTCCCGCGGGAGGTGAGGCCTTCCCTGCATCCACATCCGCTTTCAGGGTGAGCAACGTATGGGCCACGCGATCGGATATGCGTTTCTGTTTGTTGTTCCGGATGCTGCCGATGGTGATTGGATTGATCCCTGTTGTTTTTGCGACGGCATTTGCACTCCATCCGCCGTCAATGAGTGCCAGCAAAGCCTGCCGCACGTCAGTGAGCAAATCTCGACCGGCTCCGTGAGTTGCAGCAGCAGGGGACCGCACTTCAGTGACCGCCGGCTCTGCCGCTTCCGCGGTATATGTTTCGCAGACGATGCGGTAAAACGAAAAGGCGTACAGATCCGGATTCTGCTGCAGAAGGTTCTCCTTGCGAATCTCCTGGAACTTCTGTTTTCCCGGAATGAAAAACAGTGTGTGATCCGAGTGCGAGAAGGCCAGTTCGAGGAAATCCGGCCAGTGAAGGCTGATTTCACTGAATCGGAATCCGTTTTTCGGCGCGAGTCCCGGCAACGTTATTGTTTCAATAGTATAGGGGCGCTTCCCGTAAAGATTCCGCGCAATGTCCTCTGCATCATAGGGGATACCGGGAGGGGAAAGGACAAAAAGCAGAACGGAAGTACCATAGTCGGGGTCTGAAAGAAAACTGATAGAGGTTGGCATGAAAATGGTATGGTTGGACTGTAGGAATGGAATACTAACATACAAAGATTCTGACTCAAATATCCCGGAATCGACAGTTTTACGATATATGGAAAAGGAAAGGACGCGGTACTATTTGGAAGCATGAGAGGAAGGACTCGTGCTCTCGCGAGGTGTGTTTACGCTCAGCGCAGACGAAAATAGGCGATGATCAGGAATAAGGCGATGCCACCGAAGAAAAGGAGAAGGACCCACCACTGAAGATACCAGTGCTGGGGAATGGTGAACGCGATGCTCGAAAGATGATTTTGCGTATCGGGATCACGCAGGGCGCGCACACGGAACACGTAGTCGCCGGGAGGCAGTGCGGTGTACTCTGCACTATGCCACTGCGCCGGTGCCGACCAGGTACTGTCATAGCCTTCCAGTATCCACTGGTACATCATGCTGTTCTCAAGCGTAATGTTTCCGGAGACAAATGAAATGGTGATATGCTGTGCGTCGGAGGAAAGGCAGAACACCGAATCGCTCTGCGTACGGCAATCGCCGTTGTACAGGGATTTCCCGTCGACGTACAGTTCGCGGATGAGTGTCGAATAACTCGGAGGTACAGGCGTTGACGCACCGGGTATAAAACGGTACACGGCATCATTGGTCCCGAACCAGCTGCTCCCATCGATGTCGGTGTAGACGGCGATGACATCACCGGTTATTCTGCGGAACGGGGCAGAATGGAATTCCCGTTCATTGTTGTGCAGGTCCGCGTATCCGAACGCCTGCGACTCAAACAACTGCATCCAGACGGTGCCGGTATTGTCTTCGCGGAGAAATTTCGGATCGTCCGTAAGTGGACTGAAGAAACTATTGACAAACGTCGTATCGGGATAGAAATGATCGTTCTTCCGGTCGTACGCCATCAGTTCCATTTCCGTCACCACAAGTGGATTGCCATCGATAGTGGAAACGAAGCTCGGGCCCGGTGTCAATCCCTTCTCCTCTCCATAGACATCTGTGATGACGTCCAGTGTCCCCGCTTTTATCCGCAGCCGCCGCGCGCCGAACTGCACTGTGGTGACCCAGAACGCGCCCGTCTTGTCTTCGGAGATCGAAAGCACGAAATCTTCAAGACTGTTTGAAATGTCTTTTGTCTTCCACTCGTTCCCATCCCGTACGAGGAAATAGAGACCATGGTGATGCCCTGCCAGCAGCGTGTCCGTTGACCCGTGTACCGTGTGCAGAACACGCGCGCCGGTGGAAGAGATGCGGCGCAGCTGCTGTGAGGCGTTCATTTCGTACACACCGTGGAAGCTGGCAATCAGCAGGACATCGCCGGCACGCTGAAGGTCATACACCGTCGACCGCACATTCGGCAGGAGGCGAAACATTGACGGGACGTTGCTGCGGCTTCTTTTTCCCAGCGCGAACATACCCTGCGTTGAACCGGCATACATGGTGCCGGCGAACCGCTCCACTGCAGTGATCTGACCAAGTGCACCGCGTGCGGAGCTGAATTTGCTCAGAGCTTCGCCCGGCCACTCGATGTGCAGCAGTCCATTTTCAAGTGCGGCCCAGATGACATCCTCAGCATCGATATACATTGCAGTGACACTGCCCCCGCGGAAGCCTGCCGTGCTGTTGATATGCGTGCGGACGGATCCGTTCGGTTTGAAAATGCAAATCCCGCTGTGTGTGCTGCCGACAGCAAGGGCGCCGTCCGGCAGATGAATTGCGCAGGTCGGCATCCACAGCGGATCCTCGACAGCACTGTAGTCGTGTACCTGCCGGAAACCGTTACCGTCCTGCTGCAGCAGTCCGCGCAGACGGGTGGCGACCATGAGCTTCCCACGATCCTGAAACAGGCAGATGATTTTCTCCGACGGCTCAATGCGGGAATCATTCGTCGTCTGCTCTGCAAAAATCTCGCCGCCCGGGACAAGCTGCCATTCACTGTTTCTGAGCTCGCAGAGCCCAGTGCCGAAAATCTGACCGAAAAGACGATTCCCGGTTTTGAACGTCCCTCCAATAGGAGCGCTGGAGGGTTGCACGTAACAGTTCTCCCCGTCCCATACACACACGGCCTCACGGCTCACAAAGTACACCGTGTTTTCTATCACATGGATTGCTTCGACTTCCGTCAGGAGAGGAGCGTCATCAGGCAGTCTGTCGCTGAGCAATTCCATTTTCGAATTGCCGCAGCGATCGAAACAGACACGCCCGAATGCGCTGCGCAGCCCGAAATACACCGTCCCATTTTTCCCGACAGCGACCGAGTACACCGGAGTTTCATTCGGGGATTCAAGGATGCGCCAGTCCATCCCGTCGTATTCGATCAGACCGAAGCTGTTTCCCACCCACAACAGCCCCCTGTCATCGCGCACGGCACACCAGTTCGATACATCATACCCCAGATCGCTGGTGTTGTGATACGTAACGAAAGGCGCGCCCTTTTCGTTGACATATTGGGCGCCCATACCCTGTGCGGAAATATTCCCGGGAAGGGGAATACTATACAGCAGGAGACATAATACAGTAGCGATGCGAATCATCTCCACTCCACCGACTCGCATGTGGATGAATTAACACAGTTCTAACATGGCAAGCAGGGTAACGCGATACAATAGGTATTACCACCTATTTCACACCTTTACATGAAAAAAAGATACAATATCTCCTTAAGAATACCGAGTGCCAGGTGTTTATCTCCTCATCGCAGCGCCAGCTGGGTAATGCGCAGGAAGAGGTCCGCGCCGGTCTCAAGCAAATCATCGGGAAAATCGTACCATCCGCTGTGCAGATGCGGTTGCTCCACGCCGGACCCGAGTCCGAACAGCGCACCTTCAAAGCGGTGTGTGAAGTGTGCGAAATCTTCCGACCAGGGGAAGGGGTTATCCAGCATTTCCACGTTCAACCCTCTGTCCTCCGCCGCCTGGCGGATCAGCTTCACGCAGGAGGAGTCGTTCTGTACGGACGGAAATTCCTCTTTCCACTCCAGCGTGTACTTGAGATCAGCAGCAGCGGTCATCTCACGTGTCCTGCTCTCTGCGGCTTCTTTCATGAACGTCATGAAATCGTCGCTGTCCGACCGGAGTGTAGCGAGCAGACGCGCATTCCCCGGCGTTGTCCCGAACGCCTCACTGCCCGCGGCGAGATGAATGATGGTGCTCACGGCGCGCGCCTTCTCGCGCTGCGCTTCCTCGGGGAGGGACATGATATGCTGGGTGAGGCGGAGCAGGACAGGCACAGGTGAATTCCCCTGCTCGGGCTCCGCGGCGTGACTGGTGCGTCCTTCAAGTTCAATATCCAGGCCGCTCGATGCCATGGCAAAAGGTCCGTCGCGCAGCAATACGCTGCCCCGCTCCTTGCCGGGAATATTGTGCAACGCAAATACTTTTTTCGGTGCGAGCCGCTCGAAGAGACTGTCTTTGAGCATGGCAGCGGCACCCTGTCCGGTTTCCTCGGCAGGTTGAAAAAGTATGGCAACCGGGGCGGGAAGGGTGGATTGCTGCGTTGCGATACGCTCGGCGGCACCGAAGAGCATGGACATGTGTCCGTCATGTCCACAGAGATGCGCTGTCCCCTTGTTCGCGCTTGCATGTGCGAAATCGTTCTGCTCGGTGATCGGCAGGGCATCGAGGTCGGCGCGGAGCAAAACACCCACCGGACCTTCCCCGCCATACACCGCGACGATACCATGTCCGGCAATCCCCGTGTGCAGGGAGGTCGGCGCCGTGGAGCGGAGCAATTGCGCGATGTGCGCAGCTGTTTCCTTTTCCTCACCGGAGCGCTCCGGGTGCCTGTGCAGATACCGTCGCAGGTCTTTGAGATCTGTCATGTGAAGTCCTTTCCCTTGATGTACGTATACACGCAAGGTCGGGAATTTCCGCTCCTCATCAAACCGGACGAAGGAATGACGCCATATCGGGATTAGGCCCTTTCAGCGGTTTTTTTAGTTTAGGGAAGGCCTGCGGGCCTCGAAGCTGTCAAAGATTTTCCATTGATGATGAAGTCATACGCCACTACTGCCGGATCATGGATTGAACTCAGCACGTCGGCGCTGAAGCGGAACATCGCCTACCTGAAAAAAAGGATCGGGAAGGGGAGCCATTTTGTATCGGTTGTCAAAGGCAATGCCTACGGGCATGGAATCGAAGATTACGTCCCACTCGTCGAACGCTGCGGTGTTCGGCGTTTTGCCGTTTCCGATGCCACGGAAGCAGAACGTGCCAACAGGGTACGTACTGAAGGGATGGCGATCATGATCATGAACCACATTGACCACGCCGATCTTGCCTGGGCCGTAGAGCGGGGCATTTCATGGTATGTCTTTGATCTCGAGCGGCTCGATGCCTCGATCGAAACAGCGAAGCGTCTCGGGAAACGGGCGTCGATTCACATCGAGGTGGAGACCGGCTTCAATCGTACGGGTTTTCGTCCCGTCGAAATGGAGCGTGTGATCGAACGCTGCAGGCATAACGCTGATGTCCTCGACATCGCAGGGGTGTGCACGCATTTCGCGGGTGCCGAGAGCATTGCGAACTATTATCGCATCCAGGAACAGCGTCGCGTGTTCAATGAGGTGCGCGCACAATGGGAAGCCTCGGGTTTGCGTCCCTCTGCCTACCATGTCGCAAGTTCGGCCGCTGCCCTCACCTACCCTGAGACGACGATGGATCTGGTGCGCTTCGGCATTGCGCAGTACGGTTTCTGGCCCAGTACCGAGACACGTGTGCAGAATATGATGAATGGCGAAACCAGCTTCAGCAAGGATCCTCTCGTACAGGTGCTCACCTGGAAAAGCAGAGTCATCGCCATGCAGTATGTGCGTACAGGAGAGTATGTCGGTTATGGTACGAGCTACCTCGCGCAGCGCCCCACGCAGATTGCCGTCATTCCCGTCGGCTACTGCCACGGTTTCGGGCGCAGCCTCAGCAACCTGGGACATGTGCTTATTCGCGGACACAAGGCGCCGGTGATCGGCATGGTCAACATGAATATCATCACGGTGGATGTCACCGCGATTCCCGGTGCCGAATCTGGCGACGAGGTGGTGCTTATCGGTAAACAGGGCCGCCATCGCATCACCGTCAGTTCCTTCTCCGACCTTGCCAATTACGTCAATTACGAGATGCTCATCCGTCTCCCCTCCGAACTGCCACGCTTCGTGGTGGATTGAGCGCTGTCATCAATTCGAAAAATTCCTGACCACTTGCCTTCTGTCGCGGGTTTGTGTATTGTGGGGCATTCTTGTCTGAAATCCGCCCTTCGGGGTGGCCCCTGTCCCAAACAGAGATGCCATGAAGCAGTCCGAAGCCGCCAATGCGACATTCGCCCGCGACCTGGGTCTGTTCGACGCCACGATGATCGGTGTCGGCGCCATGATTGGTGCGGGGATTTTCGTGCTGACGGGACTGGCGGCGGGAGAGGCAGGACCCGCTTCCATGCTGGCGTTTGCCCTGAACGGCGTGGTGACACTGCTGACCGCATTCTCCTACGCTGAGCTGGCGTCCGCCATTCCCCGGGCCGGTGGAGGTTACTCTTTTGTGCGTATGGCGTTTCCCGGCGCTGTGGGCTTCCTCAGCGGATGGCTGCTGTGGTTTGCCTATACCGTGGCCTGTAGTCTCTACGCCCTCGGCTTCGCCGGGTATTTCTGGGAACTGCTGCACAAGTACTTTCCTTCTTTCACCCGTGCGATCACGGACGTCACCGGTGCCCACCCGGCCGTGCTTGTTGTCACCCTGGCGGTGGGACTCGCATTCATCTGGCTGAACGTCCGCGGAGCGGGAGTGACGGGGAAAACAGAGAACGTTCTTACCATGGCGAAAATCATCACGCTCGCCGTGTTCATTTTCTTCGGTCTTCTTGTCGTGTTCGGGGAGCCGCAGCAGGTGACGGAAAACTTCATGCCCTTCATGCCCAAAGGGATGGGTGGTGTGCTGGTTGCAATGGGACTTACCTTCATCGCTTTCGAGGGATATGACCTCATCGCAACCGTGGCGGAGGAGATCAAGGACCCGGAACGGAATATCCCGCGTGCGACCTTCCTCTCGCTGGGCATCGCTGTCATCATTTACCTGCTTGTTCTGTTCGTTTCCCTCGCGGCGCTGAGCGTGCCGGGGGAAAGCACCTGGGAATTTCTCGGACGATTCAAGGAAACGGCTATCGTTCATGCGGCCGATGCCTTCATGCCGGCTTTCGGTGTGGCACTGATCGTGCTGGGGGGATTGCTCTCCACGATGTCCGCTCTCAACGCGACCGTGATGGCGGCATCGCGTGTGGCGTTTTCCATGGGACGCGACAACTGGCTGCCAAAGCGCGTATCGGCCATACACAGCGAACGCCGGACGCCGCATATCGCTATCGTGCTGACGGGCGTCATCCTGCTCGCCATGGCTCTTACGCTGCCCATCGAGGCAGTGGGCTCGTCAGCAAGCCTTATTTTCCTCCTGACCTTCGCGATGGTCAACCTCTCCATCATTGTTCTTCGCCGCAAGCATCCTGAAATCCCCCGCAGATACCGCGTGCCACTCTATCCGGTTCTTCCCATGCTGGGTTTTGTCCTCAACATCTTTCTCGCCCTGTACCAGTTCAACTTTCAGCCCATCGCCTGGTACATCACGGTCGGATGGATACTGGTGGGACTTCTCCTGTACTACGCTGTCTTTGAGAAGCGTGCATCGGCCGTGGAGCCGCAGGTGCTGCTTCCGCGCCGCCGCGCTGATGAGAAGGATGCGCGTCCCTGCGTCCTTGTCTCCCTCTACAATCCCGACAACATCGGCGTGCTGCTTGACATGGCCGTTCCCGAAGCCCGGCGCCGCAACGTGCGCCTGGTCGCGATGTCCGTCGTGCAGGTCCCTCACCAGATGCCGATTCATGAAGGCACGCGCTTTGCGCATCACAAGGAGTCCCTCCTCCAGAAAGCGAAGCGTCTCGCCACCGAGCGCGGAATTTCACTCGAGACGGACCTTGTATTTGCGCACCGGGCATCGGATGGTATTCTTGCAGGAATTGAACGGCATCGGGCCGAGGCGCTGATTATCGGATGGAAGGGATACACGAATTCGCGGGACAGAATTTTCGGGGAGATTGCAGACCGCATCATACGGCACGCCAACTGCGATCTTATGGTATTGAAGGTCGGAAAGAAGCGGAAGTTCGAGAGTTGCCTCCTGCCCACGGCCGGGGGACCCAATGCGCGCCTCGCCAGCACCATCGTCGGCAGTATGGCGGAAGAACTGGACATGGAAGTGTCCGCCGGGTATGTCGTTCCCGAGCAGGCAGCGGAGACCGAGAAGCATCTTGGTCTGCAGCGCATGGATGCCGTGCTGCAGGGAGTTGCACCGGACGTGCGTGCGAGCAAGCGCATCATCGAAAGCTCCTCTGTCGCCGGCGGCATCGCCCGTGCGAGTAAGGACTACGACCTGGTCGTCATCGGCGCCGCGAAAGAACAGATGCTGAAGGTGATGCTGTTCGGCGAAATCCCCGAAAAGGTCGCGCGCTATTCGCCGAGTTCCGTGCTCGTCGTCAAGAAGTACGAGGGGGCCATGAAGTCTGTCGTGAAAAAAGTTTTCGGATAATTCCATATGTACCCTCTGCGTCACATCTGCTTTTCGATGTTTCTCATCCTGGGACTGCTCGTCGTACCCAGTTTTGCGCAGCACAGTGCCGCACAGATTGTTTCCCATACCCCCGTGGATTCACTCGACCCCTTCATCTGCGGCATCGAAGTGCCGGATTCGGTCGTATGGAGTTCAGAGGAAAATGCTTACCTCCCGAATCCTGTCCCGGTAACATACTGGATCACGAATGTTTCAAATGAAACACAGAGCTTGAAACTGCTGGCCATGTGGTTCGAGGAGCAGGATGGATTGCGGCTGCACCCGGATTCACCATCCCCGGTTGAAATACATATGGATTTGCAGATCCCGCCCGGAGATACAGCACGTTTTGCCTGGCTTCTGCAGGCCGATTCCTGGGGAGTTCCGAGAACAACCGGTATTCAGACACTTGGTGTTGGTGGGGGTGGCGTACTGCAACCATGTTCCAATTCATTTTCCATCGGAGCCGCGGATCTTCCTCTCAGCTGCGCGCTGACGCTGCAGGATGGCCTGTTCTGCGATCAGGTGCTGGGCACGCCGTCTGGCGATCCCTTTCCGGCCACCGCGGTCATTCGCAACACCACGGCGACGACGATCGACAGCGTATATATCAAGTGCAGCTGGTTTGGCGAACCCATGGGAAGCGTCATCGCAATCGATCCTGGCTCCGAGAGTGGGGCGGTCAGCTATCTCGGTGCTCTTGAACCTGGTGAGGAAAAGGCGGTCAACTGGACCTTCATAAAGTTACGGGAGCTTTCCGCTAATCAGCGCAGGGACAGGTTCAAGATCAACTATGCGCTCGGTGACAGTGCTGTCGAATCCGCAACGTTAATGCGGCACACGCTGACGATCGACCCCATCGCACTCAAGCCGGAAATCCAGTTGCAGCATACCACACTCATAACGGATCCCTACCAGGAGCTGCTCTGGTACCGTGACGGAGATTCGATTCCCCGCGCCACGCATTATGAGCTGCGTCCCATTCGTCCCGGCTGGTACAAGGTGCGTCGCACCAATCCTTACGGATGTTTCGCATTTTCCGACAGCATCTATGTGAATTTTACTTCTGTTGAAGAACCGCCGCCCGCAGCGGCCATGTTGAACGTATTTCCCAATCCCGCCATGCAGCACTGCACGGTGCAGCTGCCGGAGACGTCTCATCCCACCGTTCTCATGCTGACGGACATGCTCGGTCGCATGCAGCGAAAGTTTGACGTGCGCGCGGGTGTTCAGGATCTGCAGCTGCATGTCACCGATCTGCCGCGCGGCACCTATCTCCTGCGGTTGCTCGGTGCCGAGCGGACGTGGACACGGCGATTGCAGCTGCGGTAGTGTGGTCCGTTGAAACGCCGAAGTGCGATATCCGACCATGAGCAATATCCCACCATGAGGGGTGAGGAAAACTGGGCTTCTGGGTGTTATTTTCCATGAACGCGTCAGTTCGCGGCTGTTTCATTTTGTCCTGCATGCATGCTCTTCCTGCGTATCCATATTTCTTTCGTGATTCTTCTGCTGCCCGCGTTTCTCCATGCGCAGCACGCGCTCATTCCTGCACCTGTTCGCGCGGCGATACAGCCGGGTGCGTTTCATATCGATGAGGAAACCGAGGTGCTGTACGATGTGGACAGCATGGATGTACGCGCTGTGGCGGAGGATATCTGTGAACGTATTGGCAGGGTCTCCTCGTTTCGTCCCTCTGCGCGACTGCATACGGGAACTACCATTCCACGCAACAGCATACTGCTCTCACTGCGGGAGGCAACGGAGAACATGCTGCCGGAAGGGTATGTGCTGCGCATCGCCCCGAACGGCGCGCGCATCACCGCCAGCTCTGCTGCAGGAATGTTCTATGCCGTGCAGACCATGCGGCAGCTGCTGCCCGCGCGCTTTGAGTCCACCGCCGGCAGGGATACCGTCAGGGGCTGGGATGCGACCTGCTGTCTGATTGTCGATGCACCGCGCTTTGCGTGGCGGGGACTCATGCTCGATTGTGCGCGGCATTTTCTCGATGTGGATTTCATCAAGCACACACTGGATGTCATGGCGCTGCTAAAGCTCAATCGCCTGCACTGGCATCTGTCGGATGACCAGGGATGGCGCCTGGAAATCAAACGCTATCCTGCGCTGACCTCGGTCGGCGCCTGGCGTACCGAAGCAGACGGAAGACGGTATGGCGGTTATTACACGCAGCAGCAGGTGCGCGACATTGTGGCGTATGCCGCGGCTCGCAACATCACCGTGGTGCCGGAAATTGATATGCCCGGACACATGCGTGCCGCGATCGCCGCGTACCCTGTGCTTTCCTGCACACAGGAGCGGCTCGAGGTGCCGCATACCTGGGGTGTGTTCAAGGACGTGCTCTGTCCCGGACGCGACGAGACGCTCACGTTCATGGATGATGTGCTTGATGAAGTGATGGCACTGTTTCCCTCGCAATGGATTCATCTCGGCGGCGACGAGGTGCCGCCGGATCGCTGGGAAGCGTGTTCCCGATGCCGGGCTCGGATGGAGAATGAGGGATTGCAGGACGTCCATGCCCTGCAGTCATGGTTCATGACACGCATGGCAGGGACACTCGCCGCACAGGGACGCCGGATGATCGGCTGGGATGAAATTCTGTCGGGTCCCCTTGCGCCGGACGCCGTCGTACAGTGCTGGCGCAGTATCGATTCCGCCACCGCCGCGGTTGAGCGCGGGCACGATGTCATCGTATCCCCGACCAGCCACGCCTATTTCGATTACCCGCTCAGCCGCATCGACATGGAACGCGTGTACGCGTTTGATCCCATTCCGACGGATCTCAAACCGTCGAAGCAGGGACACATTCTCGGCGGTGAAGCGGAAATGTGGACGGAGCGCGCACCACAGGATCGCATTGAGCGTCGTCTCTATCCCCGCCTGCTGGCCATGGCCGAGGTGTTGTGGACAGCGGAGCTGCAGCGGAATTTTTCGAATTTTCGCGACAGGGTGACGAAGTACTATCCCCGACTCGATTCGCTTGGTATCCGTTATGGATTTGAAACATTACCGGTGCAGCTGCTTCCCTCATACGACAGCAGCGGCGTCATCACCTTTGACACGAAAACCCGTCAGGGGGGATTGCAGCTGCAGTGCCTGGAATTCCAGTCCAATGGCAGCGTGCGCGAAGTCGCAACGCCTTTCATCGCAACCGGAGCAGGCGAGGTCGGCGCGATGGCGCGGAAGAACGATCGGCTGCAAAGCGATACGCTTCGGCTGTGCTACGATGCACATGAGGCAATGCTCGCGCGCGTGCAGTACAGTCGGCCATACAGCCCGCATTACACGGGCGGGGGAGACAGTGCGCTGGTCGATGGTATTCTCGGATCCGTCGATCATCGCGACGGACACTGGCAGGGTTTTACCGGAGGCGACATGGTGATCGATATCAGACTCGACCCCCCGCGTTCTGTACACGAGTTACAGCTGGGTTTTCTGCAGCATACGCGGGCAGGAATTCTCCCACCCGATTCCGTGGAGGCGGAAATTCGATTTGCCGCGGGAAGCAGGGATGACAATGACACAAGGGTAGTGCTGACATTGCCCCTGCGGTCTGCTGCCGCAGACAGGAAGGGCGAAACACCGCGACGGCTGGTGTACAGTTTGGAAGGGGATACGGGAGAAGATCGTATTCGTCCGGGCAGTGACTCCCGCTTCGATCATATCCGTCTCTCCATCAAAGCACCGAAGTCGCTTCCAGCCTGGCATCGTAACAATGGCGGTACGGCCTGGCTTTTCATCGATGAATGCGTGCTGCACTGAGCTGAGAATCCGCCAATGACTCAACCCATCGCACATATTGCTTCTCTTGGCCTCTCCTCGTATTATGCATTCCTGATGATAGTATCTTCTGTCGCTCAAGGCATCCAACGGGGGGATTCATGAGACGCATTCTATTTATCTGTATTGCACTGCTTTTTCTGCCGCCTGCGCTGCAGGGGCAGTGGCGTTTTGAACGTATCGGACTCGAACACGGACTTCCGCACAGCCGCATCGTCGCCCTGACGCAGGACGCCGAAGGGTATATCTGGATCGGGACGTTCAGCGGACTGGCGCGGTGGGACGGTCACCGGGCGAAAACCTGGCATCACGATCCTGATGACGTCAACAGTCTGCCCGGCGATAATATCTGGGCATTGAATCAGGACCACACCGGCGTGCTGTGGATCGGCATGGAGGGCGGCGGACTCTGCCGCTACGACCCGAAGGACAATTGCTTTGTCCGCTATCTCAACAAGGCGTCCGATTCCACCACACTGTCACAGAACCGCGTAAGCCTGATTTTCGAAGACAGTCAGAAGCGTCTCTGGATCGGAACGAGCGGAGCGGGACTCAATCTCTATCAACGCGGCAGCGATCAATTCAAGCGCTACAACGGGGAAGATAATCCTCCGGGGCAGAGCTGGGGGACCTACATGCGATCGGCACTGTCCCTCCCCGACGGCAGACTGCTTGTCGGATCGGTCGGATCGGGCGCCGCGGTTTTCGATCCTGCGACCGGACTCGGTTCCCGCGTATTTCACGGCTGCGATCTGCGTGACATTGGTTGCGAGAATATCCTCGACATTCTCCGTGATCGACATGGACGCTACTGGTTCGCCACCTCCGAGGGCATCGCAATCCTCGATGTGCAGTCCCGCAGGTTTTCCTATCTCACCGCCCAGATGGAAGGCGAGCGGAGACTGAGCAGCAATGATGTCTACGATATTCATGAAGACCGTGATGGTCGCATCTGGATTGCCACGCAGGCGGGACTCGACATCCTCGATCCCGTGCGCAACAGTGTGACCCATCTGCATCACGATCCTCTCGATCCCTACAGCCTGTGGCACGACTCCGTTTACCGCATCATGGAAGACCGGGGCGGGAACATCTGGATAGCCACGCATCGCGGCGTGAATGTGTATTCCCCGCTGAAAAATCGTTTTCGTCATATTCAGCATACGACGGATCCGCAAAGCCTGAGCCATGACGACGTAAGTGCGGTATCGCCTTCACCTCGGAACGGAAGGATCTGGGTCGGGACGTTTGGGGGCGGACTCAATCTTCTCGATCCGAGAACGGGCCGGGCGCGGCGTTACACGACGGCAAATACGCCGCTGAGCGAGGACGATGTGCTTTCCGTGTACGAAGATGCGGACGGCATCGTTTGGATAGGCACGTACGGTGGGGGACTCAACCGCTTTGATCCCGCCAGGAACAGCTGGCGGAGTTATCGCGAAGATATCCAGCGTGCGGGTGGTTTGACGCATGACGACATCTGGGTAATAACCGAGGACACCGAACACCGCCTCTGGGTGGGTACAAACTTCGGCCTGAACATCCTCGACAGGAAGACCGATCAGTTCCAGCGTATTGTCAGCGAGTCGCCTGACCCGCATCGTATCCGGCACAACCGCATCCGCGCCGTATATGACGATGGCATATCCATCTGGGTCGGCACCGAGGGAGGTGGCATCTATCGCTACGGGCATGACCTCAGGCAGCAGGCGCATTTCTCCATGGCGGATCAGGAGGAAGAGCATTTGCGCAGTGATGAGATTTCCTGTTTTATGGGAACGTCCGACGGCTCGCTCTGGGCGGGAACTGTCAGTGGCGGTCTGACACTCGTTGACCGGGTGCACGGACCGGTGTTCACGCTCACGCGAGAGCACGGACTGCCCGACAACACGATCTGCGCGCTGCAGGAAGATGCGCACGGCGACCTGTGGATCGTGACCAGTTCCGGTCTCGCCCGTCTGAGTCTCGCGACCGGAAAAATCGATGTCTTCGGGGCCGCGGATGGTATTCGAAACCGGCAGTTCAATCCCCGTGCTGCAGCCTTAACCGAAGACAATGTGCTTCTCGTCGGCGGGATTTCCGGGTTGACGTCCATCGGAGACACGCGTCTGCGTCGTCCCTCCAATGCCGGACGCCTGGTCTGCACCGATATTCGTGTGCTGAATCAGTCGCTGGAATTCGGCAGTGATGAAGAACTGGATCGTCCGGTGGAGCTGATTCACGAACTGTCTCTTCCATACAATAAAAACTCGCTCTCCATTTCCTTTGCTCTGCTGGAGTACGCTGCTCCTGAGCGGCATCACTACCGCTATCGCTTCGCGGGTGTGCATGATACGTGGATAGATCTGGGTAATTCCCGTACCGTGGTCGGTACGGATCTTTCTCCGGGATCCTATACACTGACCGTGACGGCGGAGGACGCATTCGGCACCGAGGCGCTCGAGCCATTCGTGATGCATATCGACATCACGCCGCCGTTCTGGCGCAGCAACTGGGCATACGGATTCTATGCGCTCGTTGCGATCGGATTGCTTTTCGTGCTGCAGCGCCTGCGACTGAATCGTATGCGCCTGCGCGATCAGCTGCATCGTGAATCCCTTGAAGCGCGGCATCTCAAGGAAATGGATGGTTTGAAATCCCGTTTCTTCGCCAACATTTCACACGAATTCCGGACGCCACTCACGCTGCTGCTCGGTCCGCTCAGCGACCTGGAAAAAAGGCTGCCTGATGGGACGATGAGGAAAATGCACGCCGGTATGCGGCGGCAGGCAGAGCGGCTTCTTGCGCTTGTCAATCAGATCCTGGATTTATCGCGTCTCGAATCGGGCGCCATGCCGCTGTCTCTGCGCATGACCGATGTACACACATTCGCGAGCGGTATCCTGCACAGCTTCACCGCGATGGCGGATCAGCGCGGTATCACACTGCTGTACAAGACCGATGAAGCTGGGCTGCGCTTCCCCTGTGACCGCGATGCCGTCGAAAAAGTGCTGACGAACCTGATTTCAAATGCGATTCGTCACACGCGATCGGGAGGACACGTGACGCTCTCTGTCGAGGCCGTGGAAACCATGCTTGACGGACGGCTTCGCGCATGCTGCCGTATTTCCGTCAGCGATACAGGGACGGGCATTCCCTCCGACCAGCTGCCGCATGTATTTGATCGTTTTTTCAGTACTGCCAGTGAGGGGAAAGGCGGAACCGGTATTGGTCTCGCACTTACGCGGGAGCTCGTGCGACATCACGGTGGCAGTATCTCGGTGAACAGCGCAATTGGTGAAGGCTCTGTTTTCAAGGTACTGTTGCCCATGGACCTTCCAGGAACGGGAAGCGAATCCGCCGCACAGCTTGCGCAGGCTGCTCAGCCTGCGGCAGAGGATGAAGCCGCGGTGCCGGAAAACAAGGTGGAACACGCGGAAACCGGAAGCATCACACCCATTCCGGATACGGAAATGCAGTCCCTGCTGGAGGCGCTCCCCGCGGTTACCTCCAGTGATGATGGCAATGCGGAGGATCGTCCCGTATTGCTCATCGTCGAAGACCATGTCGAACTCCGCGAGTATATGCGGTCGCTGTTTGCCGGGCAGTATACCGTTCGCGAAGCAGAAAACGGGGAAGAGGGACTCGCCACTGCGCTGGACATCATACCCGATGTCATCATCAGTGATATCATGATGCCTGAAATGGACGGTTTTGGACTGACACGGGCCCTCAGGCAGGACACGCGAAGCAGTCATATCCCCATCATCCTTCTTACTGCGCGGGCAGATGCGGAAAGTCGACTCGAAGGGCTCGATCTCGGCGCAAACGACTACCTGACAAAACCGTTTGAGGCGACGGAGCTTCAGCTCAAGGTCCGCAACCTCATGCGCCTTTACCGGCAGCTTCGTGAGGAAACCACGCAGCATTCCGGTTACACGCTCGAACCGCGCTCCTATACATCGACGGATCAGCAGTTTCTCGACCGCATCGTCGCCCATGTTGAGGAGCATCTCGATGACGCAGAACTGAGCATCGAAGGCATCGGCAGTGAAATCGGTATGAGCCGCACACAACTCTATCGTAAAATTCGTGCGCTGACCGGACTCTCGCCATCCCGCTTTGTTCGAACCATACGGCTCGATCGTGCCCGTGAAATGCTCGAGCAGGGTGCCGGAAATGTGGCGGAAATCGCCTACGCCACCGGTTTCGGATCACAGGCCTGGTTTACCCGCTGCTACCGCGAACGCTTCGATGTCACTCCCGGCGAAACCGCTCGCAATCGTTAGTCCCCCTTACAGCATCTCCCCGTGTCAGTAAAACCTGACAATGCGGCATAGCTTTGCTGTTCTGGAAATATGCAGAAAGTGCATAAATGCCGCGCGCCGGATAATTCTGTTTGTACATTGCTGTTGTGCTGCCGGTGTAAATATGCAGAAAGTGCATAATTTCGCCTTCCCCACCTGATTATTCCGTCTGAAATCTTCCGAAGACTGAAAAAATTTATGCAGAAAGTGCATAAACCGGACCTCATTTTATGCACATGTTGCATATGGGTACTGCTATGTTGCACCGGGAACATAAGGATACATTATTGACGCATCTGTAGAAGAATCAGGGGCTTGCGATTGCGTATGT
This sequence comes from bacterium, assembly GCA_020444325.1. Taxonomy (NCBI): domain Bacteria; species bacterium. The sequence continues at coordinate 162,779 of JAHLLD010000004.1, forward strand.
TGCAGCGTCGTGATTAGGAGAGGGCCTTGACGGGGGCCGGCGACACAAACCGGTCCCCGTCGGGTCTTGAAAAAATTGCGAATGAACAGATCAGTTATTTAAGGCTCGCCACAGTGCAGCATCAGACAGAATGAGAACAGCAGTTACATAAGAATGGCTCGCCCCGGCGTAGCCACAGTGAAGCAGAAGCTTCGATGGTTGCGTAAAGCGGGCGTAGCCGGGCCCATGAGGGGTACCGAAAGGTGCAGAGGAGGAGCGGGAGAGAGGGCTTTCGTTGTGGGATGGAGGATTTTCCCGGAGGAGCTGGAGGGCTCTGAAGGGGAAGGAGAGGATTTTCCCGGAGGAGCTGGAGGGCTCTGGAGGGGAAGGAGAGGATTTTCCCGGTGGGACGGGAGGGTCCGGGAGGGGATGCAGTAAGCGGTTCGACCTTGTGCATGCCACGGAGGGGATGGGAGGACCGGACCGCTTTCTGCATCCTTAACGGAAAACCGCCGCTCGCGTCATCTGACACGAGCGGCGGTTTCTGTTATTCAGCAAAATTGGCCGAGAACCGGGTTGCTCAGGGAGCGTTGACGGTTTCAGACGACGTGGCATTGAGCAATGCGTTATAATTGTATCCGCTTGCCGTCACACCGGTCACCGTGAATGAAGCGTTCGCGGCTTTGTGATTGCACTTGGTGGAGACAACGCACTGTCCGCTGCTGTTGGTAACAGCATTGGCACTGCCATTCGCACCGCCGCCGAAGTCTCCGGATACGGTCGCGCCTGCGACGGGACCATTACTGCTTGTCACCGTAATCACGAACTCGGCGTCCCAGTTCTTGCCCTTGGACGGCGTTGCTGTCGCAGTAATGCCGCTCACCCACATGTCAGGTGTAGGAGGCGGAGTCTGCGTGGAGAAGTTCACGGTGTTGGTCGCACTCGGCGAATCGCCGGCACTGTTGTAGGCCCACACGCGAACGTCATAAGTGGTTCCGGAGCTGAGACCTGACAGCGTTGTGCTGGAAACGTCAGCACCGACAGTTGTGGAATTCCAGCTGCTGCCGCTGTTGGTGCTGTACTCAATGCGGAAGCCGGTTTCGTCATTCGAATTATCAGTCCAGTTGAGGTCTGCGCTGTTCTCTGTGACATTCGAGGCGCTGAGAAGAGTCGGACTGGCAGGCGCTGTCGGTGGTGCAGTCGTTGTGAAACTCGCCGGTCCGGCAGGATTCTGGGAATCACCCGTGCCATTGTAGGCGAACACGCGCACATCATAGGTTGTGCTGCTGCTCAGTCCGGAGAGCGTTGTGTTGGTGACATTCGAACCGACAGTTGTCGAACTCCAGGTACTGTTGCTGGAGACCTTGTACTCGATACGGAAGCCGGTTTCATTGCTGGAATTGTCATTCCAGCTGATGTCCGCGCTATTCTGCCCGATATTCGAGACCGAGAGTCCCGACGGATCCGCAGGCACGGTCGGCGTGGGAGGGGGACCGGCGATCATATTGTAGAGCAGCAGGTTTGGGGATCCACTCCCGGGATTGCTCACGACACCGCTGGTTGCACCGTTGACGATGGCTGCGTTCACCTGCGCCGGGGTGGCGTTGGGATTGGAGCTGAGATACAGCGCAGCGACACCGGCCACATGTGGAGAGGCCATCGAGGTACCGGACCAGTTGGCGTAACTGCTCGTGCTGTTCATCGTCGAGGACCGGATGCTGGAACCTGGTGCGAACACATCGACGCAGCTGCCGTAGTTCGAGAAATACGAGCGTCCGTCACTGCTTGTGGTCGCTCCGACGGTCAGGGCGTTCGGTGCGCTGGCGGGCGAGTAGTTGCAGGCATTGGCGTTGCTGTTTCCTGCCGACACCGCGTACACCACACCGGCTGCGATACTGTTCTCAACAGCAGTGTTGATAATGGAGAAATAGCCACCACCGAGGGACATGTTTGCGACGGAAGGACCGCTGGCATTCGCGGTCACCCAGTCGACACCTGCAACAACGCCGGACCAGGTGCCTGATCCCTGGCAATTGAGTACGCGCACGGCGATGAGTGTGACCTTCTTCGCGACGCCCACTGTTGTTCCACCAACGGTACCGGCCACATGCGTGCCGTGTCCATCGCAGTCTGATGCGTCATTGTCGTTCTGCACGAAATCCCATCCGGAGAATGCACGACCGTTGTATTCCTGGTGATCGAAACGGATGCCCGTGTCGATGATGTAGGCCGTGACGTCTTCGCCCTGGTTCGGATAGTTGTACGTGTTGTCGAGCGGGAGATAGCGCTGATCGATGCGATCGAGTCCCCAACTCGGCGGATTGTTCTGCGTTCCGTTCTTCGAGACAATGCCATCAGGTTCGACAATCGCGACGTTCGGATTGTGCCGTATGCCCTCAACAGCCTGCGGTGGAATAGTCGCGGCAAAACCCTTGATCGCGTGATGATAGCGATAATGAACCTTGCCACTGTTCCCGCGCATCAGTTCGTCTGTCATTGCGTCGACGTTCTCGACATTGTCTTTGAACATGACCACGTAGCGGTCGCGTATGTCAATGCCATCAGCGTTGCCCTTTTGGAGCTCCTCCGATGCGCCGTTGGACGGATCGTTGCCTGCGGGACCCGACGGATCCTCGCTACAGGCGCTGACCAGCAGCAGGAGCGCTGCTGCGATCCAGACACTGCGTTGTTTCATTGCATCCTCCAGAGATATATGAATAGTAAATGATAAACCATACCCGAAATATCGTAATTAACCAGAAGGACTAACCCGGCCTGAAAGGTACCGTGCCAGTTTTCTACTCTTTAGTACGAGGGCTTATTTGGACAGAATAGCGAAATATTTTCTCTGCGTCAAGGTCATTGCGGGAAATTGGAGAGTGCGTCAAGACGAATTCCGGGGCAGGGTAATGATGAATTCCGTACCAGTGCCCGGCGTACTTTCCGCGCGTATGCTGCCATTGTGACCCTCTACGATGATATCATACGCGATGGACAGGCCGAGACCCGCATTTTTTCCGGTGCTTTTCGTAGTGAAAAACGGTTCGAAGATGCGCGGGAGAACGGAATCAGTGATGCCGGAGCCGTTGTCCTGAAAGCGCAATACGACGCTGTTCGCTTCCTGCCTGGTGCTGACGCTGATGGTGGGTTGGAACGCATTTCCTTCCCCGGCTTTCTCTTCGAGTGCATCGAGTGCATTCTGATGCAGATTGAGGATTGCGCGCGAAAGCTCTCTCGGTCGCAATGGCAGGTCTGCGATGTTTCCGTCCAGGGTGAGATTGAGGATGTAGGGCACGTCCCTGGGCTCGGGGCCCTGCGCACCGCGGGCGATGGTCAGCATGCGCCGCAGCAGGGCATTGAGATCCGTCGGTTCCGGCGCTTCCGTACTGCCTTCCCCATGCTGTACCATGCTTTTCACGATTCCTTCGGCGCGTCGCCCATACCCTGCGATTTTTTCCAGATTCGCCTGCAGTGACCGCAGGTCTTCACGGGAAAGCTGGAGGGGGGTGTCTCCCGGGACCGCATTCTCGGTGAGGAGCTCAGAAGACAGGTCCGCAAAGTTGTTTATGAAATTCAGCGGATTGAGGATTTCGTGAGCGATACCGGTGGAAAGCCGACCGAGCGTTGCCATTTTCTCTGCGTGAATCAGCTGTTCCTGCGTGCGGTGCAGTTGCGCAATGGTGGAGCGCAGCTCGGCATTCCTGCGTTTGCGTTTTCTTGCGATGGAGAAAATCCACACTGCGGCAACGGTGAGCAGGATTACTGCAAGGATGATGAAATTCCTCAGCAGTGATTCGCGCGCAATACGCTCCTCCTGCAATTTCGACGTTGCCTCGAGCAGAGCAATCTGCTGTTCGCGCTCACGAATCTCGTAGGCGCGAGTCTTGGAATTGATCTGATGTAGTACCTCGGAGTTGAACAGCGAATCGCGAATCGCATTGTGCTGCAACTGGTATTGGTACGCCTGCCTGTAATTTCCGGTCGCAGCAAGGCATTCGGCCAGATGTTCGCTGGCAATGCGTTGCAGGTTCATCGCGCCGATATCACGCGCTGTCTCCAGGGCCTGGCTGTACGTCCTGATGGCACTGGCCCAGTCTTTTCGCTTCTTGTGGATTTCCCCGATGTTGGTGCGAATGATCGCGACGGCGCGCATATCTCCACGGCGCTGGTTCATTTCGAGACTGTTGCGATAGAGGCGGAGCGCCTCGGTCAGCCGTCCGAGTTGGACGTATGCATTCGCCATGCCATTCAGAACCGTTGACTCCCCGAAATGATCGCCGGCCCTGCGGAAGATGCCGTTGCATGCATTGAAATAGGCGATCGCCTTTTCATTATTCTTCCGCTGATTCTCAATGTTCCCGAGATTCACCAGTGCCTTGGCCATGGCAAGCGAATCCCCTGCGCTCCGTGCCGCATCGAGGCTGCGCCGCGTGTAGTCAAACGCTTCCTGCAGATTTCCGATGCGACGTTGCACGACCCCGATATTTCGCAATGCACGAGATATGCCGGTTTCGTCACGAAGTGTCCGGTAGAGTTCACGGCTCTGTTGAAAATCAGTCAGTGCCTGCTCGAAGCTGCCCGCGTTCGTGTGCAGGGCCCCCAACGTATTGAGGACCTCAGCTTTCCCCTGCTTCCATGCAAGCTTTTCAGCGAGCGCCCTTGCGTCATTGATGTAGACGAGCGCCTCGTCGGGATCACGGGGACTCAGTTGCTGGGCAATCCTGTTGAGAAGCAGTACCAGGGAGCTATCAGGTGGCGAGCGGTCCGCCAGCGCCTTGAGACTGTCGACGGACTGCGCGTGCGCAATACCATGCATGCCGGCGATGATTACGACCACAATCACGCACGACACGGGTCCCCGTAATGCGGAGCAAAGGGTGGCACGCATGGCCACCTCCAGCTTGAATGGAAGGATTTGGAAGTAAGACGGCTCTGTGGGTAAAGATATGTGCTCTGGCGCATTGTTTCAAGGAGAGGGACTGCCTGCAAACGTAGGGCCGGAGGCAGTATGTGCCAGCGGGAACACCTATTTGGGAGGCAGCGACGAGGCGAAGCCTATAGCCATTTCCAGCCAGTCGCGAAGATCCGCATCGGACACGATACCGCTGGGCTCCACGTACACCATGCCCTTCATTGGCTTCCCGGTAAAATCCATTACACGTGCGTGGGGTCTGCTGAGCGCGAGCTTAGACTGGTTCTCACCCACACGCAGCATCAGCTCATCGCGGATCACACCACAGCACATGTTGCCCGAGAGCATGAATGCTATTCCACCGAACATGCGTTTTTCTATTATATCGTTGCGGCGCGTCAACTGCTGTCTGATGCGTTCAGCGAGAATTTCGTCGAATGCCATGCTGTGCTCCGAAGGCTACGTGTGATGAATATGCAAGCTGGCGATTCACGGTGTCATTACATTTTGTCTTCATCGAGAAAGGCCAGGGGGCAGAAAGCGGGAACCGCTTTATATTTAAGATAATGAGGAGTATCATTCGGTCAAATCCTGAGCCCTTATTTCTCTTTTCGATCTTGCGAACCGCGCGTCGGTTTCGCGCACAGGTCTTTATATATATAGATGGAGTCTGTATGAAATCGTTAGTACTGTATTGCTTTGCGCTCGTGTGTCTGTTGAGCGGATCCGTCTTGGCCACGACGCATACTGTGGTGAATTCAGGGTTCAGTTTCAGTCCCTCGAGTCTTACCATAAACGTTGGTGACACGGTGGTGTTCAATCTCGGATCAGCGCATAATGTTGTTGAGGTGAGCCAGGCCACTTGGAACGCCAACGGGAACACCCCGTTGAGCGGAGGATTTACGCTCCCGTTCGGTGGAGGGACGCTGATCTTCAGTACTGCGGGAACGGAGTATTACGTCTGCTCGCCTCATGCCTCGTCCGGAATGAAAGGCACGATTAATGTCGTGCAGACCACCGTCTCCACCAGTACGCTCGCCGCGTCCAGCTACTGCGTGGGCGATATGATGACAGTGCCGTACACCGCGAGTGGAAACTTCCAGGCGGGGAATACGTTTACGGCGCAGCTCTCCGACGGCAGTGGTTCCTTTTCGAGTCCAACCACCCTGGGAAGCGTAGCCAGCACGACTTCGGGACAGATTTCGGGCAGCATTCCCGGCAGCGTCGTCACGGGCACGGGCTACCGTGTACGCGTTGTTTCGAGCATGCCAGTCCTGGTCGCCAACGACAACGGGAGCGACCTGTCGATAAGCGAGGTCCCGAATGCCAGCATCACTCCTGCCGGACCGACGACGTTCTGTGAAGGATCGAGCGTTACGCTTGACGCTTCACCAACGGGTGCGGGACTCACATACATATGGCGGCGGGACGGTATTGTAATCGTCGCCGCCTCCGGGGCGAGTTATATTGCAGCTCTGGCGGGACAATACACTGTTGAGGTAAGCAATGGCACGTGTTCATCAACGTCCTCCCCGCGTCCGGTGTTCGTCAATCCCGCTGATCCGACTACACTGACATGGACGGCAGCGGTGGATACCGACTGGGGGACCGTGGGGAACTGGGACAATCCCTGCGCCGTGCCGACTGCCGGTGACACGGTCATCATCAATGGAGGCGTGCAGCCGCCTGCAGGCACACCGGCACTTTCCATCGACCGTCTCGTGCTCAACAACTCTGCCGGACTCACACTCAACAATGACCTGGAAATCACTGGCGTGCTGGTGATGAGCAGCGGGTCTATCACACTCGGGATAAACAATCTCACGATCAGTTCCGCTGCGATGATCTCGGGTGCGACATCCTCAAACTTTATCATCACGGATGGAAGTGGGGAACTGCGTCAGGAGGGACTTGGTAGTGGTGGCCGCAGCGCTGCGGTGCTTTTCCCGGTGGGAATAAACGGGTTCAGTTATACCCCGGTATCGGTGACCAATGCCGGAACGCAGGATGTGTTCGCTGTGCGTGTCGCGGAGGATGTGCTCACAGACGGCAGCAGCGGGAGCGCCCTGCTGACGGATATTGTGGACAGAACGTGGTTTATCAGTGAAGGCATCGCGGGAGGGAGCAACGCGGACCTCACGTTCATGTGGAACGGCGCGGATGAACTTCCCGCGTTTGATCGTACGGCGTGTTTTGCCGCACATCACGATGGCTCTGATTGGTCCCCTGTGCAATCCATCGGCGCAGCGAGCGGGGGACCGGTGTACCAGCGTACGGCAACAGGGGTTTCCAGCTTTTCTCCCTTCGCCATCGGAGATGCCTCATCGCCACTTCCCGTGGAGCTGAGCAGGTTTTCGGCGGATGTGGATGGGCGCATGGTTCATCTTCGCTGGGAAACAACGCAGGAAACAGACTGCGCAGGATTCGCGGTGCAGCGGGCGGACGAGCGTCAGGCGGACTGGGAGGATATCATATTTCTCCCGAGCCGGAGTCCCCGTCTCGGAACACAATATTTCTATACCGATGAGACACCGGGAAGCGGTACATGGTCGTACCGACTGCGGCAGGTGGACCTCGATGGCAGCGAGTCGTATTCGCCGGTGCTGCGCGTGCAGGTGATCACCGCCGCCTCGCTGGCCCTCGAGAATCTGTATCCCAATCCGGTATTCCTTTCGAATGGCGCCAGTGTAAGCCTCCAGCTGAGGTCCGCGCAGAATGCACCGGTGCGTCTGACGCTGCACAATGTGTTGGGCGAGGAAGTCATGCAGCTGTTCGAAGGCAACCTCGCAGCAGGTGAGAGCCGGCAGCTGCAGGCCACGCTCTCATCTCTTGTGCCCGGAGTATACATCTACCGGTTGTCACAGGGCGATGTTCTGCGGCAGTACCGAATGCTGGTCCAGCACTGACAGAGCAGGTTGCATGAACAACAGGCGGCATCCACACCGGGTGCCGCCTGTTTCATGTATCAGCGTTTCTTATTGTATTATGGCTGCGGTGTGCTGTCGAAAAAGTCTACCATGCCGCTCTCAAGGGAATATTCCGCGCCGACAATCATCAGTTCATTATCGAGCAAACGTTGTTCGAGAATGCGTGAACCATGGCGGAGATGGTCTGCGGCCAGGCGGACATTCGCGCGAACGGCTTCTGCCATCAGGGCGTCATGATCGTTTCGGAGTTCAGTATGCAGCAGGGATTCGACCGCGGGACGCACCCGCTCGACGATGGAGCGAAGGTGGGGGGATTGTGTTTCCGAGGCACGTGTCATTTCCTCGATCGTCGCCTGTACGGCGCCGCATTGTGTGTGTCCCAGCACGACGACGAGAGGGGTCCCGAATTTTTCCGCGGCAAACTCGACGCTGCCGATTTGAGAGGGTGCCACCACATTGCCGGCGATGCGAATGACGAAGAGATCACCGAGACCCTGGTCGAAAACGATTTCCGCAGGGACGCGGGAATCCGAACAACCGAGTATGGTCGCAAACGGCGTTTGTCCCTCAAGCAACTCCTGCCTGCGGATGTGGTCCGCATCGGTATCCGTATTCCGCTCACCCGCCACGAAGCGGCGATTGCCCTCCTTCAGCCTTGCCAGCGCTTCCTGTGCAGTAATCACGTGCGTACTCCTTTCTTGCTGTTCCCCAGATCAACACGCACTGCGGATAAGGAATTCCCGGTACGCTCGCTTCCAGGCAGTGTGATTCATGACTCATGATCAAGAAGCCAGGCGAGCGCGCTTTCTTCCTCCCTGAACAGTTTCACCTGATAGCCACGGTTTGCGGCCACCGTGACGGTGAAAATGTTCTGTTGATACGACTCCTCATTGAGATCGACGATGGCAGCGCGGTAACTGCGTTTCCAACCAAACGCAGCGGGATCGCTGGAGAGCTGGTATGCGGATCCGGCCGGGAAATCCCCATGGAGATCGATGATGCAGAGAACCCGTGTTCGGTCTGCTTCCTCGCACAAATCTGCAACCGCACGCCAGACCTCAATGGCCTGTGAAGTCGTTTCCCCTTCGATTCGTATCCCGGAAACTTCGACCCGCAGATACCCGTCCTCTACACGCGTACTCATGGAATATGACATGATGCGCCTCAGGTATACTGAATGTGCGCCGCGCGCGCACATGATCATATGTTTGAAAAATCAGGATTACACTGCGAATGTACCTGTGGGAAAGGCAGAAGTCAAGAGAAAAGACGATAGCCCAGTCAGAAGATCCGAATACGACTGTGGACACTCCAGTGCTGTACGTCAAAACACAGGAGTTTCTAGTAATTCACTAACTCTTGCCTAATCAGGGAAGTGCATCTTCGAGTTCAGGTCAACCCAATTTCTATAATTTGTGAGGAGAACTCCATGCAGATGCCTTTCCGCATCCATAATTTGATGATGCTACTGTTCACGTTCGTCCTTTCGACGGCTGTGCAGGCACAGGAAGCTGCATTCAAGGCGGCGGGTGTGCACAGTGTGCAGTGGCATGCGCAGTCCGATGACGGTGTGGCGCTTCCGAGCGGAACATATCTCTACACGCTTCGTACCGCGAACGAGGTGAGCACGCGCAGTATGATGCTCGCCAAGTAAGAACGCAGCTGCTCCACGCAGCAGATGGCATAAAAACAGAAGCCCCCGGTTCTTTGCCGGGGGTTCCTGTTTTTTCAGGGGAGAGCGCGATGTCCCTCCGCACCTGGAAGCGAAGGACATGCTGGAGCTTCTCAGATACTCACGTCATCCTGCTTTCAGCAGCTTGAACGCATGGGTCCATTGCTGATTGAGAAATCCCGGAATGCACCAGAGTATACACAACGGCTCGATGGCGCGGGCGGCTTCGACACCGCCCATGTCTTCCACTTCCCAGCCAAATTTCTGCAGAATAGCTGTGGTTTCCTGCTTTGCATTTTCATTGTTCCCGCAGATGAACATTGTGGGCGTGGCACCGAGTGCCGGATTGACCATCAGGTGTGCTCCGACGGAATTGAATGCCTTCACGAAATGTGCATCCGGTACGGCGGTCTGCAACTGTTCCATCAACGAAGTCTTGAGGTCGGTGAAAAAGTGCAGTACACCATTTTCCGGCGCTTCCTCGGCGATAGGATTTGTTGCATCGATAATGATTTTCCCACGCAGGGCGTCCTTGCCAGCGGCTTCAAGCACGTTCAACGCAGCCGTACCTTTGACCGCGAGAACTACAATTTCTCCAAACGCAGCCGTCTCCGCTGCCTGTCCGGTTTTTGCTTCGGGACAGCGTTCCTCTACCCAGTCCGCCAGTTTCTTCGGCTCGCGGCTACCGACCATGACCGCGTGTCCATGCCTGACAAATCCCTCAGCCAGCGTTTTTCCGACACCACCGGATCCGAGAATTGCAACATTCATCTTATATCTCCTTTCTGACGCCATCCCGGCGATCGCCGCAATCGCGTACAAATGAAATCGATTTCATTCTTTGTGTGCATAGATCCCAACAAGGGGTACCGTCTTTCAATTCCCCGTTGGTCGGATTCCCCGTTGGTGGGATTCCCCGTTGGTCGGATTCATGAATCCGACCAACGGGATTTTCCCCTTGTTCATTGGAGGGAGACGGGTGTACATTGGGGAAAACGGACATGATGCATCCCAATTAATTGACCTCGTGCAATTGCGAAAGGCGGTTATTAATGGAACGACGGAAACTCTTGAAGGGATTGGGGATTGCTGGATTGGCTACGGTACTGCCCGTGAAAGGTTCGGCAGCTGCTTTTCAGGGAAAAGTGCGTCAGGCGGAACTGTCTCGTCCCGCGGGTGCTTCATGCTGGCTGACACCGGAGACAACGGAGGGGCCGTACTATTTCGATCCCGGGTTGTTGCGCTCGGATATCCGGTTGGACACGCAGAACAACGTTCTGCATGATGGACTCCCGCTCGACCTCACCATCTCTGTGGTGAACGTTTCGTGTCAGCCTGTCGCCGGAGTACTGGTGGATATCTGGCATGCGAACAGGGGTGGACTGTACTCAGGATACGTACAACCCCAGGGAAACACGACGAATCAGAATTTCCTCCGGGGTACACAGGTGACGGACGAGCAGGGGAACTGCCGTTTTGAGACCATCTATCCGGGGTGGTATCCCGGCCGCACGACGCATATTCATTTCAAGGTGCGTCTTTCCTCAATGGCCTATGTCACCTCGCAGTTTGCTTTTGAGGATGCTGTAAACGCGGATGTCTATGACACCGCCCTGTATGCAGACCGGGGACAGAATACGACCACGAATGCCAGTGACGGAGTGTTTCGCGATGCGACGCCCGAGCATCTGCTTGCTGAAGTCGAGCCCGACCCTGTATCAGGGGGATATCGAGGCACGTACACGATCGGTATTGATTCGCCGACGGATATCGATCAGGACGTGCGTCGTCCCGAGGAGTGCTGGCTAGCACCGAATTACCCGAATCCCTTCGCGGAGCGAACGGCCGTGACCTACAATCTGAACCGTCCCGGACATGTAGAAATCAGTGTTTTTGATGCGGCTGGGAAGATGCGCGCGAAACTGGTGGATGAACAGCGGCAGGCCGGACAGCATGTGGCGCCGTTCGACGCTGGGGGACTCCCGAGCGGATATTATTTCTGTCGCATGCGGGCAGGCGAGTATGTTGCCATTCGTGAGATGCTTCTTATTCGCCGCTAGAACTGTGACTCAGGATTTCCTGGTGTAGACTGCATCGAAAAGCTGCTTCCACTGCTTGCCGTCCTGAGACATCTCCATGGAGGAGAGCATGCGCCCGGGGTCGGTCATATCCCACCGCAGGCGAACCTGCATGTTCGGATTCCTGCTCGTCATAGTGAGCACCTTTTCAACGAACCGGCCCGTAAAAATTTCAGGTGGGGAGCCGATGGAATCAAGCCAGTACATCGTGTACAGGTCTTCTTCCGGATTATAGGAATAGATTCCGTGTCCCTCAAACGTCGTTTTGCCATCCTTTTTCTGCACGTAATCATTGATCGCGGCAAGACCCCCGAGAGCGAGACGCGTGATATTGATCCCCTGAGCGGTGCCCCCGGCCGGGTCCCATTCAGAGGGATGCATGTGCTCTTCCCCGTGCCACTCACCAGCGAGCAGCTCGAGTTTTTTATGTCCGGCAGATAGTTCTTCGTGCGCCATGATCTCTATCCTCAGGCTGTTGCAGTTCCGATTGTTCTGTGGTATGCGGGGTTGCGGAGACACATTATCCCAAAAAATTGTACCGCAGTCAAGTGCGTCCCTGTCTGGATCGATCCCGTTGCACCGGTGAGTGATGCCGTGCGTTGTATCGTATATACCCTCGTATGTTATCCACGAACTCGTCGTCAGTAACACGCCGGTCAAAGTATGTTTCCTGCCAGAGTGGAGTGCCGGTCATTCCGCGAATTTTGTTAATTTCTCGGGCACTTGAAGCCTTGATAAACCCCACCGCGAGGGGAATCAACATCTTCCGCCGCTCTTTTTTCCATTCTGCGTGTGAAAGTACCTGCGTAGGTTTGGATACGTGACCAGCGGTGGTAATTCTGATGAGAAGATGGACATGGTCAGGCATTACGCAGAACGTCTCGATTTGTAATCCATCATATTTATCCGTTGCCTGGATGATGAGGCGCTGCACAATTTTCCCAAACTCATTGAGATGCATTTCGTCGTCGCGGATTTCCCCGAACATATCGATCCGTCTCTTCAAGCACATCGTGCAATGATACCAGCCGGGTGAAGAATAATCGATCCACCTCGCACGCATTGATGATAATTTCCTACGGTGTTTCATCGGATTCTCCCTTGTTTCCGAAATGGTGGAAATTATTTCCCGACGGGTCGCCGATCAACGCCAACGACGCGGATAATCGCGGATAATCGCGGATCGACGCGGATCGGGAAATCGATTTTATTTATTGGATTAAACGCGGGCGGGGTGATTGCGTCCAAAAGATGAATTCCATCAACCCTGTCATACGGATTTGCTTCACCAACAGGCAGCCATTGGCGACATCCGAAATCCTGAATAAGGAGGCCACCATGCAGCGCAGTACACGTTTCACGAATCTGACCCTGTGTACCACTCTTTTCCTGATTTTCGTTTCATCACGGCTGTTTGCGCAATACGACAGTACCTACTTCATCGTGGACAGCGGACAGCAAAAATGCTACAACAATACGGGACAGATGCCGGCGCCATCCCAGGGACAGGCGTTTTACGGACAGGATGCGCAGCACCAGGGGAATCAGCCGCATTACGTGGACAACGGGGATGGAACGATCAGTGATCTGGTGACGGGATTGATGTGGGTGAAGGCGCGGGGATCCAAAATGTCATGGGAATACGCACAGGCCGGCGCGTCCTTCTGCTCTGTGGGCGGCTACAACGACTGGCGTATGCCAACGATCAAGGAGCTGTATTCCCTTATTGACTTCAACGGGAAAAGCGGCACAACGGCATCCAACTCCATTCCCTACATCGACACGCAGTATTTCGACTTTGCGTATGGAAACACCGCTCTCGGTGAGCGCATCATCGACTGTCAGGACTGGTCCTCAACTACCTATGTGCATTTCACCATGAACAATGACACGACGGCGTTCGGGGTGAATTTCGCTGATGGACGCATCAAGGGATATCCCAAACCCGATCCGATGCAGGGGGGACGCAAGCAGCTGTATGTGCGCTATGTGCGTGGGAATGCTTCGTACGGGATCAACAATTTCGTCGACAATCAGGACAGCACGATTACAGATAAGGCGACGGGACTCATGTGGACGCAGGCGGACAGCAGGGGTGGAATGAACTGGGAGGAGGCTCTGGCCTGGGTGCAGGCGAAAAATACTGCGCAGTACCTCGGGTACAGTGATTGGCGGCTCCCTAACGCCAAGGAATTGCAGAGCATTGTCGATTACACGCGGTCACCCTCAACCAGTAGCAGCGCAGCCATCGACCCCATCTTTTATGCGAGCAGCATCGGGGGCGGAGAGTATCCATTCTACTGGTCAAGCACGACGCACCTCGAAAGCGCACCGACCTCGAGCGGCGGTGAGTATGCGGCCTATGTCTGCTTTGGCCGCGCACCGGGGTGGATGCCTGTCCCGCCGAATTCATCCAATTATGTTCTGATGGATGTCCACGGTGCCGGTGCACAGCGCAGCGATCCCAAGACGGGGGACCCTGCAAACTTCCCGTACGGACATGGTCCACAGGGCGATGTTGTTCGCATATACAATTATGTTCGGATGGTGCGTGGCGGCAATCTGCGCGTGCCGGTGGAGATGTCCTCTTTCCGCGCCACGACTTTTCCGGGTTCTCTGCAGGTTGCCCTGCACTGGCGCACGGAGAGTGAAACCAATAATCTCGGTTTTTACGTCGAGAGGAAAACGGCGAAGGGTAGCAGTTGGGAGCGACTCGAGGAAGGATTCGTACCCGGTCAGGGCAGCACGACACAGAGTTCTGATTACAACTGGACCGACCGTGTCCCCGGTGAAGGGACCTGGTATTACAGGCTGCGACAGGTGGATACCGACGGGAGTTTCAGCTATTCGCCGTCCATCATGGCAGCTGTCAGCGTCCTGCCGAGCACCCTCTCACTTTCCATAGCACCAAACCCCGTCACCGCTGGGGCCCAGATCCAGTTTTCACTCGAACGTGATGCGACCGTTACCCTGACCGTGCATGACCTCCTGGGGAAAAAACGAGTGACCGTCCTTGATGCTGCACAACTCTCGGCCGGATGGCATGGCATGACGCTGCAGGCGTCCGCGCTTCCCCCCGGCATGTACCTCTGCCGTCTCAGCACCGCTGCAGGCGACCAGCGGAGTATCCGCATTGTGCGAACGCACTGACAAACCACCTGCACACTGTTGAATTGCCTCAGTTTTCTTCGTCGGAGGTGTCTTCCCTGAAGACATTTTCCACGGATGCACCCAGCACACGCGCGACGGCGAATGCGAGGGACAGGGAGGGGACATACCGTTCCTGTTCCAGCATGATGATGGTCTGCCGCGTGCAGCCGCAGGCCCTGGCGAGATCGGCCTGTGTCATCCCCTTCTCTTCCCGCAGCAGACGCACAGTGTTACGAATATGCTGCCTAGGCATGGATGCCGCCTCTCCAATCAAGAATGAACGACGCCGCCGAATGCACGAGGGAAAGCAGACACACGGTACCATACGCGATCAGATACAGCCAGCCGGCAGGGACGCCACCGGACTGCCCGTTCGTTTCGTACAGAAGAATGCTGGTGAAATACACCGCAAGCGCGACCACGACAAGCGTGATCCTCGACGCCGCCAGCGCGATCGCGTCATCCCGCTCGTCGATTTCTCCCTCCCTGCGGCCTTTCTTCGACCGCCAGCCCAGCCACGCATTGAAGATGAAACCCGGCAGGATTACCGCCGCTGCGGCCAGCCGCCATATCGAATTCTCCGCGCTGTCGAAATGTTCGATCCCACCACGGAATACAATGATGATCAGAAAGAGGAAAATGAGGGACCAGAGAATGCTCGCTGTCAGGGCATGCTTGCTTGCGACTGTCATGTTATGCTCCAGGATGTTGCCGTGTAAGAAATAACTTACATTGACCGCGTGAGAATGTCAACTATTTCTTACTTTTCGTGCATCGAGCTTCACACAGAACCCGGAATCCCTTGCGTTCCTCCCGGTGAGCGCCTAAATTAAGATAAGTCGTATCCCAAATTTAGACCCCCGATCACGTCACGTACGTCTGTGCGTTGCTGTGCCCGGAAAGGAGATTCCCATGCGTCGGTTCGCTACCTATGTTCCGTTTGTCCTCTTTCTCACGACGCTGACGTTGTCGGCCCAGCTGAAAGGGGATTACGAAAAAACCTTCGACTCCTTCATGTTTTCGATGACCTCGGACATCACGATTACCGATAATGGTGATGTGACGGCGGTCGGTGTGCGTCTTGACGACATCCGCTTGACGTATGATGAAGCGGAGGATGCCTATCTCGGCGAGGGAGACCTCGTCCACACAAACTTTGAAATTCCGCTCGGGGACGATTGCTGGATCGCGCAGCCTATTTACCGCACGGACCGATACTTCATTCGTGTGGAGGTCGACGAATACTTCGATGCGGCGCCTGATGTGCGTCTGTTCATCCGCATGCGAGGAACAACAGCGTTTACCATGGCCGGGGAAGGTGCGATTATCAACTGCCTTTTACAGGATGGGGATACGCTGGACTTCACCCAGCCCGCGGTTCCGATCTGGGCTGCCGGCTGGTTCGTGATACGCGACGATGTTGGGGAAGGTCCCTCCGAGCCTCATGGCTGGCCTATCAAGAATCTCAAGGTCGAGGGCTGGGAGATTACTGGAATCGAACGCGAAGATTTCCGCATTCACAAAGAACTTGATCATTCCTTCACCGATGACGATGGCGGCGTGTTTCGCGAAAAGGCCACCTACGTGATCGAGCCCTGTCTCAAGCACGAGGTCGCATTCGAGATGGGCGTCGACAGCTACACGTTTACCAACCTACCAGATGTCGTTTGGCCGGAGTCGTACTGGTCGCAATTCGATTACAGCGTTGAAGGTGATGCGTTTCTTACTGTCACAGGGAATCCGCCTGCGAGTATTTTCCCGGACTGGTATGCATTCTCCCGGGCGTTCGGGGAAGCACAGACGTATCGCAGCGTGTTTCCGAAAGTGCATGTACCGAAGGCAATGCTTCGCTGGAACGTCATGAACCGGCCGTTCGGCGGGAGCTGTTACGGTTTCGCCTACTCCAGTCTGCTTCACTATACCGGGCTTCGCAGTGCGGTTCCGCAGCCCCTTGGGAATCTCACACCGGAGGATATCGTGCTTGAGGAACTGCATGAAAAACACTGCTACCAGATGAGCGCCGAAGCAATTCAAAACATCTTCCAGAATTACCAGATGCGTCCGAAGCAGATGGTGGAAAAGCTCATCGAAAATTTCAAAGAGGATGGCACCGCCAACTGTGCACTCAGTGTGATTCTCGGGGGGGAAGGGCATACGATGGTTCCACTGCGCGTGATACGCTGCTTTGATGATGAGAATGACGAAGTACTTACCCGCATTGAGGTGTGGGACAACTACTCCCCCTTTGTGCCGCGTACCATCGAAGTCAATGAGACGCAGAACGTCATCCTGGGGAGCAATGGAAACGTGGACAGGGGATTTTTCCCTGACGTGCCCGCCACGGCATTCGCTGCGACCTATCCCACCATGTACAAAGCACATGCAAATGAGGTGCCCGGGGGAAGTACCAGCAAGGGGGCGAAACCAACGCTGCTCGCTTCGAACAGGACGGAAGTTTTTTACAAGGGAGGAGGTACTGCGATGCTTGCCGTGGATGGACGTGACCCGGTCGATCTCAATCATATTGATCTCGATGCGCCGGAAGACATGCATCCCATCCATCTCACTACCGGTACGGTCCCCATCGTGCCCGGATATACACTCGATACGCAGCTCGCATCCACGGTAGCCGTCGATGTGACAACAGGCGGAGAGAGGGAGAACATCACCAGCATTAATCCTCCCGGTGCGCTGAACATGATGTACAGTGCCGGTGCCGGGAGCAGCGTGCGTGCCGTCCTGCGCAACGACGATCTCGGGATGGATGTATCCACGCAGGGCAGTGTTCATGAGTCCGTATTACAGCTGCTGCGAAGCGGCGAGGAGCATGACATCCTCGTCCATTTCAGCGAGATAGACTTCAGCGGAAGTGACGGAGTAACCGTGGAGATGGGTGAGAACGAGCACGTTGCCATGCTGCGGAACCAGGGAGGTACGAAGACCTTCGCTGTTGAGGTGATGCGTTTCGGTGAGACCTTCTCGACCAGTAGCACGTTCACCGGGATTGAGATCGCTGACGATGAGACGCAAACGGTGGTCGTCGGGAGCGTAGACAGTCTTCGCACCACGCAGATTGAACTCCACGTGGACCGCGGCAGTGATGGTTCAACGGATGAGATTCGTGTGTTGCGCGCCTATGGTACCGTCTCTGTCGATCGTCCCGCAGTGATCAGCGAGGATCTGCACGCCTGGCCTTCGCCGTGGAATCCCGCACTGCAGCCCCTGCAATTGCGTTACGCCCTGCAGCGACCCGCCACGGCGCGACTCGTCGTCTACAATACGCTGCAGCAGGAAGTCGTGGAACTGGTCGCTGCTCAACCGCATCAGGCATCGTCGCTCTACACCGCAAGCTGGGATGGTCTTGACAGCAAGGGACGTCCGGTACCCGGTGGCAGCTACTTCTACATTCTGCAAACCGAGGATGGCAGCCGCGCCCTCGGGAAACTTGCCATATTCCGCTGACCGGCAGAAGAGAAAAAATATTTCCGATCTGCTAGTTGTTTTTAGAGCTTCCCTTATTTATATTTGGTCTTAGTAGTATATGCGCGATGCACATGGTCGCGCACGCAACGGTGGCAGCAGTAGCGCCGTCGTTTTCCCAAATAGAAGATAATGGAACCTTGATATGCGTAACGTCGTTGTGGCCATTCTTCCTGCATTGCTGATCCTCTTGCAGGGGCATACCGTTCATGCCATGGATAACAGGGATACCACAACCGCAGCGCAGCACGGCCGCATTGTGGGACGTGTTGTCGATTCCGAGGAGGGACTCCCCGTTATTGGCGCTCACATTTACATCGATGCCCTTTCCCGCGGTGCAACAAGCGGGACTGATGGGAGCTTTGAACTGCCCGAGCTTCCTCAGGGACAGCACACGATCACCGTCAGTTATATCGGATACGCCGGAATGCGCCGTGAAGTGCTCGTTGAATCGAATCGCACTGTAGAACTCGAATTTTCGCTGCAGCCCGGTGTACATGAAATGGGAACGGTGGTCATTACCGGCTCGGCTACGCCGTACCTCTACACGGAATCGCCCGTGAAGACGGAAGTCATCACACACAAACTCATAGAACAGACACAGGCTGTCAATCTTGCTGAAGCGCTTTCGCTGCAGACGGGTGTGTCGGTGGATAACAGCTGTCAGAACTGCAATTTTACCCAGGTGCGCATTCTCGGCTTCGACGGGAAATACGCGCAGGTATTGATTGACGGCGATCCAGTGGTTTCGTCACTGGCTGCGGTCTACGCGCTTGAGCATTTCCCTGACGAGATGATCGAGCAGATCGAAGTTGTGAAGGGCGGCGGTTCAGCCCTGTACGGCGGGGGAGCATTGTCCGGAACGATCAACATGCGTACACGTACACCACTCGGGACGCATACACGTTTCAATTACCTGGCACAGTCGCTAAAAGGCACGTTGGATCACAAGGCCGGAGCGGTGACGGAGTGGGTGTCCGGCTCAAAGGATATGGGTGCGTTCCTGTATATTTCTGCCCGTGACCGTGGAGGGTATGATCACAACGGGGATGGATTTACTGAACTGGGCCAGGTCAGCAACAACACCATAGGCGTCAACAGTTATCTCCACGTTGAGGGATATGGTGACTTCCAGCTCTCCCTCCATCATATCAACGAGGCGCGCCGCGGCGGCAGCGACCTGGACTTACTCAAGCATGAGGCACGCATTACCGAGGCCGTTGATCACCGGCGTTGGGGAGGAAAGCTGCGATGGGAATCGCGTGTAAGTGCCGCCCTGCACTTGCAGGCGCATTACGGTTTCAGTCTGCTCGACAGGGATTCGTACTATGGCGGACTCGCCGGGGACACGGAACAGGACAGGCTCGATGCCCTGCGCTACTACGGATTCTCAAAAAACAGAACACATATTGCCGGCGTCCGCGGTTTACTGAGCACAGGGGTGCAGGATATTACCGCGGGGGTCGAGTACAGCAGCGATCGGCTGGTCGACCGCAGCGTGCGAGACGCTTCATACGCTATCGATGCGCTGTACACCAACGTGGGAATGTATGCACAGGATGCCATCACGCTCTTCGAGCACGCACTGGTACTCATCGCCGGTGTGCGCATCGACAGACACTCCGAACTGGATGAGGCCGTTCTGAGTCCCCGTATCAACGCCCGCATTGAACTGCTCCATGAACTCAGTCTGCGGTTGGCGTACACCACGGGATTCAAGGCCCCGCAGGTCTTCGACGAAGACCTGCATATCGAATCTCTCGGAGGCGTTCAGCGGGTCATACGTAATGTTGACGGATTGCAGCCTGAGCAGAGTGCGTCGGTCAGCGTCAACCTTGATTACAACGGACTCGTGGGCAGTACCCCTGTGCTTATCGGACTGACACTTTTCCATACCCGTCTTGAAGATGCCTTTACCCTGATGGAAGTGCAGCACCCCGGTGAGGAAGTCATACTATGGCAGCGTGTGAACAGTGATGGTGGGTTGGTACGCGGACTCGAGCTTGATCTCGGCGTGAAGCCTGCGCAGAGTACGGAACTGCGCCTCGGGGGGACACTCAAGCGCGCATTGTTTGATCAGCCGCAGGAGGTGTTTGATGGTGTGGCTTCCGACCGCTTTCTGTATACGCCTGATTTCCAGGGTCATCTGCGCATGACACAGCAGGTGGCAGAGGGACTTAGCATGTACGCGTCGCTTCGCTACACCGGCACCATGACATTGCCTGATGCCACCCGAGAACGTCTCGTGGAAACGACCGATACCTTCATCGATATCGATGTTGGGGGCAGTCTTCGATTCCCACTAAGCGAGAACACGAACCTGGAGCTCAACGCCGGTGTCAAGAATCTTCTCGATGCATACCAGGAGGATCTGCAGCGTGGTGTTGATCGCGATCCAGGCTATCTCTACGGTCCCACCCAGCCGCGCCGTCTCTATCTCGGTGTGGACGTGATCTGGTGATCCGATATGGGTACGGTATTGACGGACAGGATATTCCCGGCCTGTCCGTCTTGTATTTGCATTGATGATTCCCGAAGTTGCGTTTGCGTGCATGAATCACGGCAGTTCCCGTAGATATCGTGCGCAATTGCTGTACGTCTCATCCAGGAAACCCCGTGCGTACATTCATTCTGCTTTTGCTCATTTCATTGTGTGTGACACCACTCATCGCGCAGCCGAGTGCACGTCTCGGAGCGTATGATGGAATGGGCTTCACGAAGATCACCTATGATTTCTTCGGGAAAGAGCATGACCGTGGATACGAATCCTACGCCGTCATCGGTCTCGCGACCGAGATTCCAGTCGCTGAGTATACACTTCTCTCCATCCGTGCTGCATTGACGAAGATGAATGCCGCAGCCGGCTTTTCCGCGCGTGTTACGGAGGTGGACGGTTCGCGTCGATACACGGGCATGCTCGATGAACAGTGGATTGTGGAGGTGCCGGTGCTGGTCAAATTCGTCCAGGATGCCGGGAGGGATATGCGCACGTACTGGGGCATCGGAGGCTTCCTTGATATCAACAGTAAACCCGCTGACGTGATTGTCGAAGGGGTTGGTGATCCTCCTGCACCACGCGCCGCGTCGTTTTCCAGTTTCAGCGGCGGACTGATGGTCGCGGCAGGACTCGAGCTGAACGTCGAAGGCGTCCTGATATTCACCCCGGAGCTCGCCATTCGTCAGCCTTTTACCCGCCAGCTCGACGCAGGCTTTGTGACGTTCTACAACAACCCACGTTTCCTGTTCAGTGTCGGCATCCTCTTTTCCCTCTCTCCGGAGAGATGGCGCGACCGATAAGCCTCCCTGATTCTCATCCTCCGCCATTGACATCATAGCCTGAATCACGTACTATTCGGAAAATTCCTTTCCCGGTGCATGGAGCTTGTTGTTTGTTTCTGCCGTTGCCCCTGCAATGCGGCAGACTGTGCTGTATACCATGCCAGCAACATCCTGCTTCAACATGAAGGAGACCTGTGTCATGATCGTGCATCCGTCAGATCTTCGCTGGGGACATTGGAGAAAAATTTTTTTCATGACTGCATTCTGGTCGGCAGCCATCGTGTTCATCATCACCTATGAAGCCGTCCTTACCGACTTCGAGGCCACAACAGGGGGGGATTCATACAGCTTTACCACGATTATGCTGATATCGCTGTCCGTTGGGATCCCGGCCTCATTCATCCTTGCCCTCTTCGAAATTGCATTTTTCAGTCGGGTCTTTCGCAAGAAGCCATTTGGAACGGTGCTTGCGGTGAAAACAGCCATCTATATTGGCTGTATCTTCGTGGCCAATTCGCTGGCCTTATTGTTGGTGTACAGTTCAGAGCTCGGGGCGGGAATGCTTGAGCCGATCGTTTGGAAACAGTATCTCAAAGATTCGATACTCAGCGGGATGATGCTGCTGCGGATGATTTACTGGGGCGTTTGCGTTTTTCTCGCGCTCTTTTTTGTTCAGGTCAGCCAGAAATTCGGCGATGGCGTACTGTTGAGCTTTATCCTGGGCAAGTACCATCATCCCAGGGAGGAGCATCGCATTTTCATGTTTCTCGATTTAAAATCATCAACCACCTACGCCGAGAAACTTGGCCATATCCGCTACAGTCAGCTCATACAGGATTGTTTTTTCGATCTTACTGACGTGGCGATGAAATATCACGCCATGATATATCAGTACGTCGGCGATGAGGTCGTACTCACATGGGAGACGGACCTTGGCGTACGCGACGGAAATTGTGTGGAGGCATTTTATGCATACGACGCCGCCCTACGCTCACGCAGCGACTATTACATGAAGCGGTACGGGATGCTGCCTGAATTCAAGGCGGCACTCAATGTCGGCTCGGTGACGGCTGCTGAAGTCGGAGAGGTGAAGAAAGAGCTTGCATATCACGGAGACGTCCTCAACACCGCAGCCCGCATACAGGAAAAGTGCAATGAATTCGGGTGCCGACTGCTCGTCTCAGAAGCGATCTGCGGTTGTGTCGATGCATTGAAGAGTTATACCACGAACCTGGTTGGGGATGTTACGCTGAAAGGGAAGTTGAAGTCCGTAAGAATCTATACCGTGCAGGAAGGCGCAGCCATGCAGTAGCACCTCCTGCCATGCCATCGATTCTTTATCACGATGTTGAAACCATGATACCGAACGAATACATGAGTATTCGGCATCCCGGCATGATCGACGCTGACGAAAAAGAACTCCCTTCTTCACCGGAAAATGATGAATGGGCGGGGGGGGGGGGGGGGAACTGAGAGCTACCGGCTCGTACCCATTGAGAACGGGATTCGCCTCGTTGCTGAAGTTGACGCGGTGGAAACATTCGAGGACTTCATGAACGAGCACTTCCCGAAGGCCCTTCAGGTTGTGAAAACACTGGCGGAGCAGCAGAAGCACGAGTAAAAACCGCGTCAGCCGTTGTTCCTGCTCTGGGCGATCCTGGAGAGTACCTGCTTCGTCCACTGCAAAAGTGTTTCACGTCCCTCCGGATTTCCCGGCAGAATGCTCTCGGAATTTTCCAACGCATAGCGGAGGTGGCGCTCGGCGGAATCGACATGCTGCGGCTGCGTCATCAGTTCTGCTTTCCCCAGGTACAACGAGAGCAGGGGAAAGTCAGGATGACGGGTCAGGACGCGTTGCATGACGTCAATCGCTTCATTGATGTAACTGTTGCCCACAAGTATTTCTGCTACACCCAGGGCGAGAGTTGGACTGCCGTAGATGCGGTGTGCCGCGCTGCGAACAAGTTCGATCGGCAGGCTGTCATTACTGCCGGTCGATACCCGCAGCGACAGCAATTGGAACAGCGGATCATCCTCGACGAAAGGCTGCAGCCATTTCAACTGATCATTGACGAGGGAGGCCGGAAATCCTGGTTGTCCGACACGAGAGCCGCTTTCAAGAATCAGGTCGTAGTAAATTTCGAGAAATTCATCCCGGTGCCCGGCGTACACCGTGTCACGTCCCTGCGCTGTCATGTCTTCAATTCTCGGACGCAACGAACTGATCAGTTCATCCATTCCCTTGCGAATACGATGTGAATCCTGCTGCTTGACAAGGATGTCACTGAAGTCGAGATAATCTCCGGGATATCCGACCATATCGATTTTTCTGCTGATCGCCCAGAGCATCCCTTCTCCATCATCAATGGAGCGGATGTTTACTTTCCTGTCGACACGCCGTTGCCGCGCCAGAGTTGCAGCATGACCTGTCCCACTTCCGCATTATGCAGGTAGCGTCCCCGCACTAAGTCACGCTCATCGGCGAAACGGGAAAACAGCTCACTCCCGGTGCCGCGCGCATAGAAGGGGATGAGCTGATTCGTGTGTCCATCGCTGTTGAAGCGCATGCCGGGCATCCGGTGCTTGCCGTTATTGATGATCGGATTGGTAACCGGAGAGTTATCGGCTTCCTTCGGACCGGTGAGGTAGCCTGTCTCGTGGTCCGCAGTGACAATGAGAAGGTTCTCCTCCCAACCGCCGTTAGCCTCAATCCATGTGATCACAGCTTTGACAGCGTTGTTGAAATCGTGTTCCTCCTCGATCAGGCGGCCGGGTTGATTGTCGTGTGCTGCCCAATCGACTGCACCACCTTCCACCATGAGGAAAAATCCATTCGTGTTGTTGTCGAGCACATTCAACGCGCCGCGTGTCATTACCTCGAGAGTGGGAATCCCCTCATTGAACGGGACGACATACGCATCTTCTTTCCCATCACTCGTGCCACGTTTTTGCTGCAGGGTTTCGTGAACACGCGGGAGGCCGAGCACGCGCAAAGGGGTGTCGCCATGAGTCAGTTTGTGGAAATCCTCTTCCGACTCAATCAGCGTCCAGGCATCAGCCATCCCATCGCCGTCGATATCCTGCACACTGCTGTTTCCGGAATTGGCAGCAACGCCGAATGTCGTACTGCCATCCATAAGATGTTTCCATGCATCCTCACCCCCAACGTAGCGGTAATACGCATCAGTTCTTGCTCTGGCATTGTCGTCGAACAGCGGGTGGCCGGCGCCCATGATGACCGAAAGCCGGCTGTCGAGCAGCATCTCGCGAGCCAGTTCTTCGTAATTCTCACGGTGCCGATTGTGTGCGACGAAGGAAGCCGGTGTAGCATGCGTCCATGGCACGGAAGTAACCACTCCAGCGGACTTACCGAGCAGAATCGCACACTCCGTTATATTCTGCAGGGGCTTGAGATTGACATCGACACCGACACGCTTCTTGGCGGTTTCCTGTCCGGTCGCGAGTGCAGTTGCCGCCGCTGCAGATCCCGTCGCTCCATGCTTGACCCAGGTGAACGTCGCCCACGCGCTGTGTGAATTGTAGCCAGGCTGCCCGCTCCCCTTGTCAGATGCCTCCTCCGCCTTTGCGGGATATGTGCTCAGGAAGAATTTCTGTGGAAACTGTTCGTAAGGCTGTGATTCGAATGCACCGTCATGCCAGGCGTTCGCTGCCTGGATGTGGTTGTAGCCGCAGCCATCGCTGATCATGACAATGATGTTCTTCGGCACCGTCCGTCCCTGCGATACCTGCCCCACGCTCGTCGCAGGCAGGACAGTGCAGAGCATTGCAATCGCGAGTGCTGCCGGGAGGAGACTGCGTAGATTCATCTGATGGCTCGTGCTTCGATACGGGATGTACTGAAAATCATGTGCGTTGTGGAAATTGGCTGATGACTCCTGCAATGAAAAATCCCGCTTTCGGGAGAATGATGATGCCTGCAGTTCCGAAAGCCGGATGGCTTTATCCAGTAAACAAATATAACCATCGTATGTCAGGCAATCATCGCATATGTGTGAGAAAGACGTGAGGTGAGCGGTTGGCTCCGCAGGTGACGACGGACACGGGCTAAGCGATGTCGAATGCACGGTGCGCTCGTGTGCGAGGCATGCTCGTGTGCGAGGCATGCAAGCGCTGCCGGGGCGACTGACGCTTGACTCTGGTCTGACTGATCCGTAGGTTCAGGAGCGAACTCAGCAATTCTTATCGCACTCCGAAACACGCCCTTTTCGCGTGCGGGTCGGCGACTCCGGTCAAGTCCTGTACTTGAACCCGGGAGTATGCATCCCATGTCCAATCCTTTCCGCTTTGTTCACTGGTACAATAGCACAGGAGCAGTTATGACCTCACCGCAACTGCGTATCATCGCACTGATCCTCCTCTTCGCTCCCCATGCAATCGTGCAGGCGCAATGGAGTTCTGATCCATCCACGAACAACCCGATTTGCCGTGCAGGGAACAATCAGCTTGCCCCGCAGCTTATCAGCGATGGCAAGGGAGGGACTATTCTTTGCTGGTCCGATGAACGGGCCGGACAGAACCTCTTCAATGTCACGGTCCAGCGTATCGACAGGGATGGAGTCTCGCGGTGGACGGAAAACGGCGTGGTCATCAGCTCGGTGAGCGTCTCACAGGCGAAACCGGAGATCATCTCCGACGATGCGGGAGGCGCGATCGTTGTATGGGGCGCTACGAGGAGTGAGGGGATGGGGATATTCGCCCAGCGGATCGATTCACTGGGAAATGTGCTCTGGACAGAGGATGGCGTACCCGTATCCTCCATCAGCAAAGAGCATCTCAACCCGAAGCTTGCCAGTGACGGCCAGCATGGCGCCATCATTACGTGGAGTGCCCGTACCGAAGGAAATCAGGACGACCATATATACGCGCAGAGAATCACTGCAACCGGGAGCCTGGCATGGAACCAGGAGATTGTCCTGAGCAACTCCGACCAGTTTGAAAGCACACCGTGCATTGCACGTGACGGGAGTGGAGGTGCGTATGTCTCATGGGTGTTCTACAACAATGCGGAATACGATGTGATCGCACAGCGGATTAGCTCCAGCGGTGCGCAGCTCTGGCAGGCCAATGGCATAGGGATTGCGACGGGTGGCGGAGCACAGGATACGCCCGCGCTCATCGCGGATAGTACCGGCAAGGCGTTTCTCACGTACTACGACTGGAGCTCCGGCTCCGTACCCACGCTGCATATTGTCATCCTGAATCCCGATGGATCTATCGAAGCCTCGCTCCCTGCAGCGTCGACTTCCGGGGGACAGATGAATCCACAGATGGCGCTCATCAGCGCAGGATCGCTCGGGCTTGTGTGGGAGGATGGCCGGGCTGGATCGAAGTTTCGATCCTACGCACAGATCATCGACAATAGCGGACAGAAATCATGGGCTGCTGACGGTGTAGAGGTCTCCGGCCTTGCCGGCGCAGAAGCCACACCGTCTCTCGCTTCTGACGGGAGTGGTGGAATGATCGTCGCCTGGGAGGACAAGACCAATGGTGTTCTTGAGAGCGACATTCTTGTTCAAAGGCTATCGGCTGCCGGTGCACTGCTCTGGTCGAGCAGTGGGGTCACGTTGTGCAATGCGGGACGCATGCAGCAGAATCCACAACTAATCGGTGATGGCGAAAACGGCGCCATCGTGGCGTGGGAGGACTACCGGTCGTCATTCTCCAATCCGGATATCTATGCTTCCAGGATTCTTGCCGACGGCACGATGCCATTGGAACCTCCTGTTCTGACATTTTCGACCAACACAGTCGATTTCGGGGTTGTGGATGTTGGTACACCCTCGACGAAAACCATCACCCTGAGTAACACGGGCGGAACGCCAGTGACGATCACTTCCGTTACCTCTGGTGATCCGCATTTCAGTCTGACATCTGACAGCAGTACGATTTCTCCAAAGAGCAGCGCCGCAGCCCAGGTGCGTTTTCAACCAACGTCCCTCGACTCACTCACCGCGTTTATCGTTCTCGAGAGCAATTCCATCATGGGACCCGACACGGTCTTTGTGACCGGTTCCGGAAAGGCGTCCCCCGCCATTGAACTCGACAGAACCTCGCTGGCTTTCGGGAGTGTGCAGACCGGATCGAGCAAATCCCTTGTACTCAACATCTCGAATCCCGGAAATGATACACTCAGAATCTCGAGCATCACCAGCGACAACTCCGACTTCACGGTTGCGATCTCTGACAGAACCCTGCCGCCCGGTGAGGCTTTCGACGACACGGTGCGTTTTACACCGTCCGGTACAGGTTCCGTGACGGGTGAACTCACGCTGCTGAGTAACGCCCCGACTTCGCCCACCATTGTGCCGTTATCGGGAGAGGGAACCGAGACTGTGGTCGTGACCCTGACTCTGGATCCTGCGGAGATTTCCTTCGGAGAAGTCGAAGTCGGTGCGCACAGGGATACCACGGTCACCATCACGAACACCGGGAACGATACACTGCGCATCTCCTCGTTCACATCGGATGATTCCCATTTCACACTGGAGACGCCCCTCGAATCCATCGCACCGGCCGCGTCAGGAACCTTCACCCTTCGATTCACACCAGAATCCACTGGTCCATTGGGAGCGATGTTCACGGTAACGAGTAATGCTGCGTCTTCACCGGATACCATCCTTGTCGATGGAACGGGAATGGACGTCTCCGCAGTACACGGCACGCAACGTCTTCCGCAGGCGTTCACGCTTTACCAGAATTATCCAAATCCTTTCCACCCTTCCACCACCATACGCTTCGAAATGCGGACCTCAGCTTCAGTGCGTCTGACCGTCTACAACGGGCTTGGACAACAGGTGGCAACCATCATAGATGGGATGCGATCCCCGGGCATTCATACCGTGCAGTGGCGGCCGGCTCATCAACCGCCGGGTGTGTATATACTGATGATGCGCGCCGGGACTCAGCAGAGTTGTGTGAGGATGGTGCTGGCGGAGTAGATCAACTGGCAATTCCTGCGGGTGCATCCAGATCGAATGCGCAATCGTCGTGGGGAGGGAGGGAAGTTACGCTACTTGAGGTACTTCATGAATGGGAGTCGCTTGCGGATTACCGGGGCGTAAACCGCATAGGCGATGAAAACCGCAATCAGCAGAACGGCAAGTAGAATAGATTGATAAAATTCCAGGCTGTGCCCCCACCCGGTCTCCATAACGGGATTATACACAATGAGTGAGTGGAGGAAGTAGATTCCCAACGTCTCTTTTGCCGTTGCACGGATCGCATGTGGCAGGCGGATCATTTTCGTGAGCAGTCCGATAATGCCGGCGATGATAAGCACTTCCCCGAGTCGATAGTATGTAAAGACGCCATAGCTCAGCCAGTCAGAATACTCGGTCCACCAATTACTGTAGATGCTGTGCAGAATGCGCCAGGAGTTGGATTTCAGCAGATATCCGGCAACTGGCAGGAGGAGGAACATCCAGCTGCGTTCATGGAGTCGAAGCTCGAGAACGAGAAATCCCAGTATGGCGCCAGCGAGTGGGAAGCCAAGCCATGTGAGTACAGGGAATGAGGCATGGGCTTTCAGGACAAAGGGGGAAAACAGCTGCAGCGCACCCGGGAGGCTCTCCTCGAGTGTGATGATGGGACCAAGCACAAAGGCTGCCTGCATCAGTATGAACGCGGCGACAGGAAATAGCCAGCGAAAATGACGGGTAATGTAGGCAAGTGCAGTGATAACGAATATCCCGACGCCGATGGTTTGCAGGACGTGTGTCCTGGCTGCCCAGCCCCACAGCCAGTCACTCCCTGTGTATAGATAATCAAACGTTTCAAGGATGAACTGCAGCAGGTAGCCGAGAATAATCAAGCGTCCCCCACGCCAGAGATTTTTCTTGAGACGTACAGTGTCGATCAAAGCCGGCGTGCGATACAGCAGGTATGCGACGATCAGTCCCGACGCGAAAAAAAATGCCGGAGCCGTTGCACCACGCATGTGACGCCACATGAAATAAACAGCGTTGCCCGAATCCCGCCAGCTATCCGCCAGTGTCAGTACGATGACATGTCCCTGTAGCATCATCAGGATCGCGTACGCGCGAATAGCGTCCACGAACTCCAGACGTTCACCCCCGGCGTCGAACTGCCTGTTCCGCCTCCCGTCACGGAGCGTTTTCCAGACAGCAGCGAGACTCAATCCCTGCAGGCGTACCGTGGTTCTGAGATTCAGCATTGATGCGGCGATCTCTCACTCAGTTGTCACACAGCGGCAGATACCGCTTACCAGATACTACCACATCGGACAGGTGAATCCAAGACATTCAATGAATCTGTTGGCGACCGTATGGGATTCCCAGTTTCTTCATGCGGTTGCGCAGTGTGCTTGGATTGATGCCGAGCAATTCCGCCGCGCCGCCTGGACCATGAATCTTGCCTTTCGTCCGCTGCAGGATGTGCTGGATATGGCCTGATACTACAGTGTCGAGATCTGTGACCGTTCCGGGTTGTGCAATGGGGGCAGGTATTGTCTGCGTCAGCGCTTCAGCGGGAAGCTGGTCAAACGTGATGGGACCCGCGGGATAAAGGATTAGAGCGCGCTCGACCAGGTTCTGCAGCTCCCGGATATTGCCCGGCCAGTGATACGCGTTAAGCTTTTCCATGGCACCGGGTGCGAGTGGTGGTACTGCCGATAGCTTCAGCTCACGTGATTTCTGCTTCAGGAAATGATGGACGAGTTCGGGAATGTCGCTGCGCCTGTCCCGCAGCGGGGGGATCTCGATGGGGAAAACATTCAGACGGTACCACAGGTCTTCTCGAAATTCCCTGGCGCGGACCATCTCCTGCAGATCCCTGTTCGTTGCTGCAATGATACGGATATCCAGTTTGATTGTACTGCTTCCTCCGACACGTTCGATTTCCCGGTGCTGCAGTACCCGCAGCAGCCTTGATTGCGCCGCCAGCGGCAGTTCGCCGATCTCGTCAAGGAATATCGTCCCGTGGTTGGCTCGCTCAAACCGACCGCGTTTCTGCGAAAGTGCCCCCGTAAACGCACCCTTTTCATGACCGAAAAGCTCACTGTCAATCAGCGTATCGGGGATGGCGCCGCAGTTGACGCCAATGAACGGACCTTCGTTGCGGGAAGAGGAATAGTGGATGGCATTCGCGATCACATCCTTCCCGACACCAGTCTCTCCGCTGAGTAGAACCGGGCTGTTGAGTGTGGAAACCTGCCGGACCTTCATCATCACATCGCGCAGACCGAAATTTGCACCGATTATCTCTTCACCGGAAATGCGTCGCAGCTCGCCATGCAGATAGCGGTTGTCGTCTGCGAGCAATTCCTTGAGTTTCAGAATCTCCCGATGTTTTAGCGTGTTCGACATCGCAATGAAAAACGGATCCTTCAGAAGCGCGTAAAGCCGGGCGTGCTCATCCGTATATCTGTCATCTCCTTCGGCGAGAAGAGCGAGTGCACCGAGGACCTTGCCCTGTGAAATGAGTGGAAGACTCATCGCCGAGCTTATCGGCAGGTCCAGCGCCGAGAGCATGCTGCGAGTAACTGGTTCATCGGCAGGCCTATTCACCACGAACACGGAAGGGAGTTCTCCGGCTCGCCAGGCCTCGGCCAGCGTACCAAGCGCCGCATTCGCCGCCTGCGTCACAGGTACAAGCACATCCATCAGCTCTCCACCTTCTTCAGTTGCACAGGCCACAACCCGCATGCTGCTCAATTCCGGTTCATATCTCTCGAGATAAATCCTCTCCGCTGGCATATGCTGTGCGAGATAGTGCATACATGAATGCAATCCTTCCTCAATCTCCAGGTGACTGCATATCCGCATCGTGATCTCTCGGAAAAAAACGTTCTCATCCATGGTACATGTCCATGTTGCAATTATTGATTTGTCGCATAAGGCAACAATAGCAATAAATACCATATATGGCAATCCTTTCGTCAAATATGGCAGTTTGCTGATCCATGTCCAGCCTAAGTTGTTTGTTCGCAAGGCTGAACCTTTCTGGCACGGGATTGGAAGCTATCTCTATCAGAGAGACAATTTGAAAGGATCGGTTATGAGTTTCCTCGAAATCATTGAAATCAGGTCACACAATGCTGGACACGAGCGGCTGCGACAGACCTTGATCCAGTTTGCACAGGAGATCAATGCGATGATGGGGGATGTCTCCGTGCGCGTGTTTGCACGGAAGCAGGTGCCATCTGATTTCTCGGTGCATATCGAACATCCGCATGGAAGCAATGTGAATGGGAGTTCACATGTAGGATCGCAGCTGCTGTCTGAACTCCGCGGCAAAGGTCTGATCAACCGGACGTTATGGATACAGGAAATCTGAACGAAGCGAAGCTGCATTCGTGGAGCGTCCCCTTATGTGCGCGACGTCCCTGCATCGTGCAGGGTATCAAACTGAAATCAACGAACAAGGAAGGAATACAGTCATGAAACAGGTTTTGGTTGCCGGAGCGACAGGCTACCTTGGCCGCCACCTCGTCAGGGAACTGCATGCCCGGGGGTACAGGGTACGAGCCCTGGCGAGAAATGCGGACAGGCTGCGCAATCTTGAGACTTCCATCGATGAAGTTTTTGTTGGTGAAGTCACCGATCCCGGGACGTTACGCGGTGTCTGCAATAATGCCGATGCCGTCATTTCTGCCGTTGGTATCACGAAGCAGAAGGATGGCCTCAGCTACATGGATGTCGATTACCAGGGGAACAGGAATCTCCTTTCCGAGGCGGAGGATGCAGGAGTAGGGCGGTTCGTCTACGTATCGGTGTTCACGGCCGGTGAGGCTATGCAGGATCTGGCGATCGTGAAAGCGAAGACGCGCTTTACGAGCTGTCTGAAGAAATCCCGACTCGCACATACAATCATATATCCGAATGGATTCTTTTCCGACATGATGGAGTACCTGCACATGGCGGAGAAAGGGAGGGCGTATGTGCTCGGGGATGGAAATGCGAGGGCGAATCCCATCCATGGAGCGGACCTTGCCGCTGTGACCGTGGATGCGATGGAAAACGAAACGGAAGAAATATCGGTCGGTGGACCGGAGGTTTTCACGCATCGTGAAATTGCTGCATTGGCGTTCGAGGCGGTTGAGAAACCACCAAAGATCGTGAGGGTACCGACGTGGATTGCAGCGGCGTTGTTGTGGCTGCTGCGGTTGTGCACCCCCGCACGGATTTATGGACCGCTGGAATTCTTTGTGACGGTCTTATCCCAGGATATGATCGCTCCTGTAAAGGGTATCCGAAAACTATCCGCATTCTTTCTGGAAAGTGCATTACTGCAGAGGAGGTCGTGATGGCGAACCGCATAGATATACACCACCATCTCATACCCGAGGAATATGTCTCACTGCTGGCAACTCTTGGAATCAAAGGGACGCCGGCAGTGGACTTTCCCGCCTGGTCACCGGAGAAAGCGCTCAGGGTGATGAAGCAAAACAAGATCGACATAGCCTTACTTTCGCTATCCACCCCGGGAAGCTATTTCAAGGATGATGCTTTCTCCTGCAAGCTCACCAGGATGACCAACGAGTACAGTGCCGAGCTCATTGAACGGCATCCCGAACGCTTCGGTGCTTTCGCGGCATTGCCCCTGCCGGATGTTGAGGGTGCGCTAGCAGAAATAAATTACGCCTTTGACACTCTCGGACTCGATGGTGTCGGACTCCTTACAAACTACGAAGGTCGCTATCTGGGGGACCCTCTTTTCGAGAAGGTCTTCGACGAGTTGAATCGCCGGAAGGCCGTGGTCTTTGTGCATCCCACCGATTACCTGGTCATGGAGGAGCGCTACGCCATGCTGACCCCGATTCTCGAACGGTTGCTGGAGACCACACGGGCGGTCACCAATCTGCTGATGTCGGGTACACTGTCGCGGTATCCGGACATCCGCTTCATCCTTGCCCACGGTGGCGGATCGGTGCCTTACCTGGCCGAGCGTATCGCCGTTGGAATGGACGATGCCGCGCACGCAGCACTCGACCGTGGAATGCGTGCACCTGTTGATATCGATGAAGGTCTCGAACTACTGAGACGTCTGTATTTCGACACGGCACAGCCCGGGGACGCACATCTCTGGACGGTGAAGGAGTTCGCAGGTGTTGAGCATATCCTCTTCGGTACCGACTCCGGCTGGGTGACTCCGATTGACTCGCGCCTCACAACCAAAGCAATTGCAACGTTCAGCGGATTCAGCAAATCCCAGCAGAAACTTGTCGACCGCGAAAACGCTCTCACTTTGTTTCCCCGCTTTGCGTAATTGGAGATTTATCATGTCAGGAACTATCTCAAATATTGATATCCATCATCACATGCTGCCCCCGTTCTATATCGAAGCCTTGAAGCGAAATGGCATTGATGTACGCACGCTGCCTGATTGGTCCCCCGAAGCCTCCGTCAGCATGATGGATGCGCTGGGTATTGAGAAGGCAATGCTGTCCGTGCCGTCTCCCGTGGGATGTGACCGGGAGGTTACGCGTTCCATCAATGCATATGCCTCACAGATCAGACGTTCGCATCCGGCGAGATTCGGAGTATTTGCATCCATTCCTTTCCCGGATGTTGATGCTTCAATCCGCGAAATTGGCTTCGCCCTGGATTCACTTTCACTCGATGGCGTTATCTGCTTTTCCAATGTTGATGGCGCATACCTCGGGGATCCGGAATATGACGCTATCCTTGATGAACTCAATCATCGACATGCCATGGTTTTTGTCCACTCGAATGATCGTCCGGGAATAGAAGACCATACAGCGTCAGATCCTTTTGTGGAATATCCCATGGACGTATCCCGCGCATACGCTCGACTGGTTTACAGCCACGCCTTTGAGCGATTTCGCAACATCCGCTGGGTGTTCGCGGGTGCGGGGGGTGTCGTTCCTTTCCTGGCTGAAAGGATAGGGAAGCTTCACTACGTGAACGGAAAGAACCTTCGATGGGGACGCGTCATCGCCGACCTGGTGATGAAGCGAAACAGCGGACGGGATCTGGCCAAGACTGTTTCCTACGACACTGCCGATATCGGAATTCATTACACTCTGTACGGACTCGAACACCTGGTTGATCGCGACAGGATTCGCTTTGGCTCGAATTTCCCTTTCTCAGACAAAACAATATCTGGACAGATGCTTCATGTGCTCAACAGCAGAAGTCCGGTATAAGAATGCTTTTCCCAATCAGATCACTCGGGGTGCTGATATTCAGCTGTGGTTTGATTATATATGGAAACGTCTTGAGAAAGGTATGACAGTACAGGCAACATGGAGAATTGAGCGATGAGCACACAACGCAACTTTCAGGTCCGACTTGCCAGCCGTCCTGACGGGATTCCAGCTCGAGAGCATTGGGAACTGGGTTGGAGCGATATCGACAGTCCATCTGATGGCGAAGTCCTCATCGAAACAGCCTTCATTTCAATCGACCCATCAATGCGTGGGTGGTTGAGAGACACGGAATCATACCTTCCTCCAGTAGCGATCGGTGACGTGATGAGAGCGGGAGGAGTCGGTACTGTAATCGTCTCAAAGCACCCGGACTTCAAGGAAGGGGACCAGGTCGTCGGACATCCAGGCGTTCAGTCTTATGCTGTTGTGCCCGGGAGTACGCTGCGAAAAGCCAGTCAAGACGTTGCGCCACTGCACGCATTTCTGGGGCCACTGGGCATACCAGGACTGACGGCGTATTTCGGTATTACCGAAGTGGGTGCTGTTGGTGAAGGAGATACGGTTCTCGTTTCCGCTGCTGCTGGAGCCGTGGGATCCATCGCTGGTCAGATTGCCCGAATGCGGGGTGCGGGACGCGTCATTGGCATAGCAGGAAGTGATGAAAAGTGCCGGCACATCGTCAAGGACCTTGGGTTTGACGCTGCGATCAACTACAGAACTCAAGCAGTGGGGAACAGGATCAGCGACCATGCTCCCGAAGGGATTGATGTTTATTTCGACAACGTCGGTGGGGATATTCTCGACGAAGCGCTCGCGCGCCTCCGTATTGGAGGAAGGGTCGTTCTCTGCGGTGCCATCTCCCAGTACAACGACCTGGAAAACGTGCGGGGACCGAGAAACTACCTGTCGCTCCTTGTCAAACGAGCACGAATGCAGGGATTTATCGTTACCGATTTTGCAAAACAATTCCAGAGTGCAATCGAAGAAATCTCGGGATTGCTTGCAGCAGGTTCGCTCAGGTACCGGCATACCATCGTGCAGGGCCTCGAGACCTTTCCGGAGACTTTTCAAAGACTCTTTACCGGAGAAAAACTCGGCAAGCTTCTCATACAGGTTGATTGACCTCATCACCAGGAACAGCGCGTGTTAAATCAATGAGTATCATTCTGGATGCACTGCTGGGCGGCGTTGCCGCAACTGTGACAATGGACCTGCTAACGGGCATCGCGAGGCGGTTCCGATTCGCCGAAGGTGCAAAGGGTGCATGGGTCGGCCGATGGTATCTGGGCATGCTTCATGGACGATGGGTGCATGCGGATATCAGTACATCTCCTGAATGCAGGGGGGAAAAGACCGCTTCACTGGCGGGGCATTATATGATTGGCACCGTACTTGCCGCCGTCTATGTGCACGGTGCCGGATGGCTGGGCCTGTCGCCGGAAAGCCTTCCGAATGCTGTCGGCTTCGGCATCGCCACAGTTATCTTCCCACTCTTCCTCGTGTATCCAGGATTGGGATTCGGCTGTTGTGGCCGCAGGGTATCGCAGTTGAAACCATTGCAGACCAGCTACCTGAGCCACATCTTCTACGGCATCGGGCTCTGGTGGAGTATGTTGGTGTTCATGAAATGAGGTGTACATAGATGAGCGACACCAGGTGCGCACTACCCATGCGCAGCATTGTCTTTCTTGCCGTGCGGACCGTGACACTGGTCTGCATCAGGGATTGGGTTCACGGGAGAGGTCGAACGCACCACAACGTAATCAGACTTCAAATACTCCGAGCACGCCAAGAATCGCCACGACAATCCCGAGTGCTGCAAGTACAGACAGGTACTTGAGGTTATTCCATTTTCCCGGTGCGTTGCGGAACTCCATGAAGAAAGAGAAGAAGCTGAAAAAGAAAAGAAACCATGCATTGTGCATGGAGAAACCCAGTAAACCGATGCATCCGAGAAATCCGAGAAATCCGTTGTGATAGCCGGGATTTTGAGTCTGTGCCATTTTACACTCCGCTTAAGTTTTTTGGGATCGCTGCAGTCACACCTCAGTCGCGCAACGCCACGAGCCGGACGATCATCCGTGTCCCCGGTCCCGCGATCTCTCGCGCGGTGAGGCAGATGAAGTACGTTCCTGCCACAAGCCGGCGGCCTGCATCGTCAGTACCATCCCAGGTAAAGGATTTCGTTCCCGACACCTCCTCGTCCCAGGTGATGCTGCGTACCCTGCGGCCCTGCATGTCGAACACGGCAACGCGCACACGAGCGGGCTTGGGCGCGCTGACGGAGATGGTGGCACTGCCGGAAAAGGGATTCGGGTACACCGACATCGTGAGGGAATCCAGCGTCGGTGATGCGGGAAGGGGAGGCGCGTCCTTCGTACCTGGATCGTCTGGATCATCCTTGTACTTGATCGTGTCGGCATCGAGCACAAGGAAAGCCGTATAGTCGCAGAGGAGGCGATATTTCATCGCAAGGTTGACGATGGCGGCGGTATCCTCCGGTGCAGTACGGAAGAGCGTATTCAGGTTCTCGTTGGCAAGCATTGCGGGGATGATGCGGTCCATCAGCGTCGTGTCAAGGGGTACATCCACCGATACCTTGACAGTCTGCATGTTGGCGCTCCCCTGGAATCGCGCATGCACGTCGAAGGTCAGGGTGCTTGCTGACGTAGTGGAGCCGATGAAGAAGCGTGGTTTGTTCCCGTCACCCGGTACGGGGTTCACCTCCATACCCTGATGCAGCTGTCCCGCGCCATCATCAACAGTCACGGCAACCGACAGCGAATCCATGACCGGGTAAGCGTAGCGATTCCTCGACGAGATGATGGAAATCCACGGATCCGTATCCAGCTTGTAATGCTCGCCGCCAAACACATCCGCCACCGTTTTCAGTAGATACCCGCTTCCGAGGTACTCGACCATGTTGTCGAAGAGGGAGGCGGGTCTGTACAGGTTGCCATCGAGCAGGTTGACCGTGTGGATCACCGGTACCGCACCCAGGTAGCGAGCAGCATAAAGCGCCGTCCATGCCTGCGCGTCCTGCTTTTCAAACAAGGTGTCCGTATTACTCAGTACAATCGCCTCATCGAACGTATCCCTGTTATACGTCACCCTGACGCTGTCGAGGAGTGCGGTGAGAAGCTGTTCACCCGAGAACGAATTCAGTCCGAGCAACGGAACGTTGATGGCGGTCTTTTGCGCAGCGTCATCCCTGAATTCCCAGAGGGCGCTTATTATCAGCAGGCCATTGGCGATTTTCTTGGAGATGACATACGGCCGCCCCTGAGCGTCTGCTACCTCGATGACAACAGAGGTATCCGGCGTATAGGTCAGGTAATTGAAATTGTAGTGCAGGAAAGTCTGTGGGAAGAATTTCCCTATGTTGCCCTGCCTGTTGCTGTGTAACAGCAGATTCTCTTCGGGGATCCTTTCTATCGACAATCCCGGGATGTAGTGCTTCCCGAGTCGCTCAGGTTTGACCCGATTGTAATCAAAGTAAGTGAGAAATCTTCCACCCTGGACGAAGAAGCTATCGAGTCGCACAATGATTTCCTCGAGATGCTCTGCTGTGTTCCCAGCGGCCTCACTGCCCTGCTCATAGGCCGCGATGACATCCGCGGAGCGGAAGTTCTGGAGGGCGGTGTGCAGATTTTCGTATTCGCTGTGCGTTGCGTAATTGTCCAGACCGGGAAACTGCCAGCATGTGACGGCGTGTTCGTCGCAATACAGGATGTGGGGAATAACCTCCGCTCTGATCTCCTGGCCCCAGTCGCTGTTTGCGAAGGATCCTATGAGGACGTCGATGCTGTCTTCATGTCCCGGCATCCACCCGGACCCAACAGGCTGCACCCTGTGTGCGCCGGCGACCAGGAGCTGGATGCTGTCCTGGGGTTTCGCAGCGTAATGCAGAAGCTGCTTCACCGAAGGGAGCAGTGTCGTAAAGTTTTTGCAATGTCCACCACTCAGATCGAGACCGACGAGAAGGCGTTTCGCTGTGGAATCGACAGTCAGGTTAAAGAGCGCTCCGGGATCGAAGCCGAACTGGAAGTATGTCCCGTCGTAGGGTGGACTGACCGCACCGAAGTTGTATCCTCCCGGAAATTCCATGCTGAAACCGAGAGTGAGTCCGGTCAATTCCGATATATCGACGAGTTTCATTGTTTTATAGGAGTAGCCCGCGGAATCGGTCCAGGCCCCGAACGACTGCATCGGGAGTTCGGTGATGGTCGGTTCCCCCCACACCTTGTCTGCCACCTTGAACATGATATTCAGCGGTTTCAGGTCGGCGTTGTTATCCATGAGCATCTTCAGTGGCAATTCCGCCGCTGCGGATTTCCCCATCCACAGCGTTGGCGTGATAAACATGAGCTTGAGCTGCCGCGTCGAGCCCGAAGTGAGTGGATAGACATGCAGCTCGAAGATATTCCCCTCTTTCGCGAGGAAGGCCGGGTCGCGATGACTCTGTACAATGCTGTCATACACGGCGCGAGCGGACCATGTACTCATGATCCTGCCGCGCACGCAAATGTTGCTGATCCACAACCAGAGATCATTGACTACGGCTTTTTGCGGCAGGCGGAAGCGGTGGTCGATTTCCACCTCCGGCGAATTGCCGAACTGCCCATGATCGCCATACGTCAGAATGAGCGTCTGCTGTACGTAGGCGCCATGCGGTTCGACGATGAGCGTCGCGTCGTCGATGTACCCCGGTTTTGTTCCGTACGCGCTGGTTCTCGTACTGAGCTGCGCCTGCAGCGTTGTCGCGAGGAGCAGTAGTAACGCAATCCCCAGAAACGGCCGTAGTGCCTTCATCTCCACCTCCAGATATTATGTATGAGCGATTCCTTCCGTCGATTCTCCGGCCCACCCGTCGGGGAAACCGACCCAGACCCGCGTGAGCAGCTGCTGCGCGGGAATTCAGTTTTGCAGACAAGAATATCCAAAACATACCGACTGGCATGGTCAATCGCAAGGGATGCCCGGAGGCGGGCATCTTCTTCAGGACTGCTGCACCGGATAAGGCGTTCACATCGTTTCTCTGCGGGAGTCACTTGCATGTGACCATCCCAGGATTGAAGTTTCTGTATGCAGGTTCAAAAGGCATTTCAACTACATAGCATAGCAGGATTGAGAGCTCACCTGACCGTGGCCGTGCTCTTTGTCATGTTGTCGGCGTTGAGCGTCGGGCAGGCGAGAGCACAATCTCCATTTCAGGCCACGGTGTATCCGGGACGTCCACTGAATCACCCCGCAGATGCGTTCACGCCAGGACTGTTTTACTTCCAGTTCTGGGATGCATCGGCGAACGGCATATTTCGCTACATCTCCACACCGAAGATGTACAACTGTCTGCGCGAAACGAAATTCTACGCCGACTGCTGGAGGTGGAGTACAAGTCGCGACGACTTACTGAAGAAGATGCAGGATACGGGGCTCCGTGGCTGGCTGCAGTCCCTCTACGAATGGACCGACCGGGTGGTTGTGAAAATCAACGGCATGCCGTACTGGCTGAGTTCGAGCAGCAGCACTGAAGTGCTTAATGATAAGAGCTGGCGAGAATTCATGGTACATCCACCGCGGGACTGGGGAGAATGGGAGGATGCGATCGAGTCCTCCGTCGCACTTGTCGCATCCTGGGGAATTCATCCGTATTACGAGATCTGGAACGAGCCAGACGGAGAATACTGGAAGGGCAGTGACGCGGAGTTTCTCGAACTGTACCGGCGAACAGCACTGGCTATCAAACGCACAGACCCGAAGGCGATCATCGGAGGTCCGGGTATGCATACCTGGTGGCGATCCGTAGACCCAGCCCTGGCCGCCGAGCAGCAGCCATATATGAACGCGCTCTATGGCCTGAAGTCCGACGCGCTCCCCGAGCGATACGCACTGCTGTATGCACTTCTGGACAGTGTGCAGAATGGGTGGAATGGACAGGATGTACCGCTGGATTTTATTTCCTACCACCACTTCAATCACAACCGCTACGAGATCATTCGAACCGCGGAACAGGTGCGTGGCAAAATGCTGTCGCTCGGATTCTGCCCGCGCGGCACTCCCTGTCCATCGGGTCGTCCCTTCCCCGAACTCTACATCTCTGAATGGCAGACCACCTACGGCGCCCAGGAGCAGGTGTTTCAGCCTTCGCTGTTCCTGGTTTTACTCGATGCAATGGGACAGGCGGGAATAGAGATGAACAGTATCGCCGCGCTTGCGGATTTTGATTCCGACCCGGATGATGAGTTCACGCACGGCTGGGGAATGATCAGCGGAAATCATCTCGTCAAACCGGTGTACAAGGTGCTGCAGCTTCTGGACGCCGTGACAGGGCATGGAAACCTGGTCGAGGTCACATCGGAGGATCTTACAGGGTGGGCGAGTATGCGGTCCGATACGCTGCGCGTACTGCTGGCGGAATACAGCATGCCGCCCATATGGTACTCTCAGTACCCGAAGGTGGGCTGGGACGCTTTCGAGGCGCTGCTGTACCACCCGGAGTCCACGCTCACGAAGGCGGATTTCCAGGCAGCCGGACATACATCACTCTACTGGGGGCACAACGACTGGGGCAGTATTGATCGCATCATTCGTGGGGAACTCGCACCGTTTCCATCTTCAAATCCAGAGATGATGAGCGCGCTTGTTCGTGCCCGGCATCAGTGGGTGAAAGACTCCATCGCGCTCAGTGAGAAGCACACTCTGCAGTTGCACATCGCGGGAATGCAGGATACGTTGCACGGATTGCTTTATCGCATTGATTCGAGCAGAAACAACATCATCGCGCTGTATGACTCGCTGCGTGCGGCGGGTTATTCACATCTACAGGCTATCGATTCGTTGCAGTCCTGCTCGTTCCCGGGAGGCTGCTACGGCGTGGGCTGGGAAGTGGAGGAGGTCACAGCTGTTGCAGGGGATCTTGACATCGAGATAGATGCCAACAGTGTGTGCTATTTTCAGTTCGGAGGGATCTCTTCCACCACATCCGTGGAGAGATTTGATCGAGAGGTGGAGCAGTTCACGGTGTATCCGCAGCCAGCTCGTCAGATGTTGTCTTACGAACTGCCGCCGACCTGGAAACACGCACAGATCACCCTGCACAATCTCTATGGTCAGGTTCTGAGGCATGGAACAGGAGGTCGGGGAAGCATGAGCATTGAATCCCTGCACAGCGGCGTATATCTGCTGCGCGCAATCCGTAAGAATGGAAAAACTTACAGCAGGCCGGTGGTTGTACTGCACTGAGAGACTACGCACCAATCACGACGAAAACCAGGAAGTGAGTGCATTATGAAAGTACTGATTACTAAGAGCGTTTTGACAATCGTGGCAACAGTTGGTATTGCAGTGTTCTCTACCGGCCATCCTGCAGACGCGCGTATGGATCCATCAAAAAACGCGTCAAAGATTGATTCTTTTGTGTTCCTTTCCAATGGAATGGAGAGAAAAGCAAAGATATTTCTGCCTGCTCATTATGAAGAGCAATCAGATTTACCCGCTGTTTACCTGATTGATTTTACGGAGCAGCATTTCGCCCTGGCTACTGACGAATTTGATCAGGTCATCAATGGTGTACGACAGATTGAAGGACTCGATGCGCTGGTTGTATCTCTGGATGGTATCCCTGATATCGACGCTGAACCGGGAGCATTTCGTGAGCACTATGGGATATACAGGGACATGGCATCTTTCGTTGACGGCAAGTACACCAATAATCCCTCGAGGACATTTATTGGAAAAGGCAGTGAAGCAGGCGTCGTGCTGATGGCACTATTTCAAGGCTCTGAAGAATCAGCCGTGTTTGATAATTTCATTGCGACAGATCCCTCTCCTCACTACAGTGCCGCCCTTATTCAGTTGCTTGAGTCTGGGGATATCCCAGCCTACAAAACACCGAAGAAACTTCATATTTCATTTTCAAAGAGTAATGATCGGACTCTATGCACGAATCTCATTACCCAGATTGAAAAGGCAGATTGCCCCTGGCTGCAAGTTGAATCCGTCGAGTACACAGATAGTGATTACGAGCATACGTATCCGACATCGTATGCTGCCGGGATAAGGTATCTTTTCGGCAATACCACGACCAATCCTGATTGAATCGCGCAGCGCAGATGAGGATTATTACATTACTCCTCTGAATTATTGACTATTGATACCCCACTGACTATCTTATCCCGTATCATCTCAAGTCGCGAACAAAACTCCTTTCTCCTGGCAGGTCCTGGGTCATAATACCCATCCGGAGTCATCTGACCCGTGCTCATTCAACAGCTTGACGGGCCTGCTCCCATATGGCGGCTCCAGTAATACTGTGAGCCACCATGTTCTCGATCTGAGGCGATACAATGAAGCGGATACCTCCAGCGGTGGTGAAATCAAGTCATTTCCTGCCGGTGATCTATGTTATAATTCCCATCCTGCTGACAACTATTCCCAGTCGCGCCCAGCAAGCCAAAATCGACAGCCTGCAGGGTGTCCTCAAGATGTCCCGATCCGATACCGCGAAGGTGGATGTTCTCAATGCCATCGCGTTGGAATACTATCGTCAGAAAGATTCTCAGAAATCGGTTGATTACGCGAACGAAGCCTTGAAACTCGGTATGTCGTCCGGCTACAGGAAAGGCATGCTTCTCGCACTGATCAGGATCGGCAGGATTCACATCGATCGGAAATCCTTCGCAAAGGCAATAGAGTATTATCAGAAAGCCAGCAAGATCAGCGAGGAAATTGATGATAGAATGGAGTGCGCGAAATGCCTCTTCAATATCAGCTACGCATATCTGCGACAGGACTCGTATCCTCCCGCCGTAAAGTATCTTCGTGCAAGTATGGAGATTGGGGAAGAACTGGGAGACAAAGGTTTTGTCGCCAGATGCCACCAGAATTTTGGCATCCTGCTTACGAAACAGTACTCCTACACTGAAGCATTGCGGCATTTTCAGAAATGCCTGGAGCTTGATGAGGAGCTTGGTAATAAAGCTCTGATGATGTTTTCCCTGCGGGAAATCGGCAAGATATACTGGCATCAGGGTTCCTACCAGGAAGCTCTTGCATGTCAACGGAAACGTATGAAAATAGGTGAGGAACTGGGAAATAGACGTGTGATCGCTCGATGCAAAGCGGAAATCGGGAGCGTTTACTATGCGCAAGGCGCGTATTCGGATGCGCTGAAAGAAAAGAACGAAAGCATGAAGATTTACGAAGAGCTTGGGGACAAGCGAAAGGTCGCGGTCTGTCTCATAAACATCGGAAGCATATACCAGGAGCAAGCATCCACCACCAAGGCGATGGAATGTTATCAGGGAAGCATGCGCAACTTCGAGGAAATTGGGAATGAGAGAGGTGTCGCGGCCTGTCTCAGGAGAATTGGGCTCCTCTACTCGTACAGGCATGCATATCCTGAAGCACGGGATCATATACACAGAAGCCTGAAAATTTTCGAGGAGCTTGGAGTCAAGAAGGAAATAGCATTCTGTTTCGGTGACCTGGGGCAAATATTCGTACGTCAGAGCGATCACACGGGGGAGAGCTTTTATCCAGAGGCACTGGAGAATTACCAGAAGAGTTTGAAAATTAACGAGGAGATAGGCTATACACGAGGGATCTCGTTTACGACGGGGAAAATCGGTGGGGTGCTATTACAGCTGGAACGGTATTCAGACGCCCTGTCATGCTTTAACAGAATGCTTGACCTGTCAGGTGAACTGGGTGAACGACCACGGGTCGCGATGGCCTGGAGCCATATTGGATGGTGCCTTTACAAGATGGGTCTTCCGGATTCTGCCCTTATCTACCTGCACCGCAGCCTTGATCTTGCTGAGGAACTCGACGCGGCAGATCCCATTGGAAAGTCGCTGGCACGCCTTCATACCGTGTACGCGGCTCACGGCGATTATGAGAAGGCCTACGTGTATCACCAGCGCTCGACTGCGCATATCGGCAGCGTCGAAGACGAAAAGAGCCGGAAGCAAATGAACATGCTTCTGGCCGAGCACGAGG
The DNA here is from genome assembly GCA_020444325.1 of bacterium. Classification (NCBI taxonomy): domain Bacteria; species bacterium. The sequence goes on from JAHLLD010000004.1 coordinate 207,405, forward strand.
TCGAGCAGCGGGAGAAAGAGATCGCGCTGCTGGAAAAAGACAAGCGGCTTCTGGAAAAAGATAAGAAGCTTCAGGCCGTGGAACTTGATCGCAGACAGGATGCACTGGAACGACAACGCCTCGAATCGTTGCATCGAAACCAGGAAGTCGAGCTCCTGGAACGTGAGCAGGAGGTCCGGCAGTTGGAATTCGAAAGGGCCACACTGGATCTCGCGCGGCATGAGCGTAACGTCGCGTTCCTGAAAAAGGAACGTGAACTGCATGCAAGCAAGCTCGAGCAGGAGCAGCTCATCCGTAACGGAGCGATTGCCGCGCTCATCCTGCTTCTGCTCTACGCGATGCTAGTCTACCGGCGAATTCGCGAGCGTCGACGCAGCAGCGAATTGCGTGCAGAAACGGCCGAGTACAAAGCTCGTGCAGCGGCAGCGCAATCTCTCGCCACCGCTGTTGAATCGGAACGGCGTGAGCGTCAGATGCAGCAGCAATATTCCCGCCGGCTGCTCGACGCACAGGAAATGGAACGGAAGCGCATGGCCGGGGAGTTGCACGACAGCATCGGCCAGGAAGCGCTCGTGATCAAGAACCGGATCCGGCGGGCAATGAACAGACATGATCCCGATCCCGAGCTCAGGTCGGACCTGGAGAAAACCGTCGAGACATCGACAGTTCTGCTCGAGGATATCCGCCGCATCACGCGCAATTTGCGACCCATGCAGCTCGAGCGCACCGGACTCACGGAAACATTGCGGGACCTCATGCAGCAGCTTAAAGAGAGTACGCCGCTCGCGGTTGATGCTGACATCGACGACATTGACGGCGTGTTCAGCAAAGAGCGGGAGATGGATGTCTATCGCATCGTACAGGAAGGACTGAACAACACGATCAGACATGCGGACGCAAGCGCCGTCACCGTTCGCATTCAGAAGAGCAACGGGACCGTGAGGATCCTTGTCGCCGACGACGGAAAGGGATTTGACCTTACAAACGTCACACGGGAATCCAGTGGACTGGGATTGCAGGGCATCTCCGAGCGCGTGCAGATGCTCGGAGGAACCCTGCGGTTCGAAACGGCTCCGGGAAAGGGAACAAAGATGGACGCATCCCTCCCTCGCATGACGGAACCATAGTGGATTCGAATCAGGTGGAAGGAACCGGTATGCTGATATCGCATCGGGCAGTCACAGAACGTTTCATATAATAAACACTTTCAATCGATGAAACATGCATAAACATATAAACATCATCATAGCCGACGACCATCCCGCGTTACGCGCCGGGCTGCGCGAGATCATCGAATCGGACCAGAATTTTCGCATTGCGGCAACTGCGGGCGACGGGGAGGAAGCCCTCCACGAGGTGCGATCCCGGAAACCGGATGTCCTCCTGCTGGATATCGAGATGCCGAAACTTGATGGATTGGAGGTTGCCAGGGAGTTGCACAAGGAGAACTCCACAGTGGCGATACTCGTGCTCACCATGCACCATGAGGATTCCATCTTTAACCGGGCGATGGATTTCGGTGTGGCGGGGTATCTGCTGAAAGACAGCGCCGAGGACGATATTCTCAAAGCCATCAGGACGGTGCTGGATGGACGCTGCTTTGTCAGTCCTGCACTGACCGCGCAGGCTCTGGATTTCGTACGGAGGCAGCGGTCTGTGGACGAAGAGTTTCGTGAACTCTCAAGCGTTGAATTCAGTATCCTCGTTCGAATTGCGGAATCGAGGACCTCCGGGCAGATAGCGGAAGAACTCAACATGAGTCCCCGCACTGTAGAAAAACACCGTTTGCACATCGGGCAGAAGCTCGGCCTGCGTGGCAGTTACTCGCTGCTCCGATACGCACTTGAAAACAGGGAGAAAATTCTGCATGTCGGAAACGACGTAGCGTGAGATAACGACGACATAGCCCCCGTCATCGTTTTTCAGAGTACGGTGTGAATGGCGTATACCTACTCCCAAAATAGAGTAGAACTACGCCCAAGAAGGCGCAGGACTACGCATTGCGACAGGGAATCCGCTTGATCATGTTTCAGTCAAACAATCAAACAATGGTTCTCACGCAGATGAACATCCTGATCGCGGACGATAATTCCGAGATGCGAAGCTTCATTGCCGAAGCACTCACCGAAATTTCTGCAACCGTGTACGAGGCGACAGACGGTCCTGAGGCTGTGGCATCCGCGAGATGGTGCAAACCGGATCTGATTCTCATGGACATCAGGATGCCTGGCTTCGATGGTATCGAAGCAACACGCAGGATTATGAAGGAGAATCCTGGATCGAAGGTGGTGATCGTCACGGAATGTGACAGCTGCGAATACCGCCGCAACGCGAGGGAATCCGGATGTCTTGCGTATGTGCTGAAAGACGACCTGAACGATTTGCCGGAAACGGTGACCGGACTTCTCCATCTGAACTGAACATGCGCGTACACGAAAATGTCATTCGACGCTCACCCCACTTCACTACTCGGAGGATACAATGAAACAGCCGGCGAGAACACCAACCCATAAAGCGAAAGGACTCAGTCAACATACATTTCTCAGGTACAGCGTATTAATCACTCTTCTCGTCTTTGCAGCGTGCAGCGATGATCCCGAAGAACCGATAACCCCATCAGCACCGGGGATCAGTTCTGAAACTGCTCTTTTGAATGGTGAGAGTCAGATCGACGTGACGGATCGATACATCGTCGTATTCAAAAATGTTGTCGAAAACCCGGTAGCAATTACCAACCAACTGGCAAAGGCCAATGGGGTGAATGTGCATCATCGCTATCGCTACGCCATCAAGGGATTTGCCGCTACGATCCCGGAGAAGGCACTCGAAGGAATTCGGCATAATCCGAATGTCGATTACATCGAGCCTGACGGTATCGCCACGATCAACGGCTATCAGAATAATCTTCAGAGCTGGGGCCTCGATCGCATCGATCAGACAGGCCCTCTGTACGGCATTCTCTATAACGACCTCTATATCTATCCGAATGATGGGAGCGGCGTTACCGTGTATATCATTGATTCGGGTATCCTGTTCGGCCATCAGGAATTCGGCAACCGGGCGTCTTCCGGCTATGACTTCGTTGATCGCGACAACGATGCCTCTGAATATTGTAACGGACATGGAACGCATGTCGCGGGAATTGTCGGTGGAGCAACGACTGGTGTTGCCAAGAATGTCAACCTCGTTGCGGTTCGCGTGCTAGACTGCTCGGGTTCCGGGCGATGGAGCCAGATACTTGCCGGCATCGACTGGGTGAAAAACAATCATTCCGGGCCCTCCGTCGCTAACCTGTCACTCGGAGGGGCCTACAGAAAATCGGTGAATTCCGCCGTGGAGAATTCCATTGCCGCCGGAATCGTATACTGTGTTTCCGCCGGGAACAACAATAATGATGCATGTAACTATTCTCCCGGGAGCACTGCGGCAGCCATCACCGTAGCGTCGTCGATGTCAGGTGATTACCGGGCCCCCAGTTCCAATTATGGCACATGCGTGGATATTTTCGCGCCGGGTGAATACATCTATTCAGCGACGGCGGCGTCGACGAGTTCTTACGCAAACTGGAGCGGTACATCCATGGCTTCCCCACATGTCGCCGGTGTTGCCGCACTGTACCTGAGCGCCAATTCTTCCGCGACGCCCGCCCAGACCAGCGCCGCAATTATTGCCGGTGCGACGCAAGGCGTCATGCAGGACGAGGGTGCCGGTTCACCGGATCTACTTCTCTATACCGGGTTCATTGCTCCAACCCTGAACCCGCCGTCCGCACCGACGAACATGAGTGCGACGAGTACCACACCGGGTCAGGTGGATCTATCCTGGACAGACAATGCGACGAATGAGGTTGGATATATTGTTCATCGTCGGAGACATTCCCAGCCATGGAGATACATTACAACGCTGGGCGCAAATGTGACAAGCTGGTCAAGCACGGGACTCGTGGGGGGCACTTTTTACTATTACCGTGTGCATGCCTATAATGGCGGCGGCTATTCCGACTATAGTGATCTGGACAGCGTTACAGTGGCCTATCCACAACAGACGTCTCCGCCTGCAGCGCCGTCGAATCTCCATACAGTCGTAGTAAATCCTCACTATATCAGTATCTGGTGGGACGATAATTCAGATAATGAGGACGGATTCAGGATAGAGCGATCCCTCAACGGCGGCTCCAGCTGGACGGAAATTGCGACTGCAGATGCGAACTGGACCAATTTTGGGAACTCCGGACTCACGCCTCAAACACAGTACTGGTACCGTGTGCGGGCATATAATTCGGTGGGCGCCTCGGGCTACAGCAACACTATTTCGGCGACGACGCCAGCGCCGCCACCGGGGATTGACGTCTTTGCTGTGTCCGGATCCACAACGACACAGGGGAAGAATAGCTGGTACGGCCATCTGACAGTCACCGTGTACGATGAAAACAACCAACCTGCTGACGGAGTCACCGTATCGGTATCCTGGAGCGGGGGCGCAACTGGCAGCGGAACAGCTCAGACGAACAGCAGCGGTGAATGCACAGTAAGCACCGACCGACTCGGAAAGAATGTCTCCAGCGTCATCATGAGTGTAACCGATCTCACCAAGAGTGGATATAACTACAAGCAGGGTCTTTTCTCGGCCGCGACTTCTGCGACAGTGAATCAACCTTAAGGAGTACCGTCTATTTCCTCACGCTGGGTTATTCGGACTTGCTCTGATTGAACACAGCCGGTTCACGGGATCCCAACCGGGATCCCGTGTTCTGCAGAATGGGATGCAGTATAATCAGAGCGATAAATTAGAGACAACACAATGCGTTTTTGAACCGGGAATTGCTTTCACGCGGACAATTTGATACGTTCTTGGGAATCATCGTTCAGAATACGTCTTCCATCCGCACAGCGCCGGATATCGTCGCTCTCCTGCGATTCCCGTGAGTGCTCGGTTTGAGGAGTTCTCGACAGCATGTTTGCGGTAGACCAGTCCTAGGATAATAATCGCCAACAATGCAAACGTTTGGTGCAGAGCATAGATTGAATGTCGACGCGATCCTGCACAACAAATGGAATAATCACCTGGAGGACAGTATGAGAAAATACGGAGCCGAATTTTTCGGGACATTCTGGTTAGTTCTTGGCGGTTGCGGCAGTGCTGTGCTGGCGGCTACGTTTCCGGAACTCGGAATCGGGTTTGTTGGAGTCGCACTCGCATTCGGGCTGACGGTCCTTACCATGGCCTTCGCGATTGGTCACATTTCTGGCTGCCACCTCAATCCAGCCGTGTCGGTGGGATTGTGGGCAGGCGGGCGCTTCCCGGCGAGGGAATTGTTGCCGTATATCGCTGCGCAGGTGTTAGGTGGTATTTTCGCCGGTGCTGTGCTTTACGTGATCGCCAGCGGCCAGGCGGGCTTCGATGCATCAGCAGGATTTGCGTCCAACGGCTTTGGAGAGCATTCACCCGGTGGGTACAGCATGTTTGCGGCGATAGTCACTGAAATCGTTATGACGGCGATGTTTATCCTTGTCATCCTCGGTTCAACCGATAAAAGGGCTCCACAGCAGCTTGCCCCTATCGCCATTGGCCTGTGTCTAACTCTCATCCATCTGATCAGCATCCCAGTGACGAACACTTCGGTGAATCCTGCACGCAGTACTGGAGTTGCACTATTTGCCGGGGGCTGGGCTATCGCACAACTATGGCTCTTCTGGATTGCTCCGATCGCCGGTGGCGCGCTCGGCGCATTGATCTATCGTTTCATCGGTAGTGAAAAACAATAATGAGAAGAACGGCAACCTTCTTCCGGAAAACTGAGCCAGCGATGATGTGGGTACTTCATCGACAGGAAGGTACCTGGCGCTACAGAATCGCCAGTGCGTTTATACTCCACCAGTGGCCGAGGCCGTGGAAGATGTGATTGAGCAGGCTGGTTTGCAGGGGATTGAGTCCCGGTGCCCTGTATCCGCATCCGCCGAAGTCTAGAAGCGATAGCCCAAACCAAGGTTGACATGCATGGGTGAACCGCCATATGCCTTGAACTTCTCTGTAAATGGAAGCTTGGCCTCCAGATGCAGGTCGTAGTTATCGAACAGACGAACGCCGGTTTCAAAGCCGAATTGAAACATGCCACCGGCGCCGGAATACCACCCATCCCTGGCATCCGCATAGAAGGTTGTACGGTAGAAATCAGAGTGTTCGATCTTATTCAAAAAGACCGTTTCGTACTCTGCCGTTGCAGCGAGGAACCAGCCGCCAGGGTAGTAGCCGACGGCGAGTTCATCACCTACTGCGAATTTCTTTGAATCGAAGTTACGGGTTTCCAGGCTCCCGGCGGAAAGATGCAGATCGTTGAAAACCTTGAGTGCGCCTGTGCCGTAGATTGGAACGATACCTCCAATTCTCAGTTCTGAATTGTCCACGCCGAAGCGGACCATGGAAGTATTCCATTCGGCATATGCCGTGACCGTGCGATTGATGATGCCCGCTGGGACATTCCGTTGATAGCCGAAGGCGATCATTGTTGTTGGCTCAATACCGCTGCGCAGGTAGATGCGATTGTTCTCGGAAGCATCAATGGGGATAGTCTGAGCTGATGCGTATTGCGCGGATCCTGCGATAAAGATCGCGATGAGAAAATATTTCATTCCTGAGTTATATCCTTTTATGAATTTATCGTTGGAGATGGGGATGATTTTCATCGTGCGAAAAAGCTCCGAATCTCGTCAGCAATTTCGTCAGGTTTCTCCCAGACACCGGTATGGCCAACACCAGCTATCGTTACAAACTCACTCCTTGGGTAGAATGATCGCTGCATCTCCGGGAACTGCGGGTAGCTTTTCAGTGTCAACGCTCCCACGATCAGCAGCATGTTGCCTTGAAACATATTGTCTATGTTGGAAGTGATGTCATACGAATCCGATTCGATGAAGTCTACATTATCTCCACCAACCACGGCCCCGGTCCTCCACATGGGAGTATCGGGATGTTCGTGGAACTCCGGCTGACTTCTGTTCGCACCCAGCAGCGCCTGGTAATCTGCACGTTCGTGTGCGTCTGATGTAATATGATCGTGGGAGAGCAGGTACTCATCCATCCAATCTTCACCGATTTGCGTAAACGGATTTTCGGAATTCTCCTTTAGATAATCCCAAACATCGCTGGCGAGTGGGGCCGGTTCGTACAGGACGACATCTCTCACGCGTTCGGGGTGACTGTTGATGTAGCCGGTGGCAAGCATACCTCCGTAGGACCAGCCCATCAGGTAGACCTGCGAGTCTTCGACACCGGTCTCATCAAGCTTCTCGCCGATGTAGTGACTGATCACAGCATCGAGATCGCTCACGAGCAAGTCAAAGTCGACCTCCCCCTGGTCGAAGCGGGGAGAGAGTCCCCCACCTCTCTGATCGAAAAACACGCAGTAAAATGAAGCTTTAAGCTGGCTCAGTCCGCCCGTGACCGTTCGCTCCTCAGGATAGCGGGAGGCCGGGGTATTCCCGAACTGGCTGATGAACGCGCGGTAATCACTGCCTGGTCCCCCGTGCAGAAAGACCAGGATGGGATCGTGGATGTCGCCGAAGGCCTCGGCATGCAGCGAAGTGCCATTGATGAGTATTCGGGGTAGTCTGGGGTCTTCGCTGACAGTCCTGGGCACCAGATTGCCCGCCTCGTCGGGATCAAGTAACCCGTCGCACCCAGCCAGAGCAAAAATCATTGCAGCGGTGAGCAGTGACAGGTTGATCAGCATTCGGTTGGTCGCGGTTATCCTACTCATGTGCGTTCCGTTTCGTACCACGTACGTTTCCTTTTCATTCGTTTCACGAGATGTCTGCCAAATGGATCGTCCTTTCGACAGCCACGACCGCAAGATGCAGCCGTGTTCAAGGGAATACGATATGTTTATCCGGAAGTTGCGAGGCCTTGTCGAAGTGCCAGGCAATTGATGCGGGAACCAATGCCCATGTGTGTGCGTGAAGGGGAAGCGTACTGATTGAGGGGCATGAGGCGAGTCTGCGGAGGGCGTTTAGTCCGGCATGCCTGGTCATAGCCTCATTTCGTAGCTTATGCCCCGATCCGCCGGGGGGATGATGCGCATCTTGAACGCATTTGCATCAACTGGAACGGCTGGCGGCACCAGAAGTGTGCGCCAGCATGGTCATCGTTCAGGAAAGATGATGGCCACAGGAGCCCACGTCTTCGAATCATTCAACAGGCCATGCGCCCAGCTTACGACCTCAATGCGGCGAGGTTCAATGCGTATGAGCAGATAATCGCTTCCGCGGTAATCATCCGAATAGAACGAACTCCATGACTCTTTCCAGTGCGTTGCCTTCTGCTTCTCCGCATCGACTAATGTTGCCCGCCCCAGTACTGTGACATAGGCGCCGCTCTCGGAATCGAGATAGGAGAGTGTCACCCGTGGATCCTTCCGTATCTGCTCGACTTTACGAGTGACCGCGTTCGTCCCGATCCAGACGGCAAAGCTGCTATCTGGTGGAAAGGGATCGACCATGCGCGCTTGTGGTGTGCCATCGCTGTCAAGCGTGACGAGGGTGCAGAAGTGCGCGTTGTTCATGATTTCCCGTGCGGAGCTGATAACCTCCGACCTGTCGTGCGAGGATGCCAAATCCCCCTGCGCATGAACCAGGACCGATGCGAGCAGCCACCCCATAAAGCCGACGGAGAATACCAGTTTTCTCGAAGCTATCATACTTTTCCTCACCAATAATTGTGTATGTCGTTCCAGGAATAATAGCACCGAGGCACTCATCGGACGAGAACGAAGGCGCCCCAGATGCTGGGCGTATCCCACCGTTTCCGAATCTGCTGCTGTGCCGAGCGGTACGCGGCGTTCACATCCCCGGATTCGAGATACCGTGCGTAAAACGCCGTCATGAGCACGGTTGTCGCCTCATCGCTGACCGGCCAGAGGCTCATCAGCACTGCCTGCGCTCCGGCAACGAGCATGGCACGCTGCAGGCCGTAAACACCTTCTCCGATGCGCACCGTGCCGAGTCCGGTATTGCATGCCGACAGCACAACAAGTCTTGTTGACTGCAAATCCAGATGCATGGCCTCGTATGCGGTCAGGATCCCGTCGGAGCCAGAGGATGCCGAAAGCTGCGGCGTGGATGCCGTGGTGGCGCCCGCCAGCAACAGTCCGCTGCGCAGCAGGGGAAAGCGCTGCACATCGTCATCGGAATAGCCGCCGGGAATGATGCTGGCGACATTGGAACCGCGAAGGTTGCCATCGATAAAATATCCGTGTGTCGCAAGATGCAGGATGCCCGGGTGAGCCGTCTTCAGAAGCGTGTCTTCCGATGCATCGCGTCCAAGCAGTTCACGACAGTGGTAGCCATGCGCGCGTAGCAGCATTGTGATCGCTTGAACCTCATCCTTCGTTCCCGGCAGCGGTGGAATCGTGCCACCATTCCCGTACGCGGGATAGCCGAGGAGCAACGCGTTTTTTTCGCTCCCTCTATTACTCTGCTGCGATGCGATATCCGCGGTAGAGGTGACGAGGCGGATGTCGAGTGAATCGAGAAGGAAGCCACCTCCCGGATGGGGAAACGTCAACGGATTGATGAGATTGTACACGCCGTCACCTGAAAGATAGACCCTGTCAATTCCCTTCAATGCTTGGTCCATGGGTGCCCAGAAACGCTGGTATAACACGACGTCCCGTTCGTCCTTGCGCATGCAGCTCCGGTAGTAGGAGAGCAGATAATCCTCCAGCTTCTCTGCATCGGGGATATGCACCAGCTTGGGAGCGTCCCTGCAGTCCGGAGTACAGATCAGTGCAGCATATGCCACCTCTTCCGTCCACGACGTATCATACACCTCATAACGCAGAATCTCGATTGCTGCCTCTCCGGGGCGCAGACGGTCGCGAATCCGGGTCCAGTCCGGTCGATCCTGTCCGTAGACATCCTTGAATTCTTCCGAGGCCAGACAGAGCGCCCGTTCTGCCCTGTTGCATGCCTGCAGAATGGAATCGATGTCGAGGCCAAGCTGTTCACGCGCACGCTGTCGCAGGCGAAGCAGTCCTACGGTCCGCAGCTTCATCTGCTCCCAGCGGTGGAACGAAGCAATCAGCGCTGTATCGGAAGAAGCAAGAATGCGTTCCCGCACGCGCCGTGTGTTTCGAAAAAGGATACCCTTGATCGCCAGCTGCAGGTCATACATGTCCGCTGCGATACCGGGCCGTGTCGCGATCCGGCGTACTGCAAATGCGTTGAAGCTGTTCAGATTGTGCCGGAGCCTCGCGGCGTAGTCCGTCTTTTCCTTTTCGCTGAGCGCCGGAAAATTCATCTCAAGAAACTCCAGCAGAGTGCGGACCATGCGGAGATGCAGCGGTTCTGCGTCCTCGAGGCGATTCAGGGCCGTGTACAGCATCGCGAGGTTGCCGAGATAGGTCACGAAATCCGGGTTCTTATCGCCGAGGATCTCTCTCCGAATGTTCATTGCCTCAATATACAGGCGCTCCGCCTCGGTCGTGTTTCCCATGCGCCAATTCCACGAACCGAGATTATTCAGATCATTCGCGTAGGAGGGATGCCTTGGTCCAAGCAATGCCTGATCAATGTCGCGGCCTCTGGTGAACAGAGGCTCCGCGTCACGGTAGCGCCCGGCTTCCATATACAGCATGGCGAGGTTGTTCATTACCGTTGCTGCGCTCTTCGAGCTGTCCGTTCCCTGTATTCGATGAAGATCCAGCGCATGCATATAATAGCGCTCCGCATCTTTCCAGCGACCAGTTTTCTTGTACAGGTGGGCAAGATTGTTCACGAGAACAATATTACGACTGGAGTCGCTGGTCGCCGTGACACTGTCGGCACGGAGAGCCTCCAGATAGCGGCCTTCCGCCTCCTCGTAGCGCCCCATGCTCATGTACAGACCGGCGAGATTGTTCAGGGCCAGGATATACGGTGGTTCCGTCGTGCCGAACAGGGGACCGCTGCGGCGCATGACCTCCAGCAGGGTGATTTCAGCTTCCCCGTATTTACCGTTTTTATACTGCAGCATCCCCAGGTTTCCGAGCCATGTAAGCGTATTCTCTCCCCCCTCGCCTTCACTCACGCGAAGTTCATGGAGCAGCTGCGGGATAAGTGATTCCGCCTCCACGTAGCGTCCCATGGTATAAAGCAGATTCCCCTCGTCCATCAATACGCCGCCGCGTTCCGGATGGCCGGCGGGAAACAACCTGGTCCGCAAATTGATACAACGCTTATAATCTGCAAGAGCCTCGTCTCGTCGCCCCATATCCTCCGCACACCAGCCGCGCAGCTGCAGCGTGACGGCGCGCAGGGAGTCCGCCTCCGGGGAATCGGTTAGAAGCTCCTGAAGCACTTCTGATAGCAGGCGCGATGCTTCCGCGGGATGTCCGCTCTGATAGGCTGCACGTGCCGTATCAAGCATGTCCGCCGGAACCTGCGCTACGCACGGCATGGCTGCGAGGAGGAACAGCACCATTCGCTGAAGGAAAAGCTTCATCGCGTGCTACCAGAATTACGGATGGATGGGTATGGAACTTCCCCCCAACATACCATGTCCGCGCCGCAGTGTCAACCACGACCGGGCCCATCTCGCAGCTTGCTTCCGAATCGTTGTTCAAGCCTCACCTACTGGCATCGGACGGAGACAGCATGGCCCGGAGATCGGCGAGATCCTGCACGGCGTGCAACGATTGATATTATTGCGCACCATGAATAAGAGACAGGAAACGAAACAAGCTGTCTCAATGGTAACGGGCAATTGGCCGCCGCTGCTGTCGACAATTTGTTACGAGCTTTCTTACGGCATCGATCCTGACATGAGAGAATCTCACGACATTTCCGGATACATCGGGTACAGGTACTCTAGAGGAAACCCATGGTGGATTTAAATTCTCGTGTTTGTCGGGTCTTGAAAACCTGTATTTTCGATATGAACATCAGAAGGAGTCAAACCTTGGAATCGATTGACCTCATACGTGATAATCTGCTGAGAAGCGAAAGGATTACGCTTGCACGTATCGATGACATGCGAGCACACGGAATGGTTCCGTCAACCCAAACAGGCGGTTGTCACACACTGTGGATACTCGGCCACCTCGCCTTCATTGAAACACTTGTGATCCGCACGTATATGCTGGGTGAAGCGAATCCGCTGACGGCATGGGAAACGATCTTTGATGGCAGCAGCATTTCACAATCCAGCGATGATTTCCCGGTTTTCGAAACAGTCCTTCATCAGTGCAGAGCTGCCCGAGCTGCGACGAATTCCCTGCTTGCCTCGCTTGCCGAAGAAAATTTGGATACGGTGAGTGCTGCCTGTCCACCTGGTGCTGAAGAGTTGTTCGGTACCTGGCGGCTGTGCTTCCAGTATGCTGCAGATCACTGGCTCATGCATCGTGGGCAGCTTGCCGATGCCCGCCATATGGCCGGGATCACACGCATGTGGTATTGAATCCTCAACGACTGTACCTGTCTGGAAGGAGCATCTCAGCATGAAATCCAATTCAAACCTTCGCTCCATTGCACTTCGGCGGCTTGTCCTCCTGTGCATCGTGATGTGCTGTGTCATACCGCCGGCATCGGCGCAGTTCAGCCGGCTCGATCCGTCATCTGCAGCGAATGTGGATGCCTGGGTGGAGGCCGGCATGCGGGGCAAGGGAATCGTGGGATGCTCGGTTGGCCTGATGCGCGGAGGGGAGATCGCCTGGCTGAAGGGTTATGGACTGCGGGACCGCGAGAACGGCATTCCTGCGACGGAACATACCATCTACCGCACGGGCAGTATCGCCAAGACTTTCACAGCCATCCTCGCCATGCAGCTCTGGGAGCAGGGCAGGCTCGATCTGCAGGAGGACGTGCGCGCCTACGTGCCGGAGTACCCGGAGAAACCGCAGGGAACGATCACTCCCTACCGCCTGCTTTGCCACCGCAGTGGCATCCGCCACTATGAAGAATACGACACCGCTTCCGCGGTGAATTACGAACGCGATCACCTTTTCTATGACCCCATCGCCGCGCTCGACGTTTTCAAAAACGGATCCCTGTTGTTTACACCCGGGACGGCGTTTTCCTACACCACCTTCGGCTACAATCTCCTGGGAGCGGTGATCGAACGGGCAGGGGAACAGCCATTTGAAAAGCAGCTGCGTGCGCGCATCAACACCGTCCTTGACCTTCCCTACGTTCAGGCGGAGTACCAGCGACTGCGTCCTTATCCCGAAGAGACGAAGGGATACCACAGCGAGGGTGGGGTCATTGTTGAGACGCCGGAAGACATCGGCATTCTCTTCAAGGTGCCGGGAGGCGGACTGGTCTGCACGGCGGTGGACCTCACGCTTCTGATACAGGGCCTTGCCCGGTACAGATTGCTTGCAGACTCTGCGACACAGAAGTGGATGTCCATCGACCACTCAGGGGGACACGGGTTCGGACTCGGCATCATGGTCGGATTGCACAACGGAAGAACATACGTTTATCATCTCGGCGGACAGCAGCGCACCTCCACCATCTGGCTTTACGATCCGGAAACGCTCAATGGTGTCGTGATCACTTCGAACACTTTCGTCGGACTCGAGTCGTTTGCACTCAATCTGCTGGACGTCATAAAAGAGTCGCAGCTGCAGGGAGCTCCTTATGAACACATCCCGCATACATTGGAAGCGCCTCGTCCACTTTTTCCCCCGGACGATGCTGTTGTCGATAATGGGGACATCACCCTTCGATGGACATCAGTGCCCCACGCATTCTCCTATATCTGCGAGCATGCGACGGACAGTGCCTTCGCCGATGCCCGCCGCGATACCGTGCATTCCACCACGATTACCCTGTCGGATTTGAACAACGGGGAGGAGATTCACTGGCGCGTCCGCGCCAGGAATGATTTTCTGTATGGGGGTACCGTCGGTCCCTTCAGCGCGGTATCAACATTCAAAACCGCCTCCACCAGTGATATTGCAGCGATGCAGATGCCTGGGGACATAACGATATACCCCAACCCCGCGAATGAAACCGTATCCATTTCCGCAGCTGGCAGGCATCGCATAACGGCGGTGTACGTGCATTCCCTGTCAGGCCGTTTGCTCTCATGGTGGAGCATCGATTCACAGCACAGTATCTCGCTTCCTCTGGGTGATATCGGGTTTGGAAATTTTCTCCTCTCGATACGCACCAACGACGGCCGCTCGCACTCGCATCTACTGCTGCGAAGGTGATGTAACAGAAAAGCCCCTCATCTGAGGGGCTTTGTTTTGCGGGGCTTCATAGCCTCATTCAGCTACTTGTGTTGTTGTCCGACGTTCGATGCGATTTTAATGTTCAACGAGTTGTAGCAGCTGCGAAAATTACTCGCAGCACGAAAGTCATTATCGGTAGATACCTCATTCCGGGTGGCGTAATGTCGACTGCGTGAGAACGATCCCCGACTTCTCGAGGATCGCTCTTACCTTACCAGATTGGTTTGTGTACTCGACCTCCGTTTCCAGATTAGGAATCTTTGATCACGCGGACAGAGAAGAAATTGGTTTTCTTTCCGTAGGTCCTGAGGATGCGGGCTTCATCCTTGTATAGTAACCTGAGCCACGCCTGTGTCAGATCTGTTTCATGGACCGTCGATGACCAGTACGCCGCGTACAGACCGAATGGCGTATTGTCATAGAACACAAAGCCGATAAAATTGCCTAGATACGACAGATATCCCCCGGGCAGCGCGGTGAAGCCGGAGCTGTTGGTGGCTCCTTCGTTCGGCACACTCCACGAGCTGTTGCCGACCTCCCTGAGCTTGCCGCCTTCATCCGTACCGAAATACCCGACAGCATTATACGGTGAGCTGGCGCCCAGATTATCGGCGAGTACCGACCATTCATAATCGGAAGGGATATGATATCCGGACGGAGCCAGTCCCTTCGAATCCATAACCGCATACCAATTGTAGAGCTTGCCGTAACGCTTACCCATGTTTTCATCGAAATTGTACCAGCACCACGCGGGTGTTTTGGCGCCGTCGTCTACCCAGGCTTCATACTCTTCCCAGCTGTTGATCTGCGGGATTGTCGTCTGTGCTGCGTCACTGAAGTGATCGACGTTCAGGTTCGTCCCGTACCAGGTCTGGGTGCCGATAGTGACGTCGCCCGGCCACAGGATCTCGAACGGGACCCCTTCGCTGGTGACGTCATTGACTGTTACCGTAAGCTCACCGTCAGGATCGATGGAGCCGGAGGGCACCGTCACGTGGATCTCTGTCTTGCTCCACAGCGAGTATACGCGTGCCTTGACGCCGCAGATTCTGACGTAGTTCGTTGCGTACTTGTACCGGGGACCGAAATCTACTCCGGTGATAACAATCTCTGCGCCGATGATTGCCGATGACGCGCTTATGGTTGTGATCTCCGGTCCGTTGGTCGTGGTCGTTGGTTTTTTCTGCATTGATGCATTGTCTGCCGCTGTCGGGTTCATCGTGTCGTCCTGTTCGTTGCAGCCGATGAGTATAAGCATCAGAACAAGTGCCATGACAATGCGCATAATCGAATTCATCTGTTGTACCTCCACCTTGGTAGAATATTGTGCCGCGTCATCGCGGCGGGATTGCGTTTGCTATGTCTACAAAAAGCGGAATCCCTTTCTCATACGCATCGGTAGAGGTACTGATTTTTCCTTACGATTTTGGAAACATCTTGCAGTAGATAGGAAGGGGACTTGACTTATTACTTAAGCAGAAACATCATCCTGCTCTGCGTCTGTCCTCCCGCCTCGAGGGTGTACGCATAACAGCCTGAGGGAAGTCCAACGGCCTCCCATGTGAACTCTGAAGTACCTGCGGACCTGTGCTCATCAATTAGGGTTTCCACGCGGCGACTGAACATGTCGGTGACGTACAGGAGTACATGCCCAGCATGTGGAAAAGTGAAACGAATGGTGGTTGAAGGGTTAAAGGGATTCGGATAGTTCTGTTCCAGCTTGATGTTCTTCACCATAGGCGGGTGTTCGACGGTGACCGGGACGCCAGCGATCTCGAGAGCTTTCTCCAACACCGGATCGCGTCCGGCGATGATGTCATCCCGCGTAGGTATGACGATGGAATCAGGGATGATGCCGATACGTTGCGTACTTCCGCCAGCTGGCCATTCTACACCAAGTGAAGTGAAGCCGGCTGCGATATCCTGTGTCAGCATCCAATAGGAAACGTTTCCGTCCGCACCGGCTGTCTGGCTGCCGACGATCACAGTATTTGGCATGGCTCGCAATATCATACAGGTCCACTCGGCATGGCTTTGTGTGGATGAGTTGCAGAGAATGATGACTTTACCTTTGTATGCCAGTTGGTTCCGGTCCCTGCCGAACTCCGACATCACACCAATGTATGTTCCGGGAAACGTCACATCCGGAACCATGTACCAGACACACTGGCGCTCGTTAGGGAACATCAATTCCGCGAGATCTGTGGCGGTGTCCTGTGGATAATTGCGCACATCGAAGATGATGGCAGGTTGACTACGAAGCTCTTTGTACATGGGCCAAACACCATCCCTGGTGAGATTACCCATGTGAACGTATCCGACACTGCCGCCAAGAATTTTCCATGTAGCCCTGGCGAGAGAGTCACAGGGATAATAACTGTTGTGCCAGGAGGAATTCATCGCGTGCTTGCGCAATCCTGTGTAAGTATAGTCACTGCCATCCCTTTTTCTCAACGTCAACTCGATCGGTGTGTAATATTCCCCTCTGAGCACGTTCCGGCAAAAATCCCTGCGGAAGACTGCGGGATTTCCGTATGACATGACAGTGCGCCATCGTGTCTCTGCATCCCCGATAGATTCACCATCCACACCGGTGAGGAGATCACCTGCAGAAATTTCAGGGACATCCGACATGACGACGGTATACCCGTCCACGGTCCAACCCAGAACGATATTCAGACCATAAATCTTGAACTTCTCTTTCGTCCATGTGGTGTGACCTTCCACATGTGCATCGTTGAGCCCAGCAGCAAAGTGCTGATAGCTGAGGTAGAATGCCTCCGGATCGTTGGCTTCAGCAACATCCAGGATGTTCCGGTGCAAAGTGCTGTCCCATGGTACGTCGAGGATGCCCACATTGGGATTGAACCATGACAGGATATTCCAGTAGGTGAACATGCAGAGCAGTCTGCCGCCTTCATCAGGGACAGTGTCCTGCAGTGCGATATCAAGGTTTGGATTGTCACCTGGAAATACGAGCCACCCTCCACTGCCGGTATTATCCCGAACATGACATATCTCGTGAGGTCGGAAGTTGTCGAGAACTTCCTGCAAAGATTCCCGTAGGTCGCGGCGCAGCACTGGATCCTGTAACCAGCGAAAATCCCTGTTCACCCTCAGCTCTTCAGGCACATACGGAATTTGCCCCGCCGCTGGTTCCATCCGGCCCGCCGCTTCAAGCATTGTAATAAGGACATCATTGAATGCTTCGAAGCTCTCGGCCATTTTTACCGCGGGGAGAGTATTGAGCAGTGTTGCATCCCAGTCCACCTTGCACGTGGATACTTCGGAATGATTATATTTCAGCAACCCCCAAACCTTGCAGGTGTAATACAGCCTGTCCTGATAGCTGACGGACTGCGCCTGCAGGGACGCCGCCATCAGTAACGCCGTGATGATCACTGTAACGTATTTCATCATTCCTCCTTACTATTCAATCTCAGCTGCGCCACGTGATTTTGCGTCGGCGTTGTTCTGTCAATCCATTGTTCATTGTTCCAGGACTGTCACGATCCTGCTGAGCACAGCATCAGCTGTCTGCATTCGGCAGAGATAGCTTCCTGCGGACAGCTGCGAGCCATTGATCCGCAGGGTGTAGGTACCCTGGTCTCGCGTTTCATCAAGCAGAGTAAGTAATTCGCGTCCCAGTATGTCATGCAGACTGATGCGAACGCGTGACATGATAGGTACGCTGAATTGTACATTGCTCCATTCTGTGAAGGGATTTGGAAAATTTTGGTCGAGTGCAAATGAAAGCAACCCGGTTGACTCTTCTACAACATGGGTTCTGGTCGCATTGCCTGTGGGATCCCACTTGTGTCGGATTTCCTTATAATCATCTTCCCAGAGGAGATGCAGGGCCTCATCAGCTACTGCCAGGTGAGGAAACCGGGATCTCGTCGGTGAAGAAACAATTGCTTCTGCCTGTCCCCATGACAGTCCAGCGTCCTCGGAGCGGCAGTAGTAAATATCCCCAGCATCATTTCGCAAATCCACCCATGCTAAATGTAATCGCTCTCCAGAAATCGCTAAAGTTGGAAGCAGACAATCGTACGGGGTCACCATGATCGGCGTGTCCTCTCCCCAATGCGCTCCTCCATCCCGTGAAGACACGTAATGAATATCCCAGGCGCCGGTACGCTTGTCGTGCCAGACAACATGTACATCATCTCCCGAGGCAGTGATACCACATCCGGTCGACCACCCGGGATCATTTGAGAGATCAACGCTCTCTTCCCATGTGATGCCTCCATCTGACGATCTCCGGTACACGATATCCCAATTGCCCAGATACTCGGGGCCGTAGTTGAAGGACCAGCAAGTATGAATCACCGGACCGACGACCGCAATTGCGACATTTATAAGATTGGACCCAGCTGCTAACGTCACACTCTCCATCCAGTGCCTACCTTCGTCGGTGGACCGGATATATTTGATGTAGGAGAGATCACGAAGAGTTTCGGTGTAGACAACATGCACATTCTTTCCGTCAGTGGCGATTGATGGGGAAGAACACTCGCTGCTATCAGGTGTGATGCAGCGGTCCTCTGCCCAGCTTGCACCGTTGTCGGTTGAGGTTCGCAGATACACCTGCTCACTCCCGTTTCGCTGGTCCGACCAAATTACATGCACCGTGGTCTCATGCGCCGCACAGCTGCCATGCGAGCTGAAGTGGCTCGTATTGGGTTCGGCAAGATGCACGACATCCTCCCAGGTACTCCCCCCATCGGTAGAGCGCCGATACGCTGGGCGCCATTTCCCGTTTTTCTTGTCCATCCAGATCGTGTGGACCAGATTACCCTGCGCGACAACGTTTTTGACATTGGTGTAGCCGGTGCGGGCACTGTCAGCGGTTGTGAATAGAGTGCTTTCCGCCTGCCACTGTGCCGTTGCTATAGTGATCTTGCAGAGCAATACGGGTAAGAAAAGGATCAGAATTTGTTGAACAAATCTACGATTGCAGCCAAGCATCGATGTTGTCATGGCGTCCTCCTAGTGCTGCGTGACAGTAAGAAGACGACTTGCGCTTTCTCCGTTCGCCACGATGCGGCAGAGATAGCTGCCTGTGGGGAACTGCGATCCGTCGACCTGAATGCTATGTGTACCGGGGGCTCGCGCATCATCAAGCAGGGTGCGCCGTTCCCGTCCCAGCATGTCATACAGAGTGATGCGTACGTGTGCCATGACAGGGAGGTGATACTGCATGGTCGAGTGTGCTCTGAAGGGATTCGGGTAATTCTGGTCGAGGGCGAGATCGACCTGATAGTCGGTGCTACCCATCGTATGAGTACCGGTTTCATTCCCGGTAGGATTGCTCGCATAGTGAATCTCTTTGTGATTATCCGTCCAGAGAAGGTGTAGTGCGCTGCCGGATACGGCGAGGAAAGGGTAGCGGGATCTTCGCTCGGAGGAGATGATGTGTTCTTCGGGTCCCCATGTCCGCCCCGCGTCATCAGAGCGACAGTAGTAGATATCTCCCGGGTCATTCCGGGTGTCGATCCAGGCGAGATGTACTGTTTCAGCTGATACAGCCAGCGTCGGGAAATAACAGTTGTGCGGCGTTACCATTATTGGTCCCTCTTCTCCCCAATGCGCGCCCCCATCCAGGGAATGCACATAATGTATATCGAAGACTCCTGTACGATAATCATGCCAGGCAACATGCACGTCTTCTCCCGATGCGACAACCGTGCACCCATTCTGCACCCCCGGGTCTTCGGTGAGCCGTACCTTATTCTCCCATGTCTCGCCGTCATCAGTTGATCTACGATAGATGATTTCAGAATTACCATAATTGTGATCATACCAGCACGTATGAATAACCGGCTCCACGACGGCCATCGCGACAACTTCCATGAAACCCGCCTCAGCAAAGGTCGTGCCCTCCGTCCAGTGTTCACCTCCGTCTGTGGAGCGAATGTACCTTGCTTGAGAGGCATAGGACAGCTTTTCCTTGTAGATGACATGAATACTCGAAGCACCACAGGTGATTCCCGGGGAAGTGCAGTTGAGTCCAGCTGGCGTGATGCATCTGTCCGCTTTCCAGCTTTCACCTGCGTCTGTCGATCTGCGCAGGTAAATCTTTGAATTCCCGCTCCGCTCGTCCGACCACACGACATAGACCGCGCTCTGCTGCACTGCCAGGCTGACGTGATATTGTGGACACCGCGTATTCGGATCGGCAAGATGCACGACGTTCTCCCAGGTGTTTCCCCCATCAGTCGATCGCCGATACGAGGGGCGCCATTTCCCGTTTTCCGAGTCCATCCATACGGTATGGACAAGCTGTCCTTCAACAGCAATATTTCTGTTGTGCGTGTAGCCTGTTTTGGCGCTGTCCGTAGCAGTGAATAGTAGGCTTTCATCCTGCCATTGTGCAGACAGTTGGTGATGGGTTGCACTCAGAAATAGCAACACCAGTAGACACCAAGCTGATCTCCTCTCCTTGTGCGTGCCTGTTGCAATTGACATGGTTCTCCTCAGTGTCGATTCTTTTCAGAGATACATACGGTGTTCGATAGCGAAACGGATGAGCCCGTAACTGCCATGTTCGCCGACTTTCGCGCAGATGTTGGCGCGATGGCTGTCGACGGTACGGGGACTGATACAGAGTTCGTCTGCGATTTCACGGGTGGACTTGTTTTCCGCGATCAGGTGCAGCACCCGCCGCTCGCTGGGCGTGAGTGAGTCGACCGCGAGAAGCTCAGTGGCTCGAGGATGCGCGTCCTTTCGCTCACACGCGGTTTCCGGCAGACCGAGATAAAACTCCCCGGCAGCGACGCGTCGGATGCCGAGGAGTATATCACACGGAGCGCTGTCCTTGAGCATGTACCCCATGGTGCCGTACTCCGCGGCGCGGCGGTAAATGACCGGATCGTCATACAGGGTCAGGATGATGCAGCGTGTTGCAGATCGCCGCATGTGCAGTTCGCGCAGAATGTCGAGTCCCGTCAGGCCCGGCATTTCAATGTCAATCAGCGCGATGTCCGGACGTGTTTCCTGTATGGCAGCGAGGGCCTGCACACCGTCGGCGGCCTCGCCGATGAGGTTCAGATCCTTTTCGCGATCAATCATCATGCGGAGGCCGTTGCGCACCACCGGATGATCGTCTGCGACGACGATGCGTATTTGTGTCGCACCGTTGTTCCGTGTCACGCTGACCCCTCCTGTTGCTGTATCGCATCAGCTGGCAACGGTATCAAAGCTTCGATCAGTGTGCCGTTGCCCGTACCGCTTTCGAATTTGATTTCTCCGTCGAGCAGATGCATGCGCTCGGCCATGCTCTGCATACCCAGTCCCGCATGTGCGGCAGGATCACTCCGTTTCTCAAGCTCGAAGCCTTTGCCATCGTCATGGATGCGCAGACGGAGACTGCCGTTGACACGCTGAAGCGTGACGTCCACTTTGCGCGCCTCGGCATGCTTGACGATGTTGTTCATCCCTTCCTGCACCACGCGGTAGAGATCGATTTCTCGTTCATTAGGGATCAGTCCGTCGACCTCTCCGATATCGATATGCATCGTGATCGCCGTGCTTTTTTCAACGGACGTCAGCATATCGCGCAGCGTGCTGGTCAGTCCCACGCGTTCAAGCTGATAAGGACTGAGGTCTCGGCACAGCCGGCGTACGTCCTCCACAGCCTCGACAGCGATATGCGTGATATCGCCAAGATGCTGCTTGCGCTGTTCTGCATCGTCAAGCGCCATCAACGCGCGGTGCTTGATGATGAGCAGGTCCTGCCCGACACCGTCGTGCAGGGCGCCGGCGATGCGCTTGCGTTCCTGTTCCTGAGATGCGATGAGGCGAGTAGTGAAACGTCTCTGCATTTCATGCTCCCGATGCGCGATCTCCACCAGCTGCTTCGCCGCCATGGCTTCCACGGCGCTCACGCGCAGCTCGGTTGCCTCCGTACGTAATTCCGCAGTGATGCGTCTGTTGCGGAGAATGCGGAGGAACAGGAGCGTAAGCAGGAGTGCGACGACGAACCCGCCCAGCAGGGTGTTGCGGTGCAGTGCGCCTCTCGCGAGTGAAGCCTCCTGCAGTGCTAGCTTGCGTCGCTGCGCTGCGTTTTCTGCGTGACCCAGTGCAATTGCTTCCGCACGCATATTGAGGGTGTCTGCCGCTCGTGCGAGCTGTAACTGCTGCAATGCGCGATCCTGCTCGAGCAGTTTTTTCCCCTGCTGTCGCTGAAGCAGCTTCATGCGCTGCCATGTCAGTGCCTGATTTCTCTGTAGTAGTTCGAGCGAATCGATACGTTGTTCCGCCGCGAGAAGTGCGATGATGCGCTCTCTGCGCTCCGCCTCGTACACCGCTGTCAGTTCGTTGATCCTACGTATGGATTTTTCGTCGTCCCTCGAATCGAATAGTGCCATGCGTTTGCGTTGGAAGGCGATAGCCTCTTTGTAGTTCCCCATCCTCACATGATGCTTTGCAAGTTCTCTGTAATGGTGACGCAAATATCCCTTTGTACCGAGCCGTTGCGACACCTCAAGGGCGGCATTGAAGTGATGCATGGAACTGTCAGCTTTTCCAAGACGACTGTACAGGTTGGCAAGGAGATATTGAGTGAAGCTCATCTGCCTCATCTCATTGATTTCTTTATAAACCTTCAATGCCCGCTGCTCATAGTCGATGGCGGTTACCAGGTCACCCTGATCCCTGTAGATTCTGCCGACACTGTGAATGTTCTGGGCGATGCGTTTTTTATCTCCCAGTGAATCGGCGATCGCACCGCTGCGGGCGAGATACGACAGTGACTCGTTAAAATGGCCCCCATTGGTGCAGATAGCCGCAAGGATGACCAGGGTAAACTGTATCGATCGCGGATTGCCGATCTTCTCCTGCAGCTCCAGGCAGCGGCGGAGGTACGTGATCCCTTCCTCCTTCTCGCCCATGAAGTCGTACGCCACGCCGATGTGCCAGAGTGCGGTCGCCATCATGTTAATATTTCCGGCAGCGTCGGCGAGATCGTACGCACGTTGATAGTATCGCAAGGGCTGTTCGAACTCCCCCGTGCTGCTCATGTACAACTGCCCGATGTTGCAGTGCAGCCATACCAATCCCGTTGTATCGTTGATCTCCTCATAGAGGCGCAGACTGCGGTCGTAATGCTCCATCGCCCGGATGCGGTTGTCCATCAGCATCCACCATTGTCCTCCGAGTACGCGCATGGTGTGCGCTGCTTTTTTCTTCTGCCCGGATGCAAGTTCGAATTCCGCACGGCGCTCGTTCCAGGAGATGGTTTCCATGTTCCTGTGATCCGCCTGGTATGCCTGCGAAATGAGGCTGCACAGTGCGGCGCGGGTGCTGTCGGTTTCAGCCTCGGCGAATTTCTGCTTAAGACTGTCGATGAGGGACTGGGCATTGACGGGCAAAGTCCCGCCAAGAAACAGCGCCAGAATGACCGGAAGGAGGATTCTCTGTGTCGTGCGCCGCCTCACGTCGCATCTCCCGCAGGAATGGACTTCAGGGGAAATTCCCCGTGCAATGTCGTGCCCGCGCTCGGCGCACTCTCCGTGCGCAGCGCGCCGCCCAGCATGTAGGCGCGCTCCTGCATGCCGTGCAGGCCGAGTCCCACGCCTGCACGTTTCTTCGGATCAAAGCCGGCACCGTCGTCGCGGATCAGCAGTCGCAGCAGATCATCGTCTTTCTGTAGCCGCACCTCCACGCGCTGCGCCCCTGCGTGCTTGAGTATGTTGTTTATCGCTTCCTGCACGATGCGGTACAGCCCGATTTCCTCATCTGGGGAGAACAGTCCGTCCACAGCGGCAATCTCGGACTCGACGTGCAGGGCCGTACTATCGCGAACTTTGTCGAGCATTGCTTGGAGTGTTGACGTGAGTCCGACGCGCTCAATCTGCGCGGGACGCAGATCGCGCGACATGCGGCGGACTTCCTCGATGCTTTCAGTAGCGGCGTCGGCAATCTCTTCGAGATGTTCCTGAGCGTTGTCGTCGTCCTCCTGCGCCATCGCGGCACGGAACTTCATGATGATGAGATCCTGCGATACCCCGTCGTGCAGGGCCCCGGCAATGCGTTTTCTTTCCTCTTCCTGCATTACGATGAAGCCCGCGGTGAATTCCTGTTGCGCCGCTTTCTGCCGCTGTTCCGCTGCGGCCGCGTCTGCGAAAGCCTGTGCCTCTATCTTGTTGGCTCGGCTCGCAGCTGCCTCTTCACGTAGATGCGCTGCTGTACGACGGTTGCGGAAATTCCAGTATCCGCCGCCCAGAAAAAGCAGTACCGCGAATATTCCCGCTCCCGTGATTCCGCGCAGTATTGACTCGCGTTCGATGCGCAACTCCTGCATGCGCAGTGTGTCCTGTTGCCTGAGGCGTTCTTCACTCTGGCGCAGCATTAACACCTGCTGTCGGCGAAGTTCCGCTTCGTTTTTTTCCAGTTCGAGCTTTCGGATGTCTTTCTCTCGTGCGAGAAGGAGCAGATTGCGCTCCTGTTCCTCCCGTTGCAGGTTTTGGCGCTTCAACTCTTCGTTCTGTTGTGCCAGTTGAAGTTCCCGCTGACGCTTTTCCTGTTCGAGCAGCGTGATCATCTGCTCCTTGCGTTCCGCTTCATAGCGTTCGGTCAGCTCCCTGACCTGTTCGCGATTCAGTGCCGAGAGCAGGGAGTCTTTTCTCCCGAATTCCTGCACCAACCTTTGGTATTCCTGCGCCAGGGTGTCCCTGGCGCTGTCTGTTTGCGCTGCACATGGCAACGCAATCAGCATGAAGAACAGCATGGAGGGCACAAGCTTCATCATTCTCAGGGTCCGTGGGTAAGAAGAAAACCGCACTGCGGCCTGGCTGAAACGGCTATATATAATCTATTATTACGGTGAGTTTCTCTCAATCACGGGAACCGTGAATTCGTCCTGTGAAATCCGTGAGAGACCTCAGATCTGCGTTAGCCCCATGCGAATAGCGTGTTTTGTCAAATCGGCGACGGAGTGGGTTTCAAGCTTGCCCATGAGATGCCGGCGGTGGGTTTCCACTGTGCCTACGGAGACGGACAGGATATCGGCAATCTCTTTGGTCGAATATCCCTCCGAGATAAGCTGTAGCACCTGGCGTTCCTTCGCCGTGAGACTGTCGCCCGGGGTCTGCGTGTCGGAGGCGAGATGCCGCACATAGTCGTCAATGACCACATTGGTGATCTCTCTGCTGACATATCGACGGCCGGTGACGACCGTCCTGATCGCGCTTTCCAGTTCCTCGAGGGCCGCATGTTTGATGACGTACCCGTGAGCTCCCTCGCGGAACATCTTCCCTATGTAGCTGCTGTCGTTGGACATCGAAAGGGCGATGATGTGCGTGTCAGGCGAGGTAGCCGCGATTTCACGTGTTGCGTCGATGCCGTTCAGTACGGGCATGTGCACGTCCATCACCACAACGTCCGGTGCCAGCTGCCCGGTCATGTCCACCGCCTCACGTCCGTTTCCCGCTAGACCGACGACCTGGATGTACGGTTTCTTCTCGAGCACGCTTTGCAGCGCCTCGCGCATCAAGCGATGATCGTCAGCAAGCAGTACACGTATACTCATGCGCTCTCCTGAGCAAGCGGCTGATATCCCGTACCTTCCTTTAGCATCAACCGACCCATGCCGGATGACGGAAGAGCAGGACAAATGGATAGGGGAGAGAATACTCCTATGATGATATGATGAATAGTACATTCCCCCCGGGACAGAAGCAAGGACTCACAGCCATCGCGATACGTCGATATTCCACGCGAATATCCGGTCCTTCAAAATAGGTAGGTCTACTGATGTGCTTCTCTAAAAAATTGCTGTTGTTGTATTCAGGCTGTATTTCACAGTATGCACGAATGAGTCCGTCATGCGCCTGCTCTTTGTTGACGATAATGCCCGAATGCGTCGTTTCCTGATGTCGCTGGTTGGGAACCTGCTGACTGACGCCCGGGAGGCGGCAAACGGTCTGGAGGCGGTGGAAGAGTACAAGAGTTTTCATCCCGATGCGGTACTTATGGACATCCGCATGCCGCTGCTCGACGGCTTCGAAGCGACGACACGCATCATGCACGAAAATCCAGATGCGCGGATTCTCATTGTCACGGACTTCGACACGCCGGAATACCGCCTACTGGCGAAACGGGCCGGAGCATCCGGGTACATCGTGAAAGACCATCTCTTTGACCTGCCTTCCGCGTTGAAGGCGCTGGCATCGTAGATTTTTTTACGTCCCGGATTTTGAGGTATTGGTTTTCATTCCTGTGGTGACTAATGATTATCAGATATTTAGTTCGTACACTCTTGATACACGATTCCCATGTCGCTGATCACCCGAGCTTGACGTCTCATCCCGATTGCTTATTCCATGAAGTTCCGTTCTGGAGGAGAATCCCATGCTATCCAACCCTTCTACCCGTGACATCAGCTGTACCACAATCACGACCTGTCTCGTTTTTATCGGAATGTTCTGTCTGTTGCCCCTGACCGCTGTTCAGGCCGGATCCCCGCTGCCCGATGGTCCTGATGAAACATCGTCTCTCACGGACCGGCATGCTGACCGCTTACCGGTCTGTTTTACTGAAAACCGCGGACAGATCGTGGATACCGATGGAAGGCTCCGCCCCGAAATTCTGTACAGCGCTGATGCGGGCACGGCTCGATTGTATTTCACGTCCGCAGGTGTGAGTTACGTGTTTCAGGAATCGGCAACGGAAGCTGAAGGGCAGTTCGGACCTGTCGTTAACGCCGTGTCCGCTCTGAATCGACCCACTGTACCGCATGCGCCCGAACTCTCCGCTTACCGTATGGACATGAAGCTCGTCGGGAGCAACCCCCTTGTGCGTATTCGTGCGGAACAGGCGCTTCCCGCGTATAGCAA
Organism: bacterium; assembly: GCA_020444325.1. Taxonomy (NCBI): domain Bacteria; species bacterium. Next base: position 234,453 of record JAHLLD010000004.1, read on the forward strand.
TTACTATTATCCTCATTGTCCGCAGGGCATCACGCATGTGCGCAGTTTCGCGCGCATTGTGTACGAAAACGTGTATGACAATATCGACATGGTGTTCGCTGCGGCGCAGGGAAAGACGAAGTATGAATTCATTGTTCGGCCCGGGGGCGATCCCGCACAGATCCGTCTCCGCTACGATGGTGCTGTGTCGATGCGTCATGCCGAGAACGGCCGGCTTTCCATCGCCACCCCGGTCGGCGAGATCGACGAGCAGTCCCCGTATTCCTATCAGCTCACGGGAAAGGACGTCCCCACGGCATTCGTTCTCCGCGGGGAAGAGGTGACGTTCGACGTTGGAGCATATGACGCCTCGAAGACCCTGGTCATCGATCCGTGGGCGACGTATTACGGGGGACATGGCACAGACCAAGCAAGCGGCGTCGCTATCGATGCGTCCGGGAACGTCATCGTGTGCGGCACTACCGCCAGTACGGATTTCCCGGTTATCGGAGCTGCCCAGGGCACACACGCCGGATCAAACGATATCGCCATCGTGAAATTCAGCGATGCGGGGACGCCCGTCTGGGCGACATATTACGGGGGGACCCAGGACGACTGGGGACTCGATGTCGCCGTGGATGCGAGCGGAAATATCGCCGTCACCGGATCGGTAACGAGCTGGGATTTTCCCGTGAAGAATGCGATGCAGCAGACGATCGGCTCACAGGGCACCGACGACGCTTTTGTCCTCTTACTCGACGGTGGCGGTTCCTGCCAGTGGGCGACGTATCACGGTGGGGCACTCAGCGATTACAGCCAAGGCATCGCATTCGACGGAAGCGGGAATGTCGTGCTTACCGGCACCACGGAGAGCGACAATTTCCCCGTGCAGAACGCGTGGCAGTCGACAAAACAGCAGATGGAAGAGGCCTTCCTCTCCAAGCTCAGCTTCAATGGTACGCTGCTCTGGTCCACTTTCGTCGGCGGGGAACGGGACGACAGGGGGAGGGATGTGACCGTCGATGCCTCCGGGAATATCTATCTCGTCGGCGCGACCGGGAGCCAGTATTTCCCTGTCCTCAATCCGTTCCAGTCTGCCATAGGCGGCGTGGGAGCGGACGACGCATTCATCGCCAGATTCAGCGGGGCGGGAGTTCCGGACTGGTTGACGTATTACGGCGGCACCAGCGGGGACGGAGCTTTCACGGTGACCTCGGACGGAAGCGGAAACGTGATCGTGGCCGGCCTGACCACCAGCTCCGATTTCCCTGTGAGCGGTGCCGAGCAGCCGTATATCAGCGGGGGAGGGGATGTGTTCATTCTGAAACTCACGTCGGGAGGCAGCAGGACGTGGGCGACGTACTTTGGCGGCAGCGGTGCCGAAGGCATCGGCGGCATCGCAACGGATGGGAACGACAACATCCTTTTCACGGGCTTTACACTCAGCGGGAATCTACCGGTTGCCAATCCGTGGCAGTCCAACTACGGCGGCTCTGGCGACGGATTCGTCGTCAAGTTCGATGCGCTCGGGCGGAAGCAGTGGGCGACGTATCTCGGGGGGGACCGCTACGACATGGGCAAGAGCATCGACACTGACGGAAGCGGGAACGTCATCCTCTGCGGTCAGACAGCAAGCCTGGATTTCCCCGTGTACAAGGCGCATCAGCCGGCGCTGAGTGCCGTGCAGTCGGGCGACGACTGGACGGGCTACGACATGTTCATCGCCTCGATGTCGCCGGACGGCATCATCATCCCGCTATACAAACCCGCGACACCGACGAGTCTGACGGCCTCCACCCTGTCGCCGACGAAAGTCATGCTGCGCTGGACGGACAATGCCGACAACGAATCGGAGTACATCATCGAACGGCAGAAGGACGCGAGTCCCTGGGAGGAAGCCGCGGCCGACACGATGAACGCCACACAGCACACACTCATCGGGCTGCAGCCGGAGGCGCTGTACACGTTCCGGGTCAAGGCGGTCAACTGGGTGTTTGAATCCGACTATTCCGATGAGGTACAGATCACGATGCCGGAATTCAAGGCCCCCACGGAACTGAAAGTGGCGGATATCTCTTCCAGCGAAATCGGCCTTGTATGGGTGGATCACGCCGACAACGAAACCGATTATGTCGTGGAATTGAAAAACGGAGGAGACTGGCGTCCTGTGGACACCCTGCGGGAAAATACCACGGCAGCGACGGTGACAGAGCTGACACCGCAAACTCCGTATTCCTTCCGGGTGCTGGCGATGGACGGCGCGATCGCATCAGCGTACTCGAACGAGGTGCAGGCGACAACGCTTCGCTTCCTTGATGCTCCGGCGGCACTCACCGCCTCGCTCCTGACCGAGAATTCCGCTCATCTCGAGTGGACGGATCATTCCACCGAAGAAACAGGCTATGAAGTTGAACAGCGCATCAAATATGGTAGCTGGACTCTCATAACCACCACCGCAGCGGACGTAACGACGTTTGACGTAGTGGGGTTGATCGCGGACACGACATACGCGTTTCGTGTCAGGGCCGTTGGCCAGGACGCCACATCATCCTATTCAAACGAGGTGTCCATTTTCACCAGCCTTGCGCCCGCTACGCCCATTAATCTCATCGCGGATGCACGGGACCTCTTCACCGTGCAGGTGACCTGGGAGCGTGCTTCGACGAACGAAGACTACTTTGAAATTGAACGCAGCGAGGACGGCGCGACGTGGACACCCGTTCATACGACCACCGCCGGCATTACCGTGCTGAACGACGAGCACTTGGAGCCGAGTACAGTGTACTGGTACCGCGTTCGCGCAGTAAATGCTACCGGAGTATCGGGCTGGTCCGCTGCCGACAGCGCCCGAACGTACGCGCGTCCCGCTCCCGGCCGACCGTTTTTCCCTGCCGCCACAACGCTGGATGCGCACGCCATCGAAATCACCTGGGTACTGCCGCATCCCTCGTACGAGGACGGGTGCGAGATCCAGGAATCGACCACTGGCGATGACGCGGATTTTACGACCATCGAACCGGCGATCGCACCTGGCAAGCGCAGTTACGAGCGCACGGGGTTGAATCCGCTGACGACGTATTATTACCGCATCCGTGCTTACAACGGCAGCGGGACATCCGAGTGGTCGGATGTCGTCAGTGCGATGACGCTCGAGGAGAATCTTGATCTTCCTCCGGTCCCAACGAATGTGCATGCACGTACCCTGGGCACGAGCGAGATCCGGATTACCTGGGAGATGCCGTCACCATCGAACGAGGACAGCTTCGAGATCGAGCGTTCAGAGACCGCGGACGTCGCTGACTTCCATTTGCTTACATCGAATCTCGCGGCAGGCGACAGCAGTTATACCGACAGCGGTCTTCCGTCGGAGAGCGAGTACTGGTATCGCGTTCGCGCGCGCAACGTTGACGGGACATCCCGCTGGTCCACCGTCGTGAGCGCAAAAACCGATCGTGCGCCGATGGGGCAGGAACTGAGGGATGCCATTGCCGCCAAGGAGGCGATGTTCCCCGCTTGCGAAGAACTTATCTCGAACGGGAGTCCAGAACTGGCGATCCTGCGGCAGGTGTTCACGGACTATCAGCGAGGATACGATGAGGCCGCGGCGCGCAGCCTGATTGCGAAATGGCAGACCGGTTATCCCGCGGACCAGAGTGCTGCGGCAGAAGCGTTTACGCGGTTTGCCTTCCTCGAGCGTGTGCTGTCTGGCGGCTTTGAGGATCTGAGTTATTCGCCCCCCATCGAAGGGGCGGTGGCGACGGCGAAACAGGCGGCAACGCCGATCGGGATGATGCTGAAGAACGTCTGCGCACTCGGTTTTGCATGGCAGGATCAGCGCACCTACCTCGGCGCCGAAGACCAGGTTGTGGATGCCGTTCTTGTCGACATGATCAACCCCGTTTACGACGGCGCCTTTCTGATGATGCAGCTCATGGGTATGACCCCCGACGCCGCAGTGCCGGAGTTCTACACAACACTGCTTCGGGAGCGCGGAGAAATCCCGGATCTCACGAAGCCGGCGCTGACGTCGATGGTGGATTACTGGGGGGAATGCATACTCGGGTCGTGCTATCTCCCTGTTACACAGCCATTCATCCCGCTGTTCGCGGACAGAACGGAGCAGCTGGATTTTACCGGAAACACGCAGTCGGCCATTGCGAAACGCGACATCGCTTTGCAGTCCGTTCGCACTGAGACGGAGTCGCTGCAAACAGATTTCACATCCTACGGCAGTGTCTGTACCGGAATGGATGCCGCATACGCACTCGGTCAGGCGTCCGGGACACCCCTCGAGGCATTCTTCCTCAAGCTGCGGGATCTGCGTCCCCGGATGGTGGACAGGCTGTATGATGCGATCGCGGCAGCCGCCACGCCCGTGGCGCGCATGTTGTATCTCGCTTCCACGGAGAAGGTCCCAGGGCTGGGTTCCCTTCCTTCACTAATACGCGAGGCAGGGAACGCAATTTTCGATCCTGTGAACAACAGCGTTCAAAGCGCGAACGGATCCGTCCCAGGCGGAAGGAGCAGGAATGATGTCGGCTTCCCGCTGTCTGCTCACGGCATCTCCAAGACAGGCAGGTTGTTGATGAGCGGGGCAGTCTCGTCGGACCGTGCTTCGCTCAGCGAATTACGCGGCAGGGTGGCGGACGAAGACACGGCGTTCATCAACGAGCATTTCGATGCCCTGCGGCACAGCGGGATGGACATGATAGCGGAGACATCGTTGCTGCAGCGGCCGCTGCTCGGAATCGCTCCCGCGGATCTGTACGTCCAGCAAGATCTCCGTGACGATTATTACGTCGTCCTTGCACGCATGCAGCTGCTCGCGATGCGGCGCGCCGTCCTGTCGGTTTCCCTGATGGATTATTTTCATTCTCCCACTGCGGATCGGAAGGCCAATCTTCTTGCGGAAATCGATTCCATTCTCATTCCGCTCGAGGGCTCCGTGGATGCGATCACTGATTTGACCACCGATGTCGGGAGTCTGATCACATTGCCCGCGCTCGGGGTGGTGGAAACGGAGATCGTTCGCGCGCCGTCGAGCGGTGAGAACAGCTGTAATCTCCGTCTCACAACGGAGAACATGGGTGGGGCGGCTGCTCAGGATGTCGCGGCAACTGTCGCGATTCTCAGCAGCGGTGTCACCATGAAGACAGGGAACATCCTTCCACTTGGGTTGCTACCGCCTGACGGCTCCGCTCAGGGCAGCCTGGAAATCGATGTTCTTCCTACGACGAAGCATGTGACCATTTTTGTTGTCCTCGAGGCGGGGAAGCGACGATTCATCGACCGGCGTACACTGCCGGTACCAGCGTCCACCACGGCAGTGGAGGAACCTGCTGCAATGCCAACTTCGCACCAGCTGCATCAGAACTACCCAAATCCATTCAATCCGACAACTACGATCAGCTACACGTTGTCGCGTCCGGTGGAAGTGTCGCTGATCGTGACGGATGCGCTTGGACGGGAGGTTACGCGATTGATTGATGAGGAAAAACGGCGGAGCGGATTGCATACCACGCGATTTAACGCACGGGATCTTCCGTCAGGGGTGTATTTCTACCGTCTCGAGACGCCTGATGGGGTGTTTGTCCGGAAAATGCAGTTTGTGAGATGACGATAGGAACGTGGAACACGAATGAAGGGCGAGTTGATCTCGCCCTTTTGATTTTCACAAAGTCAATTATCTCAGCCAACAACAAAGCCCCTCATCTGAGCGGCTTTGTTTTGCGGGACTTCATAGCCTCATTCCGCAACTTGTGTTTCGATCCGCCTGCGGAGATGCGGCAGATTTTCAATGAGCTGGAGCAGCTTCGGTTGCTTCTGCTCGCGGGTTGATATTCAACCAACGAATTCTCGACTCTCAGGGGGACTTGATTTTGGTACTGATCTCGTTAGTTTGGTGCAATTGATGCAAGACAAGATTATCCTTTACCTCGCCACGTTTTGAAGACGCGGAGGAGTGATGAAATTCCCGTACCTGATTCTGTTTCTCGTTACTGCGTGCCTGCCTCTGGTCGTACGCGGGCAGTCTGCGACGTTTGAACTGGTGGCACAGAATGACGATTTCGGCTTTGCCGAAGCGATCGCAGAGCTGCCGGATTCGTCCATCTGTCTCGCCACAGACAGAGGTCTTCATATCTATGCGCTCACGGACAGCGGCTTTGTTCTGCGTCACCTCCAGAGGAGTGGGAGCGCGTACGGCCTTGCGGTTACACTGGATGGGATGGTGTTTGCTGCTCGGGGCGGGGATGGTTTATATGCGTATAGCTACGATGGGAGCACCCTTCAACCGGCAGACTCTTTACAGAGCGGAAACAACTACGTGAATGTGGCGGTCGCCGGGTCAGATACGCTCGTTGCGACAGGGACAAGAGCCCTGTACGCGCTTCACTGGGACGGGAATTCCATCGCCGTACTCGACAGTGTCTCATTTCCACGACCCATCGACGGATTGGCGATCGCACCGGGAGGCGATGTCATCCTGGCGGGCGCATATCTCGATACAGTACGCGCTTTCCGTGTGCTCGCTGGCCTCTTGATTGAAACGGCATCTCTGTATCTCGGGAAAGGTGTTGTCGCTGTCACAGCCGATGCAGCGGGGAATGTCTATTTCGGGGACAGGACGGAAGGTTTCCGTGTTTGTCGCTATGACGGTGCTTCCTTCATCCCCGGAAAGCAGGTATCGCATGGATTCATACGTTGCCTGGCCGCGAAGGACAGCCTGCTGTTTGTTGGTGGCGACGGTAGGCTTGGTGCGTATCGCGTTCGTGGTGATACCTGCGAAGCGGTCGCGTCCGCGCTGCAATTCAGTGGACGCGGACCGGGCCGAATATTTGTTGGCTCAGGAAATCGGGTGTATACCTCCTGGTATCATAGTGGCATGGAGGCGCACGGTATTTCACATGACAGCCTGGTCTTCGTGGACCGTGTCAACGATGGTGGATATGCTTCGGCGGTCGTCGAAGGGGAAGGAGGGGTGTTCTTTCTGGCGAACGGCGGTGGCGGACTGCGCGCATATAGGCGAAATGGCAGCAAACTCACATCTGTCGCACACATCAATGACGGCGGCAGCGGGAACGACCTCGCGGTCGGCGATGACGGGACCCTGTATCTCGCAAATGACCGGGATGGCATCCGCGCCTATACGTTTGACGCGAACGGTTTCTCCTGCACAGGGCATTATCGTGATTCGATCGGTTCATGCGACCATATCCTGTGGGAGCCGGGTGGGACAATATTCACATGCGATGCCATGCAGGGGTTTCGCGCGTTCGCACGTGCTGGGGAGCAGTTTATTCAACGTGCCGCTGCCCATTCACTGGATATAGGAGTAGAAGACATGGCAGTATCGGGAGGCGGTACCATTTTTCTCGCGGACGGTGGGCGCGGTTTGCTAGCGTATGACTTCGAAGGCGACAGCCTGGTCAACCAGGCAACTGAGGCGGTCCAGTATGCGATGGGCGTGGCAGTAGGTCTTGAGAACACCTCGTATGCGGATGTGACTGTGTTCGCAGCAGACCGGATGGGCCTTTCCGCATATGATTACGACGGGAAGGGATTCACCCTTCTGGCGCATGACGAAGACATCCACGCGTCCAAGGTGCGCGTCGACACGCAGGGAACTGTGTTCGTCTCTGCAGACGGACAGGTGCGTGCATACGGTTTTGATGGAAATACCTTTCGCCTGCTTGCCGCGTACGATTTGCCGTGCTGGAATATCGCACTGGGCGATTCCGGCATCGTGTACGCGATGCATACGCAGTTGACCGTTCTCAGGTACCGCCAATCTACGACTGGTACCTATAACGCGATTCCTGAACGTGCATATCTGCTGAAGAATTATCCCAATCCGTTCAGTACATCGACGAGCATCAGCTTTACTCTTGCGAAAGCGCAGCGTGTCACACTCGTGGTAAACGACCTTTACGGTCGTGAAGTCCGGCGTCTGCTGGATGGCTGCGTTCAGGAAGCAGGCCATCATCAGGTTCCGTTCCGTGCAATGGACTTACCCGCAGGATTCTATTTCTACAGACTGACAAGCGAAGGGCGGGATTACCTGGGCAGAATGGTACTACTGAGGTAGAAGCAAAATGGAAAATCCCCTCAGATGAGGGGCTTTGGAAAGCCTGGCCCGCCTTCGTTTCGCTTCGCTCAACTTCGGCGTGGCGCAAAAAGAGAGTCCCGCATTGCGGGACTCTCTTTTTGCGGGGCTTCATAGCCTCATTCCGCAACTTGTGCTTCGATCCGCCTATCGACATGATTATCATCTTCAATGAACTGGTTCAGCTGAAAAGACTGGTGGCGGCTGTTTGAAAGCGTAGTACTCTCACCGATCATCGTTTTGCTGTTGATGCTGCTCCAGCCACTGCAAAATAGCCTGGATACTGCCGGTGGCGAGGGCGATACTCGTATCCGCAGCGCCATAATAGAGGTTGATCGTATCGCCGTCTGGAGCGACCGTATAGCCGCATGGAAACACTACGTTTTCTACATCGCCGAATTGTTCATAGGATTCATCCGGACCGAACACCCACTCGTCGCTGCGCTGCATACAAAGCTCAGGCGATTGGAGATCAAACAGTGCCAGACCGAGTCGATATATCGCACCGCTCGCCGTTTGCCGCACGCCGTGGTAAATCACAAGCCAGCCGTCAGGAGTCTCGATCGGCGGTGCCGTAAGGCCGATTTTATTGGCATCCCACCAACTGCCTCTTCGGGCCGCCAGCATCAGCTTGTGGCTTCCCCAGTGCCGCAGGTCGGGGGAGTACGACATCCACATATGTGCACCGGTCGCGCTGACAGGGCGGTGAATCATCGCCCAGTGTCCGCCGATTCTGTGGGGAAAAAGCGCTGCGTCTTTATCCTCCGGGGGCATGATCATTCCCAGGCGCTCGAAGGCATGGAAATCCTCCGTCAGCGCCAGCGCCACCCCGGGACCGCTGCTGGAAAAAGCGGTGTACACGACCGCATATTTTTGCAGTTCGGGAACATAGGTGATGCGGGGATCTTCAATTCCCCAGAGCTCTTCAGGGAAATTCTCCGGATCGGCAGGGAGAGTAGGTTGGGGATCAATGTTCCACCCATCCACACCATTTACAGAGCGAGCCACAGTGAGATGGGAGTGTCCACGCCGATCTTCTACGCGGCATAACAGCAGTGTCGTGCCGTCACGCAGTATTGTTGCGCCCGGATTGAACACGGTGTGCACCGGATATGGCCAGTCGGTGCCAGTGAGGATGGGGTTGTGTCGATGTCGGAGAAATAACTGAGGATGCTGATTGTTCATTGCTTTCGATCTTCGATGGAGAGGGGGGTGTTTTCTGCCAGTCGCAGTTCCAGCAGGGCCTGGAGGAATGCTAGTGTTGATTCAGCTCCCTGGTTTTCATTCGGGCGGTCCGGGTGGAGGCCGTCGCGACAACCGCCGGTCGTCGGATCGTAAACAGGCATATTCAGGTCGTTGCGTCCCAGGAACCAGTCGAAGGCGCGACGGGCTTCCTTGGGCCAGCGCTTTTCGTGCGTGATGCGGTACGCTTCCAGGCAGGCAGAGACTGTCACCTGCGCTTCGACCGGCTGCTGATCGAACCGTGCCCGCTCACCACCTTGCCGATAGAATCCATTGGATCCTATGGGAACGAAATGCCCCGCGTCGCTGCGCTGCATTTGCGTCAGCCATGTGAGGGATTCCAGTCCGGCGTCAGTCATCTTGGCATTTGAGATCGCTGCACCGCAGAGCAGCAGGGCATGCGGCAGCGCGGCGTTGCAGTAGGTCAGACGGTTTTCGAACCAGCGCCAATCATCAGAACGATGGGTTTGATACAGTGTCAGCAGTCTTTCAGACAATTCCTCGCGGACCTGATTGGCCCGGCGGTCACCACCGAATCGTTGCAGGTATTCCTGAATACCCATGATAGAGAAGGCCCAGGCGCGGGGGCTGGTTGTATCGAGGATTGCGGGAAGCGCCTGCTCGAACACCCATCCTGCCATACTGTGTATCGCCGATGTGTGTGAGCGGCCCAAAACGGTGCCCAGCGCCCTCAGCGTGCGGCCGTGGCTGTCGTCGGAGCCGCTTTCTTCCATCCAGCGGCGTTGATAATCCATGAAGTTTCGAAAACGCCCGGTTTCAGTGTTAAAGGCATACCAGATAAAGGCAAGATACCGTGAGCCAAGTTCCATGGCGCGCTCGTTGCCGAGGGCTTCCAGGAGAGCACTTACCATGAGCGCGCGGGCATTGTCGTCGACGCAATAGCCCTCGTTATAGTTGGGTACGGTGAAAATGGCATGCTGCAGCATGCCGGTCTCATCCGTCATGGTTTTCAGGTGGTCCAGTTTGAGAGGAGGTAATTCTCCCGGACGTCGGTCCAGGGGTTTCACCGCGAACTCTGCGTGAGCAAAATGGCGATGTTCCGACCGCGCGCTGAGGAAACTTTCCATATAGCGGTCGGCCACGCGGGGCCAGGTCATTTCTCTACCGAAGATATAGGCTTTCTTGCGCATGGCATGACGCTCGGAATCCTTTTCCAGGAGGTGATTCACTTGCTCCGCAATCGCTGCCGGATCCCGGAACGGAACCAGCACGCCGCGTCCCTGGGCGAGCATCTCTTCCGCATACCAGTACGGGGTCGAAATCACTGCCTTGCCAGCGCCGAGCGTATATGCAAGCGTACCGGAAGTGATTTGTGCTTCATTCAGATATGGTGTGATGTAAATGTCGGCCACACTGATGAACTCGACGAGCTCTTCCAGGCTTACGAAGCGGTTGTAGAAAATCACCTGACCTTCCACGCCGTGTTCCTGCGCAAGCCACTGCAGGGATATCCGGTACGCTTCGCCTTCATGTTTCATGACATGCGGGTGGGTGGCACCGAGCACGATATACACTACGTTCGGGTGCCGGGCGAGAATTGCGGGGAGGGCGGAGATGACATTCTCGATGCCCTTGCTGGCTGAAAGCAGGCCAAAGCTGAGCAGTACTATTTTCCCTTCGACGCCAAACACATCTTTGTTGAAACTCGGATCCACAAACGATACGTCCGGGATGCCGTGGGGGATCAGATCGATCTTTTCCGGTGATACGCCATAGATTTCCCGCAGGAAGTCCACGCCGCGTGTGCTCATGACAACGAGTCGGTCGGAGAGGGCGGCGATTTCTTCCAGTACGCGTTTCTGGTCGGGATTCGGATCGCGTAAAATGGTGTGGAGTGTTGTGACAACGGGCATCCTCAGTTCGCGCAATAGCGTCAGAATATGGCTCCCCGCGCGTCCGCCGAAAATGCCGTACTCGTGCTGCAGCGATACGAGGTCGACGTTGTTGATATTCAGAAAGTCCGCAGCGCGGCGATACGATTCAATATCCTTTTCTGCGAGTTCAAATCGCACGCGTGAAGGATACGGGTAACCGATCTCGACGTCGTTGACAGGTAGCGCGATACACGTGGTCTCGCGATACCTGTCAGCAACAGCTTCACACAGATCGGTCATGAAGGTGGCGATACCGCAGAGACGCGGCAGGTAATTTCCGATAAAGGCCAGACGGTTGACTGATGGATCGATGGGGGGCTGGTTCATGTTTATGACCTTGGCGACGGTGTAATCGGAAACTGCGTGCATGCATACGTGGATCGGGAGCCATGCGGCGTATCAGGGCCCTGTGTTGCCGGACCGTTTTTCGATCTGCGCGTTGATTTTCTTGTCTCTTTTGGATGCCTTCTTCTCTTTCATCGTCTTTGCTGCTTCCTTCTTCACCTTTTTTTTCGAACTCTGACTTTTACTCATGGCGATACCTCGCAATTAGTTGTGTTGCTAGCCTCTGCGCATATTTTCCGGATTTCCACGGAGGCCTTCTACCCACACGGTCAGTCGATGACCGGGTGGTACAGATTACAGAACAGGGTGTGGTGCTAAACTTGCACGATGTCGCGGGTGCATCTTTGCACGCATGGTCCCCTCCACTCATGGCAGGATGCATACCTCTACTTCTTCCCCGGCGGGAGATGATCGTCCTGTGATTCAACGCTTCTGTGCCATTTCATTTTTTGCTGTTTCGATCGCTGACTGGACAGTTTTGATTGCACTCTTGAGCTCGGAACCGTCGCGAACGACCGCTCTGGAGACCTCTGCGATTGCGTCGATGCCTTTCGACGTCAGATCAGTTGAGAGGTACGTGCGGATCTCCTGTACGTCGGAGACGTAAGTTTTAAACGCTTTCTTCACGCCGATGCTGTTGTGAGCGATGTGTCCATACACCGTACCGAGTTCGCTGCGACGCTGGTCACTCAGCGCCTGTATTTCAGGATTGCTGTAGGTCTGGCCTTCCTTCTTCCACTCCGCGAAATAGTCCTTGCCCCGTGCCTTCATCTCGTCCGCGTGTGCAGAGAACGAATTCTCCATTTTTTCGATTTTCTCGACATTGACGGTAAACGCGTCAAACGCCTTTTTGACATCTGATTGTCCGGGGGCGATCAGGTCGTCGAGCGATATTCCAGTAGCGTCGAGTTGCGCGGCAATATGCTGAATGTCGTTTTCAACGGTTTGCATGGTCGTCGTTGCTTCATCGGAGCGTTCCATGCCGGTGGAAGTGCAACCTGCCAGGATGACGAACATCGTCAGAAGTAAAACAGAACTCCGTACGTTCCATCTTGTAATCGGTTTCATGATCAATCCTATCTATTTGTTTATGTAAAGGGGGGCTTTCGCCACAGTAGCAATATCGCCGTTTGACAGTGCGTACGCATTACAGAATACCGGGAATTTGTTACATCATTCACGTTTTCCCGCGTACTTCCGTTGAGGGGTATTGTGGCTTTTTCGGGGATATTCTGAATTCGGGTCCAGGTACCTTCGGCTGCGGGGCCTGCGAATTTCCATGTTTCGGGCGCTGGATGAGGTATACCCCGAAGCTGCGAAGACGAGGAAACGGTGGATTTTCATTCGTGCGCCGAGGATTTGCATATCCGTTTCTTTCACCTATATTCGTGAAGAATCACTACTCCACAGGGCATTAAGAGGTGCATACGGACAGTAGATCCCGATAATCTCGGGTCGTTCTGTCAAAAAGGGAACGATGAAGCTTTACATCAAATATATGGTAAGTCTCCGCTGTAAGATGGTGGTGAAGGCGGAACTCGATAAGCTTGGGCTCCACTACGGTGTGGTGGATCTCGGAGAAGTGAACATCAGGGGAAACATCACTGCGGCACAGCGCGACCAATTGAAAATCGAGCTGGCGAAATCCGGACTCGAGCTGATGGAGGACAGGAAGGCGATGCTGATTGAAAAAATCAAAAATGTCATCATCGAAATGGTGCACTATCGCGAAGAACTTCCAAGGATTAAAAACTCCGAGTACATCAGCAGCAAACTTGACTACGACTACACCTATCTCGCCAACATGTTCTCGGAGGCTACAGGGACGACGATCGAGCACTTCATCATCGCTCATAAAATTGAACGTGTCAAGGAACTGCTCCTGTACGATGAACTCAATCTGACGGAGATTTCGTACAAATTGAATTACAGCAGCGTCGCGCATTTGTCGACCCAGTTCAAGAGGGTCACGGGTTTGACACCGACGTTCTACAAACAACTCAAACACAAACGACGGCGGCCGCTGGAAGATCTTTGAGGGAGCCATCGACGGCGTGACAATAGTGGAGACGGGGAATGGGGATTCCAGGGATGTCAGCGCTGCACCGCACACAACAACCGAAGATCGACGAAGGGAGTCCGCGTTGAGGGATGCGTAACGTGACTCCGGGAGATGTGTGAATACTGCAACGTAATCTCAATGTTATGTAATGCTATTCCCCTTCCGATTCGCCACCTTGCTATCGTCAATAATCCCATGTCGACTTCACCGCTGATCAGACCGTGATCCGCGAACGTGATGTGCCATCAGAAACGATCTTCTCAATGCACATAGCTGTACGGAGGTACGCGTTGTGAGTACCAGTGAAATAGACAAAGCAAAGCCCGTCATTATGGTGGAAATAATTGAATATGAGCCGCATGCAGTGGTGAGCAAAACCATTATCAACAAGAACACCGGACACGTGAGCGTCATGTCCTTCGATCACGGTGAGGCGCTGGTCGAGAAGACCGTGCCGTTCGAATCGTTCGCACAGATCATCGACGGTCGGGCGGAAATCGTCATCGACGGCATCTCGCACCTGCTCGAAACGGGACAGTCCATCATCATCCCGGCGCACGCGTCGAACATCGTACGAGCGAACGAGAGGTTCAAAATGGTTCTCACCGTCATCAAAAGCGGGTATGAATAGCAGAGCCGCATACGAGCAGTACATACAAACCATCCGCTGTTACAGATATCAACAAGGTGCTATTATGACATTACGTTCGTTACTCTTTTTTCTTCTGCTGTGTCTTTCCGTCCCATTCACGCAGGCGCACGCCCAGTCGACAGGAAATCAGCTTTCCTTCGGCTTCGACGCGGGCGGTGTGAAATACTGGGGGGAATTCACGGATAATCAGTTCTGGCTCGCAGGCGACGCCTTCGCGCGATACAATATCATTCCGTATGTGTCCATCCATGCGATGGTGTCCTTCGGACAGGCACGATACAAAGTCGACCAAATGATCATCGATAATTTCCCGGAGTACTTCGGAGCAGACAGCCGTATCGGTGATTTTTATCCGGGATCGGGAACACGGATCGAGGAAAAAAACGCGGTGCGATTCTCCGCGTACGACCTGGTGGTCTCGGTGAATTTCTTCCCGGATCAACGCGTCGTCCCCTTCCTGTTTGCCGGTGTGGGACTCCTGGAATGGAATCCCGCAGTACTCACGAAAAATGAAGCGCTGCCCAACAAGGGAAAGAACGTGTACGATGGAACCCAGGTGACCGTCCCGTTCGGCCTGGGATTTGAATCGTACATCACCTCGAACCTTGTCATCAACGGCAGAGCGACCATGCGCGTCGCGGGAACAGATTACTTCGACGACCTGAAAGTGGAAGGGAGCGGCGATGACGCGCTGCTGACATTCGGACTCGGGCTCTCCTACTATCTCTTCGGTGCACGCGATACCGACGGCGATGGCCTTACCGACGACGAGGAGGAGGAGCAATTCAAGACCGACCCGAAGAATCCGGACACGGACGGCGACGGCCTGAATGATTATGAAGAAGTCCGCGTATACTCGACGGATCCGCTGGAATCCGATTCGGACGGCGACAACCTCACGGATTATGATGAAATATTCAAGCACGGAACCGCCCCGAATAAAACGGACACCGACAGCGACGGATTGGATGACGGGAAGGAAATTGCCCGGAGCACGAATCCGATGGTCCCCGATACGGACGGCGACGGCTTGATAGACGGAGACGAAGTCACGCAATTCAAAACCGATCCCGGCAAGGCGGATACCGATGCAGACGGTCTCAGCGATGGCGAGGAAATCCAGAAGTACACAACCGACCCGTTGGCCAACGACACGGATGCCGACGGCCTGCTCGACGGAGATGAGCTCAATACGTACAAGACGAAACCGACGGTCGCGGATTCCGACGATGACGGCCTTACCGATGGTGATGAGGTGCATCGATATAAAACGAATCCGCTCAAAAGCGATACGGACGACGATCGACTCAATGACGGCGAGGAAGTGCAGAAGCATAACACCAACCCGCTCATCGCAGATACGGACAGTGACCTTCTGATGGACGGTGAGGAAATCAGCGACCGCTACCGGACAGACCCGCTCGATCCGGACACGGACAGCGACACGATTATCGACGGCAAGGACGATTGTCCGCTGCTGCCGGGTGTCGCAAGCGCAGTCAAAGGACGCAACGGCTGCCCGGAGGCACCGAAAGTCGGTACCCGTCTGGATTTCCCTGATATCTTTTTCGTCGTGAACACCGATCGCTTCAACTACGAATTCCCGCAAACCCTGTCGAATCTCGATACCCTGCTCGCCTTCGTCAAGCAATGCGAGGGACTGCGGATTCGCATCGAGGGACACGCCTCGAAGGAAGGCTCTGACGAACGAAACCAGGAGCTCTCCGAAATGCGGGCCAAGCGCGTGAAGGACTGGCTGATCGAACGCGGCGTCTCCCGGGAAAAAATCGAGAGTACGCAGGGCTACGGTTCACGACAGCAAAAGGTCGCCGAACCCACGGGTCGTGCGCTCAAGAAGATGTCCGCCAGCCAGCTCGAGTCCATTCGAAGACTCAATCGACGCATCACCATCGAAGTCACACACACCTGCGACCAGTGATGAACAGTGAATCGTAACACACTTGCATGACTGCTTGGGCGATGGCAGGGTAAGAAACAGAGGAAAAACACATCTCATGTGAGATGTGTTTTTTTTTGTTCTTGACCCGAAGATGGGTGGAATGGTCCCGAGGAAACGGACACGTGGTTAACCAAAACAATCGTCACGCGACCTCCGCCTGATCAGCAGGACATCCGTCGCAAGATAGAGCGGCATGAGGCTGCCGATCGCAATTACATGCTCGAAAGCATCCAACTCCTCGAACTTCTGCAAAACGTTGTGAATGCTTACGTTAGGGCGGATATGCACACGGAATGTCGCATCCTCGATTTCGTGACATCGAACTCGATCCGGAAAGACGGATAGATTTATCCGAATTACCGGGAACCCCTTTGACATCATTGCACTTATGCGGGTGGAGGCGAAAACGAAACAAGCTGTTTCCGGTGAAGAAAACGGCTTGCGACTCGTTGGGCGGAGCGGACGAGACTCGAACTCGCGACCTTCCCGCTGTGCGGGACAGGCATTCTAGTCGCGAAGGGAGGAGATGTACGAGCGCGATTTGTGCCTCTTGATCTCGTATTCTCGGCGCAACGCGTCTCCACGCGATAGAAATTCCTCTTGATGAACCAGCCTCCAGGGCCGGTATGCTTTTGTTGCAACTGAGTGCCCGGCATTGTGCTTGCGGAGACGATGTTCAATATCCTTCGTCGAACCGATATAATATCGGCCTGTAGGCACACTCTCCAGGATGTAGACATAGTACATCACGATTCTCCCTATTGTGATGAAATGTAAAAGCCCCTCTTTTGAGGGGCTTTTTGCGGAGCGGACGAGACTCGAACTCGCGACCTCCTGCGTGACAGGCAGGCATTCTAACCAACTGAACTACCGCTCCGTATATTTTCTTCTTTTGGGGCCTCGGCTGGCTTCGCGACCTTCCCGCTGTGCGGGACAGGCATTCTAACCAACTGAACTACCGCTCCGTATATTTTCTTCTTTTGGGGCCTCGGCTGGCTTCGCGACCTTCCCGCTGTGCGGGACAGGCATTCTAACCAACTGAACTACCGCTCCGTATATTTTCTTCTTTTGGGGCCTCGGCTGGCTTCGCGACCTTCCCGCTGTGCGGGACAGGCATTCTAACCAACTGAATTACCGCTCCAATAGATCGCCTTCATTTGAGGCGTTAACAAATCTACAATGGATCGGGGATGAATGCAAGAGGTTGCGAAATATTTTTTGATTTTTTTATAGGAATTGGGAAAATATGGGTGTAGATTAGAATCTGCTGCAAGTAGCAGCGCCCGCCTCTGATTCACCCCATGTTTTCGGAAGCGGACCATATAAGAGATTCGCTCTCCGATGTTCGGCACTTCCGGGGGAACACTAAACACCACATGCCGACCCTGTGCGCCCTTCTGCGGCGGCAGCTCCGATCGTTGAGACGCAGCGCGTCTTGAACTTACCAGATAAGGATACATAACTGTATGCAATTCAATAAATTAGGATTGTCTCAACCTCTCCTCCGCGCAATTGAAGCCGTAGGATACGAGACACCTACTGAAATTCAGGCACGTGCCATTCCTCCCGCACTCGCTGGCGATGATCTCATCGGTCGAGCGAAAACAGGATCGGGAAAAACCGCTGCCTTTATCCTCCCTACGCTCGACCGTATCGTAAATGGCAAGCGTCCGGGACGCGGCGTCGTGCGCGCACTGGTGCTGACACCGACGCGTGAACTCGCACAGCAGGTCGCTGACTCTGCAAAACTTTACGGCCGTTACACCAAACTGAGCAGCGACGCCATGTACGGCGGCGTCTCCATCGAACCACAGCTCAAACGTATGCATCGCGGAATTGATGTTCTCGCAGCGACGCCCGGTCGACTTCTCGACCACATCGAGCGCGGCAGCGTAGACCTCTCGCAATGCGAGGTGCTCATCGTCGATGAGGCTGATCGCATGTTCGATATGGGCTTCATCAAGGATGTCAAGCGCATTATCGCGAAAATTCCGAAGAACAGGCAGACACTGCTGTTCTCTGCCACGATGTCAAAGGAAGTGCGCCAGCTTTCGACGCAGATCATGCGTGATCCTGTCAGCCTCGAGGTCGGCGTGGAAGACAAACCGGCAGAATCCGTCCGGCAGTCTTTCTACGCTGTCGAGAAGCCGAGCAAACTCGGACTTCTTCATCATCTGATAACCTCGCACAAGATGGAAAGCGTGCTCGTGTTTTCGAGAACAAAACACGGTGCGAATAAAATCGCACGTAAACTGGAGCGCAGTGGTATCGAAACCGGAGTGATTCATTCGAACCGTTCGCAATCCCAACGCCTCAGCGCACTCTCCGCCTTCAAGGACGGGCGGCATCGCGTCCTGGTCGCAACCGACATTGCTGCGCGTGGAATCGACGTGGTCGGTATTTCGCACGTAATCAACTACGATACCCCGACGTTTGCGGAAGATTATATCCACCGCATCGGCAGAACCGGACGCGCCGACGCCAAGGGCGATGCCATCACATTCGTTTCTCGTGACGAACGCGACAGTCTTCGTAAGATTGAGCGTTTCGTGGGGAAGGAGTATGAAGTCAGTCCCGCACCGAAAACAGGTGAGGTCCCTGATGTCGCCCCCGAGCGCATGGCTCCGGACGCAGGGAACAAGGCTCCTTCGCGGACGAAGTCAGGATCTCGTGCGAAGTCCCAGAAGCGCAGCAGTTCACGTGGAGACTTCAGGAAAGCGGGGAAGAAGCCGCACCAGGATCATGCCAGACCTGGAAAGCCAGGGAAGAAACGCCCGGTCGGCAATGCGCGGCGTGGTGGGGACAAGCGCCAGGAGTACCCGGACTTTGTTTTTCCCGCCGAAATGAGCACAGATCGAAAATCACGACCTGCCGGCAAGAAACGCGAGTCGGGAAACCCCGGAAGTTCATCGAAAAAGCGCAACACGGCCGCCAGTCCTGCAAAGAACCGGCGACGTGATCCCCGTTTCATGTAACAGAAATTATGCACTTTCTGCATAAAAAAACGTCCCTCATCGTGGGGGACGTTCTTTTTTTTGCAAAATTGACCGTTTTTCAGCCTTTCCAGGCGCTGACGACGCGTTCTATGCCCCCGTAGTCTTCGCGAATATGCACTTTCTGCATATTTGCATCCGTCAGCATGGCGGCTACGGTTTGCGCCTGACCGGCACCGACCTCGAGCAGGAGGAGTCCGCCGGTTTTCAGAAAACCCGGTGCGATCTTTACTATGCGCCGGTAAAAACGAAGGCCGTCTCCACCATCGGTGGCGGCGATCATGGGTTCAAAATCGCGGACTTCAGGCTGGAGGGTGGCGATATCGGCTTCGGGGATGTACGGGGGATTGGAGGCGACGATATCGAACTGTTCTCCACCACCGGGTAAGTTGTCCGTGAAGATATCATGTTCTACGAAGTCAATGCGATCGGCGACCTTGTTGCGTTCGGCATTGGCGGACGCGATGGCCAGCGCAGCTGCGCTGATGTCCGTGGCAACGACACGGATGGAGGGTAACTGCGCTGCGAGCGCGATGGCAATGGCGCCGCTGCCGGTACCGATATCCAGAATCTGCATATCGTCCGCGAGCTGCCCCGCCTTGTGGAAATCCAGAACGGTGTCGATCAGGTGCTCGGTGTCGGGACGCGGAATGAGTACGTCGGGTGTCACCTTGAACTCGAGTCCGTAAAACTCCGTGCTGCCTACGATGTACTGCACGGGCTCATGTTTGAGCCTCCGACGAACGAGTTCACGGAAAACGGTCAGCTCTTCCTCTTTCACCGGTTGATCGAAACGCAGATACATCTGCAGACGTTTTTGTCCAAGCACGTGCGCCAGCAGATGCTCGGCTGAAAGCTTGGCCTCGTCAATGCCTTTCTCGGCGAAAAATGTAGTCGACTTCTGTATAAGGGAAAGAACGGTTTCCTGCGGCATCGCGAGTTATTTGCGTTTTCCGAAAATGTGCGGGATAGCCTGGTCGATGGTGGACACAGGGATGATTTTCAGTCCCCGGCGAATCTTGATGGGGACTTCGGGAAGATCCTTCTTGTTGTCCTGCGGTATGAGCACGCGCTTGATGCCGTACCTGCGTGCGGCAAGCAGTTTCTCATTGAGCCCGCCAATGGCAAGCACATCACCATGCAGGGTGATTTCTCCTGTCATGGCGATATCCGGTTCCGGTTCCTTGCCAAGCAGCAACGACAGCATCGCGAGTGTCATGGTGATACCCGCCGAGGGACCATCTTTCGGAATCGCGCCCTCAGGGAGATGGATATGGATTTCCTTCTTCTCGAATGCATCGGTTGCGATGCCGAGCCGTTCTGCATTGGAACGCAGGTAGCTGAGTGCGGCCTGAGCGGATTCTTTCATCACGTCACCGAGCTGTCCGGTAAGCGTGAGCTTTTCCTGACCTTTCATCATGCTCACGTCCACATGGAGGATATCTCCACCGACGCTGGTCCATGCGAGCCCGATCATCGATCCAACTTTGCCTTTCCGGGCCAGCTCTTTCGCGCGATGCTTCGGCACTCCCAGGAATTTTTCCACACGTTTTTCGTCGACTACGAATGCCCTGGGGTCTTTTTTCGCGGCAGTGGCTTTACCCGCAAATTTGAAGACGATCTCTCGCGCGAGTTTGCGGCACAGGGTCGCGATGTTACGCTCGAGGTTGCGCACACCGGCTTCCTGTGTGTATTCCCGGATGATCTTCATCAATGCGTCGTCTTCGAACTTCACACCGAAATCGGCGAGCCCGTGCTCCTGAACCTGCTTGGCGATGAGGTGGCGCTTCGCGATTTCGAGTTTCTCATGCTCAAGGTAGCCCGGCAATTCAATGATTTCCATACGATCCTGCAGAGGCAGGGGAATCTGGTACTGCACATTGGCCGTTGTGATGAACATGACTTTCGAGAGGTCGTACTCGACGTCGAGGTAGTGGTCGTTGAACGTATTGTTCTGTTCGGGATCAAGCACTTCGAGCATGGCCGAGGTCGGATCGCCGTGGAAATCATGGCTCATCTTGTCAATTTCATCGAGCAGGATGACAGGGTTGGATGTCCCCGCCTTGCGTATGGCCTGAATGATTTTTCCCGGCATGGATCCGATGTATGTCCTGCGATGTCCACGAATCTCGGCCTCATCGTGTACACCGCCGAGTGAGATGCGTGCGAATTCACGATTCAGTGCGCGGGAAATGGATTTACCGAGAGAAGTCTTTCCGACACCCGGGGGACCCACGAAACACAGAATCTGTCCTTTCATTTCCTTGACGAGATTCAGTACTGCGATGTGTTCGACGATACGGTCTTTGGGTTTTTCGAGACCGTAATGGTCCTTGTTCAGCACACGGCGGGCATTACGGACGCTCAGGTTATCGTCTGAGAATGTTTCCCAGGGCATGGCCAGCAGCCAGTCGATATAATTGCGGCTGACCGTCGCTTCGGGCGACATCATCGGCGTTTTTTTCAGCTTGTCGAGTTCCTCGATTGCTTTGGCCATCACCTCCTCGGGCATACCCGATTCCATGATGCGCTCCTGCAATTCTTCAAACTCGCCTGACTCTACCTCGTCATCGTCGCCAAGCTCACGCTGCAGAATGCGGATCTGCTCCTGGATGAAGAACTTTCGCTGTGAACGCTGGATGTTGTCGTTCACTTTTTCGTCGATCTCATGTTCGACCTTCAGGATAGCGAGTTCATCATGAATGATGCGCATGATATGGTAGTACTGCTTCACCACATCCTGGATTTCCAGGATGGACTGCCGGGTTTCAATATCCACGAGCAGGTTGGCACTGACATAGTAGAGCTTTCGCAGCGGCTCGTCGATGTTTTCATAGCCGAAGAGTGATTCGTTCGGGATATCGCGATGCGTGCGTACGTAGTCTTCAAATGCAGTGTCGAGCTGGCGCATCAGCGCTTTCAGTTCCGTGTTCAGGCGTACCGGGGGGGTGATGACCTCAATGTCGGCACGGTAAAATCCTTCTTTCGCCTTGTCGATCTTATCGGCGCGGGCCTGAAAGAGCCCGTCAACAAGCACCTTCATCAATCCGTTCGGGAGTTTGAGTACCTGGAGGATACGCGCTACGGTTCCATTCGGATGCAATCCATTCACATCGGGCTCCTCTTCCTCCGGATCACGCTGCGCGCAGACGAAAAGGAATTTATCCTTCTCGATGGATTCCGTGACGGCGGCGATTGATGAATCGCGTCCCACAAGTACGGGAAATATCATGAAAGGAAAGATGACCACGTCCCTGAGCGGGATCAGGGGGAGTGTGGAAGGAATCTGATCCGGTGTGGGATCCTGTTCCAGATCTTGCTGTTTTTCGTCCTGCATATCAGCCTGTTGTTGTACGAAATAAAGGTCCGGGACCGCAGCTGCAGCGCGGGGAAGCTCCCTTCGTCCACGGACAATACAGCAAAATAGACCCGCCTGCGCCGAATGTCAATGCAATTGATGTTCTCGATGCAGGCGGGTCATTTCGAGTGGAGAGATCAGGTTGCTGACAGTTCCTGTATGCGATTGAGGAAATCGAAGGCACGGTTGCTGATGTTGCCGGCGGACTCTTTATGCCAGAGGGCGGAAATCAATTCATCGAGTTCTTCCTTCGCTTTGGACCTCCGCCGCAGGGCCTTGAGAACGTGATGCGCACCGTTGCGGACGACCTCTTTCTTGACGTTTGCCATGAGGTATTCCACAACTGGTATGACAGACTTTTGTCCGAGTTTGATCAATCCTTCGGCGGCAAGCCAGCGTACATCGAAATCTTCATCTTCGAGCGCGAGAAGAAAAAGTTCGAGCGCGTCAGGATCGGCGATCTGCACCAGTGCCTTGACGCATTCCCACCGGTATACATGTTTGGGGTGTTCAATCAGTTCGGCCAGGAAATCCACTGCCGGTGCTCCTATATCGGCAAGTGCCAGACGTGCCTGTTGCCGTTTGAGTCCTTCCCGGCTCCCCAGCTGTTCTATCAATGCAGGAATATGTGCGTATTCATCCTGCTTCAGCTTCTGTTCTTTATTTACGGTAGGCATGACGTACTCCTTAATGTGTGGATGGATGTCTGGCGAAGAGCCATGAACCGGAATGTTCGAATATACGGTAGGCGATGATCTTGATACGATCATTTACGAAGAACCACGCCAGCGCGTATCCCCAGATGAGGAGAGAGAGCTGCCAGCCGATCGGGGTCATGAAGAAGCCGTAGACTGCCGCTAGTGTAGCGAGGATTTTCGTGATGACGGCGGACCAGAACAGAACGGGGGAAGGCTTGCTCGACCAGAATGCCCCGCGCGTACGCGTTACGAAAATGGTCAGATGTCCCGCCACGGCCAGCTTCAGGAACATGAAGGTCTGAATGACGCTGGGATCGAGATGCATGACACGCTCGGCGATGAAGAAGAGTCCAAAGGAGGCAATGACGCCCGCAGTACCGAGGACGCTTGAGATGGACAGCACGAGGGGCAGATTCCACCGCTCCGGTTTCTCGCCTCCTCGCACATTGTCATAGGCGATCGCGAGTATGGGACCGTCATTGAGCAGCGCGAGGAATACGATCATGATCGCGGTGACGGGGTAGAAATTGAAAACGAGGATGGAAAGCGTCATGAACAGCAGCACACGCAGCGTTTCGGCGATGCGGTAAATCGCGTAGCTATTCATGCGCTGGAAGATTTTACGGCTTTCCCTGATGGCGTCAATGATGACGGAGAGTCCGGGAGTGACGAGCACGATGTCTGCGGCGGTCCGCGCCGCATCCGTAGCGCCGGATACTGCGATCCCGGCATCCGCCCGTTTCAGCGCCGGAGCATCGTTGACGCCGTCGCCGGTCATCGCCACCAGGTGCCCACGTTTCTGCAGCGATTCAATGATGTGATATTTGTGCTCGGGGAAGACCTGGGCGAAGCCGTCGATCGCTTCAATCCGTTTTTCCATTTCCCCGGATTCATGCGATTTCGTTTCCTCGAGAACACGTGCATCCATGATGTTCTTTTTCATGCCGAGCTGTCCGGCAATCTCTTTGGCGATAGCTACCTGATCACCGGTGACCATTTTCACATCGATGCCCATTGATGCCGCAGTGGCTACAGTATCGCGTGAATCATCGCGTGGAGGATCGTAAAGGGGAAGGACGGCGAGATAGTGAAACTTATCGTTGCCGTCGGTTCGCGCTACGCCAAGCGAGCGGTATCCACGGGACGCGAAATCATCAACAATGCCCTCGACTTCCTCGCGGATGTCGTCTGCCTCAGCAACAAGTTCAAGAATCATCTGCGGGGCACCCTTGCTGACACGAAAACGGTTCCCGTCAGCGTCTTCCACTTCAGCTTCGGTGCGCTTGTGCACAGGATCAAACGGGGTAAAGTGCAGCACCTTGTACGTGCTGAGTTTCTTTTCATCTTTCACTGCGCCGATCACCGCCGTGTCGATGGCATCCTGATTCTCCTCACGTGATGCGAGCGCACCTGCCAGCACGGCTTCCTCAACCGTTGCATCGCCAAGACATGCCGGATCTCCAAGCGTGAGTTCGTTTTTCGTCAGTGTGCCTGTTTTGTCGGAGCAGAGGACGTCGGTTCCCGCCAGTTCTTCAATAGAAGAGAGACGGCTCACCAGGGCATCCTTGTGCGAGAGCAGGCGCGCACCCACAGCCATGGTGACGGACATCACCGCCGGCAGTGCGACCGGTACGGCCGCAATGGTCAGGATGAGCGCAAACTGAAGCGTATCGAGAATGGATTCGCCGCGAAACAGGGCGACGGCAAAAATCAGCACAACCAGGGCAATCGCGATGACGATGAGATAATCACCGATTTTCAGCACCGCCTTCTGGAAATGACTCTGCGTATGCGTCTCCTCGACCAGGCTGGCGGTTTTTCCGAAGAACGTGTGTGCGCCGATCGCGCTGACGACAGCCTGCGCCTCACCACTGCGGATGATGGAACCGGAATACACGGTTTCTCCCAGTTCATGCGTGACGGGGAGTGATTCACCGGTGAGCGCCGACTGGTCGACTTCGATCTCATCTCCATCAATCACGACGGCATCCGCGGGAATAATATCACCGAGGCGCAGTTTTATTACATCACCGCGGACAAGCTCACGTGATGGAATGCTGCTCCATTTCCCTCCACGCCGAACGCGCGCATGAAGCGCAAGTTTGGCCTTCAGGGCGTCGATGGCATTTCCTGCCTGGAATTCCTCCCAGAAACCAACGATACCATTCATGAACAGCAGTACGAGAATGATGACGAAATCCGCCCAGTGTCCCACTACCGCCGAAAGCACCGTCGCGATTTCGATCATCCAGGGAATGGGGCCCCAGAAATACCGCAGGAAGACGAGTATGGGATTCTGCTTCTCTTCATGCAGTTCGTTGTAGCCATCCGCCTCCAGACGGTGTCCGGCTTCTTCTTCCGTCAGTCCCTCGCGGCTGCTGTTCAATTCCTTCAGCACCGCATCGGGATTCTTCTTCTCGTCTCGTGGTGTAGGTGATCCCTCATCGTCATCCCCGGAACCCCTGTCGCCGTTTCCTGAATCCGCTGATGAACGCGACGGTTCTTCAGGTTCATCCGTGTCTTCGTTGATGAGTGTGGACTCGTCCACAGAGTGCGTTGATTTATTCATTGTAATCTCCCGTGACGTGTAACTGGGATGCGAAGTGGGCCATCCGTGCAGCATCCGGGCCGCGCCGGAACTACCGATGCGGGGTGGACCAGAATCTGCTCCGCGTTTGATTTAATACTATGATCTGAGAGGGAATGACGTTTTTCGGGGAATCGGCATGTCATGCCGATGGGGAAGGAGGAATCGAAGGCCGTGTGTTGAATGCGTTGTGCCATGTTTTTGACTCGGGATGTTGCGCGCTCGTTGCAGAGCAGCATGGACAGACCCGACATCATCAGAACAGTTGACATTCCGGCTTCGTTCCGAATCGGATATATTGTAACCAGATTCAGCTTCCGACCGGAAGCATGTCCATCGATGAGCCGGTGACGAACCAGCTCAACATTCTGAAATCGGCATATTCATCATCGAATCCGGAGAATACATGCAGAGAATTCTGATCATCATCAATGATGCCCCATACGGCACGGAGAAGGCATACAATGCGCTGCGCATGGCCATGACCCTGCAGAAAGAACATGGCGACGCTGTCGAGGTGCGCGTTTTTCTGCTCGCCGATGCTGTGTTTTGCGGACTCCCAGGTCAAAACACGCCGGAAGGATACTACAACATCGAACGGATGCTTGCATCCGTCCTTCGCAAAGGCGGTGAAGTGAAGAGCTGCGGCGGATGCTCGCAGGCCCGCGGCATCGCAAACATGTCCTTCATCGACGGTGTGCAGCTGAGTAATATGAAGGAATTTGCACAATGGACTGTCGAGTGTGAGAAGGTGCTCACGTTTTAGTGTAACCCATATACAAGGGGCGCATCCAATTACGTCTTGGATGCGCCCCTGGTCAGGTTCAGGATTTACGGAATGATGTTACCGCGTCAGGATCATCCGGCCGTACGCCTGTCTCGAGCCGACACGAAGGACGTAGAAATACAGTCCCGGCGTGTTGCCCGCAGGCGTCCACTGCACAGAGTGCATGCCCGGACGCTGTGCTTCGTCGACCAGCGTGGCAGCGACTTCGCCAAGCGTGTTGTACACGGTGACGCGTACCGGCGCCGAGGTCTTCAGGTCGTACCGGATGGTGGTCGAGGGATTAAAGGGGTTGGGGTAATTCTGGTACAGCGTGAAGGCGCCGGGGAAGGCCTGCAGTTCCTGCACAGCTGACGCCTCGGTGCCTGTTCCATCAAGAAGCACGGTGTCGGGTGAGGAAATGGCATTGCTCTCGATAATGAGCATACCACTTATCATACCCATACTTGCCGGTGTGAAGCGGATGGAGTCTGTGTAGGATGCGCCCCCCTGCACGTCGAACTGCGTTTCGTCTACGGTGAAATCCGCGCTGGTTGATGTGACGGATGTGATCATCAATGTGAGTGAACCGGGATTGCTGATCGTCAGGGCGAGACTTTTTTCCGAGCCCATCTCCACGCTGCCGAAGGAAAGTTGTGCCGGAGCGAAGGTGATGGCCGGATCGATGGTGCCGTTGCCGTCGACGGCAATGGTGTTCGGGGAGGATGCAGCATTGCTCTCGATGGTGAATTCCCCGCTGACCTGTCCCTCTGCCATCGGCGTAAAGCGCAGGGTGAGTGTGGCCGTTCCTGCCGGAGGAATGTCAGCCGTTGCGCTTTCGAGGGTGAAGCTCGCATCGTCGGCCGTGAACGAGGAAATCGTGAGCGTTTCGTTCCCGTTGTTGGTGAGGACAACCGTCGTGTCCTTGTACGAGCCCATGGGGACATCGCCGAAGGAGATGGCGGCGGGATCGATACCAAGGCTGACCTCAGTGACGCCCGTTCCGGAGAGCGGGAGGTTGGTCGGAGAAGTGGGAGCATTGCTTGTAATCGTCAGCTGTCCGGAGAACGATCCCTTGGTGGCCGGGGTGAAGCGAACGGAATCGACGAGGTCTTCGCCCGGGGGAAGAATGGCGGAGGCGACGTCAACCACGAAGTCGTTTGATGACGATTTGATTTCCGTGATCGTGAGCGTATCCGTGCCAGGATTGGAGATGGTGAGTCCGATGACTTTGGTTGTACCGACGCTCACACTGCCAAACGCGATGGCAGGACGATCAGTTTCAATTGCAGGGAAGGCGATGCCAGTACCGGAAACCGTGACGACGTCGGGACTGGTGACGGAACTGCTTTCCACAGTGATCTCCGCGTTGAAGCTGCCTTTCATGGTTGGTGTGAAGGCGACTTCGGCGCTGATCTGTTCGTTGGGGTCGATGGTGTTCTTTTCTGCCATCAGGCTGAACTGTGGATCATTGGAGGTGACCGAAGAGATGGTCACCGTTTCACCGCCGATGTTCGTCAGCGTGATGGTTTTTTTCGATGTCTTGTTCAGGACCACATTCCCGAAGGAAGCGGATTTCTCCGAGAAGCTCAGGATCGGCGGCTCCGTCGGGAAACTGCCGTCCGCGAGAATTCTCGACGCATAGATTTCCGCGTTGGAGAATGATGGACGATAATCTTCCCAGGTAACGAGTGCACCATTCGCTCCGTCGGGTATCATCTGCGGGAACTGCTTGCCATTATCAGCGGTGCATACCGGGGCCCCGGCATCGGTCCACTGCACATCGCCCGCTGCCGAAACCCGCTGCGCGTAAATATCGCTGTTGAGCGTTCCGCGCGTTTTGTCTTCCCAGGATACAATGATACCGCCGTTCTCATCGGGAATGACAAAGGTTGCGACCTGCTCGCCGGAGCGATTGGAGAGACGTACGCCATCCGCCGACCAGGATTTCGTGCCGTTGATATCAAAGATCTGCGCATACGCAGCTCCCTTGCCGCCACGCGTATCCGACCAGGCAAGCGCGAACATTCCATTGCCGAGTGCGGCGGGATGCTGATATGATTGTCCACCTGTGGTCGAAACAACCTTCTGCGAACTTCTGGAACCGCTGGTGTCGAGCGTCACGGCGTACAGGATGGGAGTCGAACCGGAGCCCCAGTCCGTATAGGCCAGCAGCGCATTTCCGTCAGCATCGGATGCGAGGAATGGAGTGTCCTGGCTCCCGCTGCCATTTGCGATCGCCAGTCCATTACTCGCCCAGAGTACCGTGCCGTTTCCATTAATATGCTGTGCATACACATCGTACTCGGGACGAGGGAAATACGCGTAGGCGATATAGGCACCGCCGTGACCATCGCTCGCAATGCTCGGGGCATTGGAAAAACGCAGCTTTCCGGAGATGAGGGATGCAGTACCCCAGACAAATGCACCATCCTTGTCGAGACGCTGTGCATATATCTTGCTGGTCGGAGGCCACCCGCCTGTTGCGCCGTTCCAGGTGACGATCATGCCGCCCATGCCATCCGTCGTCACCTTGGGATCGGACTGATTCGTCGTGTCGAACGTGATCTGAACACCATCCTTATCCCACAGCACATTGCCGGAGGAATCGATGCGCTGTGCGTAAATGTCGTTGTTGCCGTTACGTGTATCCGTCCAAGCGATCAGCGCGCCATTTTCGCCATCGGATACCATATCCGGTTTGGACTGTGAAAGCCAGGACTTATTGACAACGTTACCGTTGACTGTCCAGCGCACATATCCGTCCTTGTCAATACGCTGCGCATAGATGTCGAAATCGCTGCCAGTACGCTGGTCATGCCAGCAGATGATGGCGCCGCCGCGTCCGTCGCTGATGATACGAGGAGCATTCTGATTGCTTCCTTCCTGGCAGATCACATTGTTCAGCGATGGATCCGATTTCCACTGCGCCTGCGCAAACATGAAAGGAAGGAGTAAGAGGAGGGGAACAACATGTCGCAACTTCAGTGATATCATGGCTTCTCCAGTGAGTTCAACTGTCGTGGATGGAATCCCTCGCGTGAACAACCGTGCGGCGTGCCTGACCAGTTATCACTGCCGGGCCCGGGTGCGTGCCGCCCGGAACCGGTGTTATGGTTGATACTGAATCTTATCGAACCATCTGATCTTGACGGAGAAGCTACGGAACTAGCACAACAGAGTCAAG
Organism: bacterium; assembly: GCA_020444325.1. Lineage (NCBI taxonomy): Bacteria > bacterium. Next base: position 264,278 of record JAHLLD010000004.1, read on the forward strand.
CATCCGAAAAGATCATTGCATGATCGGAATTGAGCATGCCAGGCGGAAGATCCAATCATACCATATCGGAAGCAAGTCCCATAAAACTGGGAAGATAGACAGTGGGACGATGGCTCTCTCCTGCGTTCCATTTTCCTCAGAGTTCTCGCGTTATTTCATCAGCAGCATTCTGCCGAACGCTTCATGACTGCCGACACGCAGGACGTAGAAATAGACGCCGGGCTTGCTGCCGCTGGTGGTCCATCGTACGGTGTGCAGGCCACGCTGCTGCGGGGCGTCGACCAGCGTGACGACCGCCTGTCCGATGACATTGTATATAGTTAGGCGCACAGGTGCCGAAGCTTCGAGGTTGTAACGTATCGTCGTCGATGGACTGAAGGGGTTCGGGTAGTTCTGATACAGCGTGAAGACGCCGGGGAAGGCACGCAATTCATTTACGGCTGAAGCTTCCGTGCCGGTACCGTCGATCAGGATGGTATCAGGCGAGGTGATGGCATTGCTCTCGACAATGAGGAAGCCGCTGACTGGACCAATTGCACTTGGTGCGAAACGAATGGAATCGGTGTACGATGCGCCACTCGGAACTTCAAACTGTTCTTCGTCGGCAGTAAATTCGCCGCTGGTCGAGGTGACGGAGACCACCATCAGGGTCTGCGCGCCGGGATTGCTGATGGTCAGCGCGAGACTTTTTTCCACACCCACTTCCACACTTCCGAAAGAAAGCTGTGCTGGGACGAAGGTGATCTCGGCTCCCATCACACCGTTGCCATCGACAGGGATCGCGTCGGGCGATGACGAAGCGTTGCTCTCGATACTGAATGCAGCACTCACCGGTCCTTCCGCCATCGGAGAAAAGCGCAGTATGAAATCGGCGGATCCCGCCGGCGGGATGTCGCTGATCTGACTTTCCAGAGTGAAGCTCGGATCGCCGGCGGTGAAGGAGGTAATGGTCAGCGTCTCATTCCCGTTGTTCGTGAGTGTTACCGTTGTATCCCTGTATGAACCCACGGGGACGTTGCCGAACGAAATTGCCGCGAGATCGATGCCCAGGCCGCCGGCCGAGACGCCGGTGCCTGAAAGTGGGAGCGTCGTGGGCGAAGTCGGTGCGTTACTCGTAATGGTCAGCTGCCCGGAGAAGGAGCCTTCATTCGGAGGACTGAAGCGCACCGAGTCGACGAAGGACGCACCCGGCGGCAGTATCTGCGAAGCGATGTCCACCGTGAAATCGCTCGAGGAAGGTGAAATGTCGGTAATGCTGAGCGTATCGGAGCCGGGGTTGGAGATGGTCAGTGCAATTACCTTTGTGCTGCCCACGTTCACCTGGCCGAAAGCGAGCGCTGGATGATCCGTTTCGATTCCGGGGAAAGCCAGCGCCTCGCCTGTGAGGGTGATGACATCGGGACTGGTGACGGAATTGCTTTCAATGGTAATCCGTGCGTTGAAGCTCCCCTTGGCCGTCGGTTCAAAGCGGAGTTCGGCAGAGACATCCGCGCCCGGAGCAATGGTGCTGCTGGCTGCTGCCATGCTGAACTGCGGGTCGTCGGAGGTGACGGACGCAATGCTTACATCTTCTCCGCCGATGTTCGACAGGGTGATGGTTTTCGTCGCGGACTTGTTTACCACGACACTTCCAAAACTGATGGTATTGTCTGAGAGACGGAGTATGGGCGGTTCTTCCGGGAACGAGCCATCTGCCAGGATACGCGAGGCATAGATTTCCGAATTCGAGAAGGAGGGACGGTAATCCTCCCACGCTGCGATCGCGCCGTTCGCACCATCGCTGATCATTTGCGGGAACTGCTTCCCGTTGTCTGCGATGCAGACGGGCGCACCCGCATCCTCCCACTGCTGCAGGCCGTCGGGCGACAGGCGCTGTGCGTAGATGTCGCTGTTCAGCGCACCGCGGGTTTTGTCTTCCCACGCGACAATCATGCCTCCGTCCCCATCCGGGATGACGAACGGGGTCACCTGGGCGCCGGAGCGACCGGAGAGTCGCACGCCGTCCGCAGTCCAGATTTTGTTGCCATCCCTGTCGATCATCTGTGCATACACTGCTTCCGTGGCGCCTCTCCCGTCTGACCAAGTGAGACCGAACATATCGTCTCCGAGCGCCGCTGCGTGCTGGTACGATTGTCCGCCCGACGTCGATACGACGCGCTGAGAGCTGGTCGGTCCATTGGCATCGAGGGTGACAGCGTAGAGGACGGGTGTGGAACCACCTCCCCAGTCCGTATACGCCAGCAGGGCGTTCCCGTCGGCATCAGAGGTGAGAAAAGGAGAATCCTGATTCCCGCTTCCGTTCGCGATGGCTTCGCCGTTGCCGGCCCAGAGCAGTGCGCCGTTTTCGTCCACATGCTGCGCGTACACGTCATATTCGGGACGCGGGAAATACGCCCAGGCGACATACGCGCCGCCATTGCCGTCGCTCGCGATGCATGGAGCGTTGGAGAAACGTAGGCTGCCGGACAGCAGGGCATCAGAGTTCCAGAGGATGTTGCCATCGGCATCAAGTCGCTGCGCATAAATCCTGCTCGTCGGAGGCCAGCCACCGGTCGCGCCGTTCCATGTGATGATAATTCCGCCACTGCCGTCGGAGGCGATTTTCGGGTCGGATTGATTTGTCGTGTCGAAGGTGATCCGCACGCCGTCTTTCGTCCACAGCATATTCCCGGAGGAATCGACGCGCTGGGCATAAATGTCGTTATCCCCATTACGGGTGTCGGTCCATGCGATAATCGCACCACCCTCACCGTCCGACACCATATCCGGTTTCGACTGGGAATGCAATGCCGTACTGACACCATTCCCGTTCACGGTCCATCGCACGTAGCCGTCCGCATCAATGCGCTGGGCGTAAATATCGAACTCGCTGCCTGAGCGCTGATCATGCCAGCAGATGATGGCACCATTGCGTCCGTCGGAAATGATGCGCGGAGCATTCTGATTACTCCCTTCCTGGCAGATCACGTTGTTCAGCGAAGGATCGGATTTCCACTGTGCCTGCGTGGACATGAAAGGGAGGAGCAGGAGGAGGAACAGCAGTTGTGACTTCCTGGATATCATGGCATCTCCTGAGAATGGGACTATCGTGGATGGAACTCCTCGTATGACGGCCAATGCGGCGTGCCCGGCCATGTGACGTTTATCGGATCAGGGTGATCAGACCCGATGCCGTACTCATAGCCGTGATCAGTCTGAGAGAATCTTGATGTTCAGGCAGGAAAACTACGGAAGAACGACACAAGAGTCAAACATCCGAATACTTTGGGAAATTGCCAGCCACCTCCTGGCTGCAGAATCGCCAAAATCCAATTTGCAGTTGCATTATTCCGTAAAGTGTGTATACTGTACAATATTACATTAATTCTGAGCATAAAATGTGGACAAACAGCTCCAGTTTGTCCATTACAGTCTGTCCGTACGCACAGTTGACATAACGTCAACTTTTCGGATATATCAAATACTCATCTACCACTCATCCACGAGGTGGCAATATGATCAGAATTCCTACCGGGGCAAGAGGACTGTCAGCAGCTGTCTTTCTGACAGCGGCACTCCTGTTCACGCTCTTATTCACCCCGCAGATAGCACGGGCACAGGGAACGTATTCTCTGTCTACCGTCAGCAGCAACAATGGACAGCAGATGATCTCTTTCGAGGTCACGGCGTACAAATCGGTGCGGTTGTACCGCTTCTGGTGCGAGTTCGACGTCGGCACCGGTACCGCGGAAATATGGGCGCATCCCAACGGTGTGTCTACCACCAACACAGGATGGATTTACCTCGGAGCCGGGAACTACACGTCGACGAATGCGACCAGTCCGACGGAAATTCCGGTCACCCTGGATTTCCCCATGAATGCGAATGAAACCTGGGGCTTCCTGATTTTCCGCCAGGGAAGCACAGGCATCAACTATCGCAGTGGTGCCACGCCCTACGTCTTCAGCAACTCGGATATCTCCATCGATACGGAGTTCTACGGCGGATCCGGAACGACGAATCCAACAGCGGGAACGACGAATCTGAGTTTCAGCTTCTATCCCCGGCAGTACTGCGGAACGGTGTATTATGACCTCGCTTCGTCGGTTCCGTACGATGCGGGTATTACCGCGGTGCTTTCGCCCAGCAGTTTCTGCGGGGGCGTGGAGCCGGTACGGTTCGAACTGTCGAACTTCGGTACCCAGCAGCTCACTTCGGCGACGATAAACTGGACGGTGAACAACGTTCCGCAGACACCGTTCAGCTGGACGGGACTGCTTGATACGGCTGGCGGTGCTGGTGCGACCTCAGCAGCCGTCACTGTTGGGACATACAATTTCGCGGCAAACACCCCGTACACGATCCGGGCCTGGCCGACAAGCCCCAATTCCCAACCAGACACGATCAACTATAATGACACCACCGAGGTGACAGTGCAGTCCGGCATGTCCGGCACCTATACCATCGGTGGTGCGTCACCCGACTTCGCAACGTTTACCGATGCCGTCGACGCTCTGAAGACAGCCGGACTCTGTGGAGCAGTCGTCTTCAACGTTGCGGCAGGGACATACACGGAGGAAATAGAGATACCTGAAATTGCGGGGGCAAGCCCGACATGGACGGTGACGTTCGACGGAGGGACCGGGAACGCGTCCACCAGGATCATAGAATACTCTCATACCGCGGACGGTGCTGTCATCATGCTCAACGGGGCGGATTATCTTCGCTTCAAAAACCTGACAATGAAAGCCACCGGGTCACAGGATGGGACGGCGCTGTGGTTCACCGATGACGCCGATTACAACATCGTCGAAGATTGTATTCTCGAGGCATCGACGAGCGCGACCTCAAGCGACGCCATACCCCTGGTAGGCAGCGGCTCAACGACCTCCAGTACATCGAGCGGAAATACCGGCAGCTTCAATCTCATTCAGAACAACCAGATCCGCGGCGGCTACTATGGTATCTACTGGCGCGGGTCCGGCAGCACAGACACGACGGACAACAAGGCAAACGTTTTCCTCAACAACGTTGTCAGCGACTGGTATTACTACGGCTTCTACAACTACTACTCGAGCTATCTCGATGTAGAGGGCAATGAGTTCTGGCACCGCTCCGGCGGGACGACCAGCGCCTACGGCATGTATGTGTACTATGCGAACATGGGTCCCCGCATCATCGGAAACCAGGTGCAGGGCATGGCCTATGGCTTCCGGCTGTATTACTGTAATTATGCGCACGGGACCTACTCCCTGACGGAGCCGAGAGCGAAGGTGTACAACAACATGTTCATCCAGGGGGATCAGGGTTCGAGCACACGCTACGGCGCGTACATCTACAACCCGCGCTATCTCGATTTCTGGCACAACAATATCATGCTCAACAGTACCAGCTCGAGTACGCGGGGCATTTATCTCAGTACCTCGACGTCGTATCCCGATGTCGACATTCGCAACAACATGATCGCTTCTGCGAATGCGTCCTCTTCGGCGTATATGCTGTATATCACCGAGATGGGCGTGATTACGGGGTTGGACTACAACCTGTACTATTCGCCCGCAGGCGAGACGTCGACGATGTTCTACCTGGACGGATCTACCTACGACTGGAACACGCTTCCCAAAACCACGTGGGACGCGCATTCAGTCTGGGGCAACCCGTATTTCGAAGACGACCTGACGAACCTGCACAGCCGTTCCCCGTCAGGGTATCTCAAGGGTATTGGCATTCCTGAGGTCGGCATTGATTACGACGGGGATGCTCGCAATCTCGCAACCCCCTGCATCGGCGCAGACGAGTACCAGCAGCCACCGGACGAGTACGACGCGGCGGTGCTGAAAACGTGGGTTTCGTATGCCCCGAACGTATGGACGCGCCACGAGGGCAGTGCGACGCATACGATCAGTGCATTGATCGAGAACGTCGGACTGGTGGATGATCCCGCCACAATACAGATCGGCATTTCCGACGCGCCGATGAACAACATCGGCGATGCGCAGCTCGTGGAGACCTTCTCGCCGAACTGGGATGCGACCCACCGCGCGGTGGTGCAGTTCAGTAATCCGCTTACCGGACTGACGGCCACGCCGAACGGTATGCTCTATACAAGGATTTTCCTCCCGAACGAGCAGAATCCCTCAAACGACCAGTACCTCGAACAGCATCCCGTGCACACGACAAAGGTCTACGGGTATGAGGACTTCTATGGTTTCGAGGACGGCACGAAGTTCACCCTGGCGGACGGTTACCTTGACATTCCGGGATGGACGACGGTAGACAACAATGGCGGCGATGCGCCCGAGTTCATGAGCGAAATGTACATGATGACGGGCAGTAGCAATGCTGCGGACGAGTGGCTGATTACACCGGGAGCGCCGATACTCGGTGCGTACAGTTACCGTGTCGGTTTCAGTTTCGACAACTACACGAACGTACCGGTGACAATCGAAGTAGCCTATGGCATGTCGCCGTCGCCCAATGCAATGACGACATTCGCCACGTTCTCAAATGTCGGAATGGGCAGCTTCACCGCGAAGCAGCTCTGGCAGATGACCGGACAGGCTGGCGACCCGTACTTCAACACGCAGGCAGGTCAGGATGGCGTGTACTACATCGGTATCCACGTCATGACGTCCGCGACCGGCTATCAGTGGTCCCTCGACAACATCAAGTTCGACGACAATCCGACGCCGCCGCCCAGGATCGCCTACGGTCTGCCCGGCGACCCGATACTCGACTTCATCGATACCGAGGATCCGCCGATCGAGATCATGGCGAACTACAAGCAGCCGGGTCTGATCAACCGCATCTACCAGGTGGCTTCGAGCACGAACATTTACGGCCCGAACGGAGACTTCCTCTGGGCGGTGGAAACGAAAGACCCGTGGATGACCGTGACGACGGAGCAGCCGGATCCGACCCTGCAGGGTTATAACTTCCTGCCACCCCGGCCGCGTCAGTTCCAGAACTTCACGCTGACCATCGATCCATCAGGACTCGCGCCGGGGGTCCACAAGGGAACGCTCGTGTTCTACGGCATCCTGTTCAATGACGACTTCCCGCCGCCGAGCCAGGGACTCGTTGCGCTCAACGAGCCACTGCGGGTACCTGTGGAGCTGCGGATCATAGACACGGGAACAAAGGGCACGAAGTCGGTGCTGTCTCAGACGGTCTGTCCGATGAGTGTTGCCGGCAGTCCCTACAGGTTCCGCGATCCCCAGACCAACGATCCCATCGCGACTGTCTGGGTCCGCAGCGGCAGCCTGAAATGCATGACGATACGTGCCTACCCGGCGCAGCTCCCGCAGAACCTCGAGCGGAAGCGTTACGTACGCCGGTACTGGCAGGTGGATTATGACGGCACGGGCTGGAAGGTGGACATCGACTTCCCGTATGCGGATTCCGAAGCCTGGATGATTCTCGACCGCAATCAGCTGCGCGGCATACGTCAGCCCGCACCGCTGAGCGCGTGGGAGGATCCGATCTTCGGCACCACGTCCGTATCGGATCCAATGCTGGCAACGGTTCGGGTCCACGGCCTGACAGAGCTGAACATCGGAGGAAACCTCGCATTGGCACATCCCTACGTGCTGGACCGTTCGTCCGAAGGACCTCTCCCCACGGCCTTCGGTCTGCTGGAGAACTACCCGAATCCATTCAATCCCTCGACACGCATCACGTATGCGATGAAAGAGGATCGTCACGTGCGCATCACGGTGTACAACCAGCTCGGTATCGAAGTGGCACAGCTGGTGGACGGCGTCATGCCCGCGGGTCGTCATGAAGTGGACTTCGACGCCTCCGGCCTGGCCACCGGCACATACATCTGCCGCATGATCACCGGCGACTTCGTTCAGACGATGCGAATGACGCTGACAAAGTAATCGCGATCACACATATTCAATCCTGACATTCAAAAACGCCCCGTTCACATACCGTGAGCGGGGCGTTTTGATAATACCTTCGTCCGCCCTTCATCGACTTCAAAACCATGAAAAATCCTAGAGCTTACTGCCTTTGACCAGGAATGTCCCAACAGCATTGTTCTCCTGATCACGCTGGATGTACTCATCTGAATGAAATGAGGTACGGGATGAATTAAAGTGGAACATGGTCGCGTTTGTCCGATCCGACCCGAATGCTTTCTGAACAAGTTGGATAGTGCCTGAGAATAGGGTGTCATTTACGGCGTCACCAGTGATGACCATCTCAAAATACACGTTGTGATCGCTGACCACCCAGGTCGTATCTGTTTGAATGATGAATGAGGACTGCTGAAATATTGCATTACCTGTGCTGGTCGCTGCCCATGACGTTGGAGACGTTCCGATTTGTACGAAGGTAATCGACCAGGCTCCGCTAAGATCTGGAGATATGGGATCGTCATCTTTGTCGCAGCCGATCCCCAGTACCAGCAAGGCAACGAATGTAAAAAACAGTTGGTGTGAGTAAATCGTCACTGGTTTTCCTGCTCCTGATGAGACCCAACATCGCATTGACGCATAACATCAGATACAAAGTGACACTTTTAATGGGAGAATCTCCGTATTGCGTTCAGCTTAAAAGCTGTTCGGATTGTTTATCACCAGCATCTTCCTTGTCTCAACACCAGTAGTCGTCCTGAGTACAGAGAAGTATATCCCAGTTCTCAGTCCAGCAGCATTGAATGGAACCGATTGCAACCCGGTTGCCCGGATGCCATCCACCAGCACAGCAACCTCACGTCCCAACACGTCACAGACGCTCAGCCGAACGTGATCATTCCGTGACAACGTGAAAGGGATGGTCGTGCTTGCGGTCACGGGATTGGGGTAGTTCTGGGCGAGGTGGAAGAGGGTGGGGGAGGTGTGTGTGTCCTCGATCCATGTCACACCGCCGGTTGTTGTTCTGAGGATTGTGCCGTTTTCACCAACCACAGTTCCGGTAAAATCGTTTGAAAAGATGACTCTGTTGAGTGTGTGCGAAGTCCAACTTCTCTGTTTTTCCCATGTGGAACCACCGTCTGTTGTCCGCACTATGGTGCCGTGCGTTCCGACCGCTGTTGCGGAGTGGTCGTTCGAATACGCAATGTCCAATAACGATTCTGACGTTCCGCTTGATCGCTCCTCCCAATGATACCCTCCATCGGTCGTCAGCAGTACCATACCATCCGTCCCAGTAATAATTCCAGTGGTTGGGTTGAAGAAATCGACACCCGCAAGCGAGGATGTCGTAGGGCTTTCAAGCTTTTCCCATGTTACCCCAGCATCGGAGGTATGCATTATGAGACCATCGTGCCCAACCGCGATTCCATTTACGTTGTTGCTGAAGTCCACGTCAACCAGTGAGACATTGTAGCCATCATGTGCGAGCACCCAATTCACCCCTCCGTCTGTCGTTCGCAGTATCTGTCCGGGATAAGCTTTTGCGATTACTCATGTTGAGGAATCGAGAAAAGCTACTCGGTCATAAAATCCCGTTTCCACACCACACTCGCGACGTGCCCAGTTCTTTCCACCGTCACTCGTTTGCAGGATTGTACCTCCAGTTCCCACGATGATTGCATAGCTGGAGCTGAAAGCACACACATTCCCAAGTAAATACCCAGTACCGCTCGTGCCTGTTTGCCAGACTTGTCCACCGTTGCTGGTGTACAGCGAGGTCCCATGAGAGCCCACGGCGATGCCATGTTGAGGATCCCAGAAGTCCACATCATAGAGTGTGTTTGTCGTCCCTCCGGCATGCGCTGTCCATGTTTTCCCGCCATCATCTGTGCGATGCGTGGCACCGCCTGCGCCTACCAAGATTCCAATTGAATCCGAGATGGTCGCAATATTGAGCAGGGAAGCACCAGTTTGCAGTTGCTGAGGAGACCAGTTCCTACCTGCGTCTGTCGTCATTGCTACAATGCCTCCAGTGCCGATAGCCGTTCCCATGTTATTGTTGAAATATTGCACGTCGAGCAAATAGCATGACGAAGGGAGATCATTGTCGACAGACACCCAACTCGTTCCTCCATCGGTCGAACGATAAATATTGCGAAAGGCACCAACAATAGTTCCCGTGTCGGCATCTGCAAAATCGATTCCGTAGAATGGAACACTGGGCGAAGCTTCCGATTCAATTCTTTGCCAGTCGCCTCCACCATTCGTCGTCCTGAGGATAGTACCTCCGAATCCCACGGCTACACCAATTTTTGGGTCGATGAAGCAGACATCCGTGAGGCGAGCATCTGTGCCACTGTCCTGCTCCCGCCAGTTAACTCCGCCGTCAGTCGTCGAAAAAATCACACCGCTGTCCCCGACGGCAGTACCGACCATCTGGTTGACGAAGTAAATGGATCGGAGTGTGTTCTGGATACCAATGTTCTGGTAATTCCACGAATTCCCACCGTCCGAAGAGTGGAAGATTGTTCCCTTCTCGCCGACGATCATAGCATGATTATTATCAACGGTGCAGATGTCGTTAAGTTGGAGTGAGCTACCACTTGACAAGAATTCCCAATGCTCACCACCATCGGTCGTTCTTAAAATTGATCCACTTTCGCCAACCGCAAACACGTAGTCCTCGTTGACAAACGAAACCGCATGGAGTGTATTTCCCTGTGGAAGCGGATTCTGCCAGAACCAACCCGACTGAGCTTGGCAGAGAATGGGGGAGAGGAGTAGAAGCAGAAACGGAAGTGCGGTTCGAAGTGCGTGTGTTCTCAAGATGTTGCCTCCTCCTTCAGGTGCGCTGGTGATCTGCAGAATCTGTTCCATCTCCATCAACAAGAACACCGCATCTTACGAATGGTTACGACCACGTTCAAGTGATCAAACATCCATCTCGATCATGTCCAGCCAATCCGTGGCGGCGTAGAGTCCCGTCAAGTTGATGTCCGGATGCCGGAGGGTGGACTGAAGCTCAGAGAGGGGGAGAGTGCGCTTCAGAGCAGTGCAGGGGAGAGTGCCTCCAGAAACGAACGAGACCAGACGTTTCCATCTGGTCTCGTGATAATCTTTACTCAGAAAACGGTAGAAAAACGGTAAACTAAAGGCTGTTTCTGAGATTCTGTTGATTTTTTGAATGCCTGTAAGTGACAGTAGATGTTTGTGTTACAGCATATCAAGTGCGCCTTTTAGACCTTACCGATGAAAATACATTTTGTACTCGAACGGGTGCGGCATGGTTGAGATGGCGTGGACTTCCTCGCGCTTGGTTTTGAGCCACTGGCTGATGAGGGAGGCGGGGAAGACGCCGTCGCGCTGCAGGAAGTCGTTGTCGGCTTCGAGGGCGTCGAGGGCTTCGGCCAGGTTGCGGGGGAGGAAGTGCAGGTCTTTGGCGTCAAAGACGTTTTCGTCGTAGGGACCGAAGCCTTCCTTGCGGGGATCGATTTTGTTGACGATGCCGTCGATGCCGGCCATGAGCATGGCGGCCAGCATGAGGTAAGGGTTGGCGGTGGCGTCGGAGGGACGGTATTCCAGCCGCGTTTCCTGCTCGTCATAAACATATCGCGGGATTCGCACGCAGCTCGAGCGGTTCGCCTGGCTGTAGGTCAGCGCGACAGGGGCTTCGAAACCCGGCACGAGGCGCTTGAAGCTGTTGGTGCTCGGATTGGTGAAGGCTGCGAGTGCAGGGGCATGTTTGAGCAGTCCGCCGATGTAGTACAATCCCAGCTCGCCGAAGTTGGCGTACTGACCTTTCTCAAAGAAGATGTTCTGTCCACCCTTCGTCAGGTACTGGTGCACATGCAGTCCGCTGCCCGCCTGCTGATACATGGGCTTGGGCATGAAGGTGACTTCGAGTCCCTGCTCGTCAGCCTGGCTGAAGAGTATGTACTTCGCCAGCATGATGCTGTCTGCAGTTTGCAGCAGCGGCTGGAACAGCATCTCGATTTCCTGCTGTCCGCGCTCGCCGACTTCATGATGATGATACTTGATGGGAATGCCAGCCTGCTCGAGCAGTCGGCAGCTCTCGTCACGATAGTCGTCGTAGAGGTCGAAGGGACTGCACGCGTGATAGGCGTTCTGGAAAAACTCTTCCTCATGATCGACCTTGTAGTAGGAGGCCGAAGTACGCGTGTCGAATTCGACGTTGGAAAAGATGTAGTACTCGAGTTCGGGACCCCAGTGCGTTTCGTCGGCGATGTCCAGCTTTCGCAGCAGCTCCTCAGCCTGACGCGCAACCCAGCGCACGTCCTGCGGGAAACGCGAGCGCTGCTCGTCGGTCAGGTATACGTTGGTGAAGCAGGTGAGGGTGGGACGATCCCTGAACAGGTCGATCTGCACGGTGCTCAGATCGGGTTTCTGCACCATGTCGCTGCTTTCGACTTTCGCGAAGCCGAAGCTGGAGCCGTCGAAGCCGACTCCCTGCGTCATCAGCTTGTCAATGGTATTCTCACGCACCGGAAGGGTGATGTGATGCAGGCGGCCTACAAGATCAAGGGTCTTGAGGTCGATGAATTCAATGTGATGCTCTTTGATGAGATCCTGTACGCGTTTGATGTCTTCAGTCATGCACGCTCCGCTCTTCATATTGCAAAACAGCGTTCGGCCCGTTGCGGCCAAAGGGATATTAAACTACGCAATAGAAGGTTGATTCCCAAGCCCGGGAGGGGAAATGCGAACGCCCGTCGCGAGGGACGGGCGTCGGCGAAAGGAGTTATCGGGACTGTGAGAAATGCGTGAGTACCTGCGAGAGCTGCGTGAGTGCCTGGGAGAGCTGCGTGAGTGCTTGGGCGGTTACACGACCCATGCACCGTCACGCATGATGACTTCCTCGCGTCCGTCAGGATAGTACAGACGCACCTCGCGGGCAACGATATCCGGCTGCAGGGAATCGACGTACACGCGGTCGATGTGCACGACTTTCTTCGGGTCGTTGAAGGATTTCGGGGAAATGATACCGCCGAAATGCTCGCTGCGTCCAAACGCCACGTGCATGCCCAGCTTCTCGTCCATCAGCAGACTACCCACGGCCGTGCAACCGAAATCCGCCAGAACGCCATGCCCGAGTTCCGCGATGTTGCCGTATGCCGGCTCGTCCGCGAGATAGGCTTTTTCCTTTTCGCTGGCTTCGCCTTCGGTGAGAATCTCGATGGCGCGGTTTTCCACAACTTTGTACACGACGATTTCATCGCCGAACTGCACGGGGATTTCTCCGTTCGTACCGCTCTTATCTCCGTCGATTTCACCCTCGTACGGTACGATATAGGTTTCGCCGGAGGGAAGGTTGCCGACGATCTTGTCGTCGTGGAACATGCCCGAACTGGGGGTCGCCGTACGGTGCCGGAGGTCACAGTCCAGCACATATTCCTTCCCGCGTGCATCGAAGGTGATCGTTTCGCGCACGGCCTCGTCGAGCCGATTCTTGATGCTCATGATGCGCTCATGCACCTTCCCGTAATCGAGACTGAGTGCCGGCAGCATTTCAAGGATGAAGCCCGGCATCGTAGTGCCACGGAAGTCATACTGCTTCGCCAGCATCTTGCACGGAGCGGTAGCGGAAAATTCCGTCGGCGCGATAATGAGATCCGTTTCCGTCATCACATCCGCCAGGGGTACCGCCATCCCGTCTTTCGTGAGCTCGGCAGCAGTCAGATCGCCCGGATTGCCACCCCAGTGGTACAGCGTGTCCGGCAGATCGTTGTTGTTGCTCCCCACATTGGGATAGTAGTAAATCTCGAGGCGTTCGAGTCCGAGGTCATGCTTGAATGCGATCGAACGCATCCACCAGTTGTACGCCATCACGCGGCGATCACGCCACTGCGTATGATCCGGCACGTCGTCGTCCGGCACATCCACGATAATCGTCATCACCTTGTCGCTCTCGCGCGGTTTGAACACGGTGAGGAATAGCTGTTTCAGTTCTTCAGTGGAAAGCTCTTTCATGACGCTGCCATAATCAGTTGTGGAACATGCTCCAGAAACAGAAAGATGCGAGAATAAGCGCAAATCTCAAAAGAATATCGATTGAGCTCCACCGCGTCGAGGGCGGGACACGCGCGCCGCAGGCGCACTCGCGCGCCGCAGGTGCTCCCGCGTCACTCCGCGAAGCGGAGGGACGCCCGCCTCCAGCACTGCCGGACTCAGTCGCTTGCTAGAAAAACGCCTTCACCTCCGCTCGTGCTATGTGAATCGTATCGCGATCTCCCTCGGCGCGGCCGAGATAGGAGAGGGTGGCCTGCATGAACTCGGTGAGACGGTAGTCGAAGTTGATGCGCCATATCCAGCTCTGTCCCTCCACACGTCCATCAGTCAGTTCGAAAGGTACACGATCGACTTCAGTGTCGAAGGTGACGGTGCTGCGTTCGAGTTCTGCACGCAGGCGTCCCGGACCCTCGAAGCTTGCGATTGACCGGAGGGTGAGGGACGTGATATCGGCCTGCACCGGGGTATCGGGATAGCTGTCCGTCGCCGTCTTGCTGTCGAGCACGAAGCCGATTTCAAGCGCGTTCCAGGGACGATAGGAAAGATCAACCACGATGTTCGAGGAAACGATATCCCGCGCCCTGCTGCTGTATGCCGTCGCCAGCACTTCATCATCGAGGAAAATGACATCCGTCTGCAGTCCGATTTCCCGCACGAGCTGCGTCTTGACTCGCAGCGACCGCTCCCGCTTGTAGCTGCGTTCGCTCGCAAGTGCATATTGACTGAAGCCCAGACGCTCGTCAAAACGCAGGCGCACCGAGAAATCCTGCTCTCTCTCGAACAGGAAAAAATCCTGACGAAAGTTCTGGAAGCCCCTGATTGTGGTCGAATCGCTGAGAAAGCGGGAAAGACGGAGAAGGTAGATGTCGGAGGTATTGCTCGACTCACTTTTCTCATCAATGCGCACGAAGGATTCCGTGGAAAGTGACTTCAGCACATTTTTCCACCATGCCGGGGACCCGCCCCGCAGCATGCGCTCGGGACGCAGTCGCAGACGCAGACTGCTGCGCAGATCGATAACGGGGAACAGTTCATCCGTCGGCAGCGTGAGTAATACGTAGTCTCCTTCATACCGCGTGAGTTCGAACTCTTCTTCATCCTGCACGCCGTTTTCGTTCAGATCTCCGAGATACTCATAGTTGCCATGACCGTAAGGGACGTTCAGGAAGACGCGCTGCAGACGGGATGTGCGTTCTGTGGAGACTTCATACAACAGATCGGTCTGCACGCCGCCGTTGAAGGGAGACCAGCGGGTCTGCGATCGCGTAAGAATCGTCTGCAGGTCGGTGTTGCCGCGGGACTGAAAGGCTTCGCTGTACTGCCGGTCGCGAATCGTCACGCTGATCTCGGAACTGAGGCTGTGCCAGGGACGCAGCTGCCAGCCATACTGCTGCAGGATATCGGTGGATTGCTGCTGCAGCTGACCCGCGAGAGGAACTTCCTCAATGCGCACACCGATGTCTGCGGAAAATGTCATAATCCAGATGGAAGGGAAGACGATGCCGGGACGCACATCGACAAAGCTCAGGCTCTCGAGCCGCAGGGTATCGTTCGCGCCACCACGGGAATCGCGGTATTCCTGTTCGACACGCAATCGGGGAGTGAATAAACCTGCCTCGTAATATGCTGTTCCGAGCTGTCGCAGCCAGCTGCCGCGGATATCTGATTGTCCGTCATCACTGTCGATGTATTCAATCGTATAGTCAAGCGTCGGGAGTGCACTGTCTCCCTCCGCAGGTGTCACGGCGATGCCGCCGTCGAGGCGAAGGCTGGAGAAATCGCCGCGATTGATACCGCCCGCTCCTGCCGCGACACGCGTATGCTTCCATGGGTGCCAGGCCGCGCGTCCCTCGGTGATGCGCTCGCGTGCGACCGTGGGACTACTGATATCCCATTTCCGGTTGAACTCGATGTCGTTGATGCGGTCGATCGGCTGGAAACGCGCGTCCACATCCCGGTAATGCAGCGAGAGGTCGAACTCTCCGAAACGCCGGGTCTTTGGTTTCCATCCCGCCATGAGGTTGAATGCGGCACCGCTGTTGTCTTCGTCGTCGAGATCGGAAATGCGGTTGCGATCGAGGGAGCTGATTCCCACTTCGCCCTCAAGCTGAAGGTTGTCGGTGGGACGTGCGGCGAGTCGGAGATCCAGCAGCTGATGCAGCCGTGGGAGTGGAAGAAGGCGGCGGGGCGCGTAATCCCCGTTTCCAATCCCGGCGAAAACGAAGGTGCCGACCGTCTGCCTGCGGTAATCACCCTGTCCCTGTCCCACGAAAGAAAAAGACAGCGCATACGTCGCACTGTCCGTCCCGGGCGCATAGCGGTAGAACACATACGGAGCGCTGTTGATCGTGGTATCAATGCGCATATACACACCCGCACCTGTGCCACGCGAGGTGTCATATCCCACATACACCACACCGCTGCGGGAAGCCGACTGCGCATCGTCCCCGGCACCGGCGATGATGGCGCGATCCTCATCAGTGAAGTCCAGATCGATCGGAGCGTTCTCATCATCGGCCTCGCGGATGTAGCGTGCCCCCACAATCAGCCTGTCGTCGAGCAGTCCCGCTTCAACATCAGCGGTGAGCATGCTGCGAACGTATTCACGTTCCGCATATTCATAGTCCACCGTGATGCGCGAATAGCTGGTGACCAGACGATTGGGCGTAAACGTGATTTCCCCGTTGGCATACTCAATCACATAGTCGTTGCGTTCGCCGCGCGTCATGAGCACGCCGTCGATGTATACATGTTCCGTTCCCGCGAGCACGAGTATGGGCTGTTCCCCGTTGCGTCCCGTCAGCCGATACGGCCCCTGCACACCGTCCACACCGTTGAACTGCATGCTGTGATAGGTGCCGTTGAGCGAAGCGTAGGAAACAGCCGCGCGCGTGCTTCCGGAGGAGGCTTCACCGAGAACGCCCGAGAGTTTGCGGCTGTAGCGTCCGAACTCCGTGTTGGAATAGGTGAGAGGGAAATCGCCGAGCGTGGCGGACATCCCCTTGCCCGCGATGTTGATGTAGACGCGGTCGAGTTCCTGTATCGTACGTGTGTTGCCTTCGGGTTGAATAGGGGTGTTCTCATCCGTCAGCGCACCCGTCACGGTGATATCCTCCGTCAGTTTCCCTGCGAGCTGCAGGCGGAAGCCGCTGTTGATGCTCAGATCGCGATTGCTTCCCACCGTGAATCCCCTGCCAATGTAACCGCTTTTCTGCAGCTCGGAGCCGAAAATACTTTCCATGTTCAGGGGCTGGGATGGAGCAGCCACCTGTATTGATCCCTTACTGGTGCTGTCGTAGCGCCGGGTGAGGGTGCGCAGGCGGTACTCGAGTGGCATCTGGAGGGGAAGGGCATTATACCGCGCTGCAAAACGCAGCTCGGTACTGTCAGGAAACCCAAGGGAAGGGAGAATGATGCGTCCCGCGGGACCATCAATCTCTGCAATGTCACTGAGGTCCCTGAAAGACGGAGAAAGCAGCTGGAGCGAGAAATCCCGCTTCTGCACGAAGCCATGAGGAAGCTGCAGGGTGTCGCCTTCGAAAATGGCGAGTGTATCGCGATGCACGATCCATGCGGGATTCGCGTCCTGCGCATGCAGTGTAATCCCGGTGAGGGAAAATAGAATCGCGATGAGAGCTGTGAAGCGGACTGTCACAGGGGACGTCTGGCCTGACTGTGGAAACAGGGCAAAATAGACGCGAGAGGAGGGAAAAGCAATGAAATCAGGAGTGCCGTATTCTCCGCTTCCTTACAGCACGCCTGCATACGGCTCTGCTGTGCGGGGTCAGGCTTCTTCTCTGCGCCAGCGATCGAGATGCTCGGTGATGAAGGCGACGATGGCTTCATGCTGTTCGCGTCCATTCCCCGTTATTTCCATCGGTGCGCCGAAGGTGAAATGAATGGTTTTGGATGGATCAATCGGACCGAATTCCTTCAACCTCTTGCCGTTGGCCCAGGCATCAGTTTTCAGCGCGACGGGCACAACGGGTACGCCCGCTTTCTTCGCGAGTTTTACGCCGAGCGTGTTGAACTGCGAAGGATCGAAGTTGACGGTGCGCGTGGTTTGAGGAAACAGCACAATGGAAATTCCCTCGGCAATTCTCTTTGCCCCTTCCTCGAGAACGGTAACGAGGTCCTGGCGTGGGTTGTCACGGCTGACCACGATGGGATTGCGGCTGCGCATGACATGGCGGAAGACCGGGTATTCCATCAGGCTGGGTTTGATCACGAAGGTGCAGGGACGCACCGGATTGATCAGTCCGGGAAGAATCACCGTCTCCAGGGTACTCATGTGATTCCCGGCGAACACCACGGGTCCATCGAGCGCGCTGACATGCTCCATCCCCGTGATCTCGAAACGGCAACCACCACGCTCGAGTCCGTTAAAAATATCCAGGCTACTATTCCCCCAGCGGCGGGCATCGTACTTCCCGCGCTTCGCATAATGCGCACTGCTGAACACTACTCTGACAACATTTAAATACACCGCCAGCGTACTCGGCAGCACCGACGTCTTCGTATCCGCCGGTGTAGAGTAGCTGGGCATTTCCGCAATTTTCGTATCGGGCGCTATCATGGGAGGAAAATACCATTCTCGGTGGTTTGTACGCAATGTCCGTTGGCTTCCATCCCGGACGTTTGTTCTCTGCGTGAATCCCGCTACGTCCCCGATTGCATCGGGTCCTGCGCGGGATGCGGGAGTCCCCGATTGCATCGGGGACGCAGGAGCCTCCGCCTGCAGCGGAGTCGCGTGAATAAAACGGCCCTCCCTGCAAAGGGAGGGCCTCAAGCGGCGAAGCCTCAAGCGGCGAAGCCTCTACAGTACCGCCCAGAGTCCGTTGCGTTTGAGGACGTCGTGGGAGATGACGAGCTTCTGGATTTCGTTGGTGCCTTCGAAGATGCGGTTGATGCGGCTGTCGCGGTACATGCGCTCGACGGGCAGTTCACGCGAGTAGCCCATACCGCCGTGGATCTGCACGGCCATGTCGACCACCTTGTCGAGTCCTTCACTGCAGAGCAGTTTGACGGCTGCCGACTGCGTGGAGATTTTCTTTCCGGCGTCGTAATCGGCTGCGGTGCGGTACACAATGCTCTCCATCGCATAAGTGTAGGCCCACATTTCGGCCAGCATGAACTGCACGGCTTCGAAGTTGGCGATGGGGGAATCGAACTGCTTGCGTTCTTTCGCATAGCGGGCGGAAAGTTCAATCAGCTCTTTTGCGGCACCGACGCAGCAGGCACCGAGTCCGAGGCGTCCCGCATCCAGTGTTTTCATCGCGATCAGGAAGCCGCGGCCGTCGGAACCGATCAGATTCTTTCCAGGCACGCGCACATTGTTGAAGGTGATGGCATTCGTGGCGCTGCCGCGGATACCCATTTTCTTTTCCTTGGGACCGGCCTGATACCCTTCCCAGGCGGTTTCCACCGCGAATGCGGTGACACCGCGCTCGGTACGTGCGAACACGGAAACGACATCGGCGGTACCGCCATTGGTGATCCAGAGCTTCTCGCCGTTGAGAATCCAGTCGTCACCATCTTTCGTCGCGCGGGTGCGGACGTTGAAGGAATCGGAACCGGCTGTCGCTTCCGTCAGTCCGAACGCGCCGAGATATTCGCCGGAGCAGAGTTTGGGCAGATATTTCTGCTTCAGCTCTTCGGTGCCGCCGAGGAAGATGGCATTGGTACCGATGGACATATGTGCACCAATCATGGTCGCAGTGGAGAGGCAGCCGCGCGCCATTTCTTCCTGCGCGATGCAGTATCCGACTTCGCCGAAGCCGCCGCCGCCATACTCTTCCGGAAACACGGTTCCCATCAGTCCCACTTCGCCGATCTTCTTGACGAGATCCTTTGGAATCTCTTCGTTCTCGTCAATGTCTCCGGCTATGGGTTTCACTTCCTCGTTGACAAACTCGCGCACCATGTCGCGGAGCATGTTCTGTTCTTCGGTGAATTGGAAAAGGTTCATATGGTTGAGCAGTTAGTGGTGGGATAGTGTATATGGTTTGCGTCACGAGACGTCAGTGGGATCCCAGGAACTTTCATTGAGCAGGTTGAGGTCGGCGTACTGATACGGCGACTTCTGACCGACATAACTGATTTTACTTTCTCCGCCGTCCACGCCGATGGTGTTGCCGTTGATGAACTCCGTGCCGTTCTGCAGCAGGGCGATCATGGCTTTTCCCACATCCTCAGGCACGGTTGCGCGGGCAAAGGGATTCTTGGCGACGGCGGCGTACAGCATATTCCGTGCACCGGGAATCTTGCTCAGCGCGGGCGTGTCGGTGACACCGGCGAGCAGCGCGTTGACGGTGATGCCCCGCGGACCGAGTTCGATGGCCAGCTGACGCACATACGATTCCAGTGCTGCTTTCGCGGCAGAGACGGCTCCGTAGAACGGGAGATTGAGGTTGGCCCCATCGCTGGTCATCGCAAAAATGCGGGCACCGTGCCCCAGCAGTCCCCTCCGCACCGTATCCTGCGTCCAGTACACGAGCGAATTGGCCATGACGTCGAGCGTCATCTCGAGCTGCGCCTTCTTCATCATCTCGGCTTCGTTGCGTCCCACGAGCGGACGCAGTGTGCCAAAGGCGAGCGAGTGCATCAGCACCTTGATCTCCGCGCGTCCATCGTGATGATACGTCTCGATGAAATTGTCGAGCATCGCATGCCGTTTGTGCTCATCCGCCGCGTTCATGTTGTGGAATACCGCCTTCTGTCCGCAACTCTCGATATCCGAGATCAGTTGCTTCACCGCGGGCATGGTTGCCTGCCGATCGAGATGCACGCCAAGGATATGATATCCGTGACGCGCCAGTTCCCGTGCGGCCGCTGCTCCGAAACCGGAACTCACTCCCAGTATCAGGGCCCATTGTGTCGTTTTTCTCGTCATGATTCTATGCGCATGGATTTCTTTGACATATCACAATCTTTAAATATAAGAAGAAATTCAGGTAATTGCTCCCCTCCGCTTGCGCGGAGGGGAGCGTTCTTTTCCCCACGCTGTCGCGCGGGGAAGGATTTTCTCCGCTTCGCGGAGAGGTGTTTGCTCCCCGCGGAGCGGGGACCAGGTATTTCTCCCTGTCGGGAGAGCAAAGAACTCCACCGCGCCAGCGGTGGAGAATCCTCTCCCCGCGCAGCGGGGAGAAACGCCTCTCCGCGCCAGCGGAGAAACGACGTTCTATAAAAGCCGCGAGGGTTGTACATTAGTACATGAGATCACAAATCAGCTGAGAGCATGCGGATAGACAAAAGCGGCGTCGATTGTAAACATTTTAACGGGTACAAACCCTGCTTCCAGGGCGTGGATTGCAGTGAGGAGTGCCAGAAACGCGATCCGATCGGGATGCGCGTGCTGATCGTGAATCTGGATGCCATGGGCGATGTGGTGATGAGCACGGCACAGCTGGCGGGGATCAAGCGCACCTGGCCGGAGAGCCAGGTATTCTGGATTACACGTGGCAACGCCGTACGGTTGCTCGATGACAATCAGCTCATCGACCGGGTGTTCGTATGGGACGATGTCAGTCGCATGATCCTGCAGCAGCAGCATTTCGACCTCGTACTCAACGCCGATAAAAGCCTGGATGCATGCGCATTCACCGCTTCGCTCGATGCCGGGGAACTGCGTGGTTTTACGATATCGGAAAAGGGACAGATCGTACCGGCGAATCCGGAGGCGGAGTACAATTTCCGCATGGGAATTGACGATGAACTGAAATTCCGTAAAAATCGGCGTACTGGACAGGATATTCTCGCAGAGAGCTGGGGGCTGCCGTACGAAGGTGATGAGTATATCCTCACGCTGAGTGAGGAGGAAAAAGCCTTCTGCCAGAAACAGCGGGAGGCCTTGAAGCTTGAGGGACGCGTGGTGGTCGGCTTCAACACCGGTTGTTCGGAGCTTTTTCCCAACAAAAAAATGACCGTCGGGCAGCATGTGGCACTCATCCGGAAGCTTTCGGAGGACGAGCGGCTGACCTTCCTGCTGCTCGGGGGACCACAGGATACCGGCAGGAATGCAGAAATCGCCGCACAGCTGTCCCATCTGCGCGACGAGGGACGCCTCGTGTCTACTCCCACGGAAGAGGGATTGCGCCGGGGCATCTGTTACGAAAACCTGGCCGATGTCGTGGTTACGGGCGACAGTTTCGGCATGCACCTGGCGATCGCCCTCCGCAAGCATGTGCTGGTCTGGTTTGGTCTGTCCTGCTGGGAGGAAATCGATCTTTACGGGAGAGGAGAGAAGTTTATTCCTGAAGGACTCTTCTGCGCACCCTGCTGGAAGCGCAGTTGTCCCTACAATCTCGAATGCATCGACATGATTGACCTCGACGGTATCGCAGGCGCGGTCACTGCATTTGCCGATGCGCATCCTCCCAAAGCCGTCAAGGAGATAGCGTCATGACGCACACACGCATTTTCGCTGCAGCAGCACTGCTGCTCTCGCTCTGTATTCTCCCGGCGTGCGGGGGACCCTCGGTGGAAGATTCGCTGAGGGGAAATTGGAAAAACGGCGATGGGAATCTGCTGCGCTTTGCGGAGGAGGACAAGGCCTTCATTGGACAGGAAGGACTCTCGGGCGAGGGCGAATGCCGCTTTGAAGTCAATGGCGACAGCGTGCGTGTACGCACGCTGCCGGGAGATGGAGGCAGTGTAAATACATACATGCTGCATCTGGCCGGAGATACACTGTATCTCGATGCCATCAGTCTCGAACGGCCCGGGCAGAAACAGACCATCCGCAGCGAGGAATTCGCTGAGCGGTCGGGCAAACCCGCGTACAAACTGCATTTCACACGCATCGCAGAGGAGAAGCAATGAGATATATCCCTGATGAAAAACCCCTGATTGCTCCGTCCCTCCTTTCCTGCGACTTCGCGCGCATCGCCGAAGAAGTGCATGCCATCGAGGAAGCGGGAGCGGACCTCCTGCATGTGGATGTGATGGACGGCCATTTCGTGCCGAATATTACCATTGGTCCCCTCATCGTCGACGCCATTCATCGCCATGCGAAGAAACCGCTTGACGTCCACCTCATGATCACCGATCCCGACCGCTACCTCGAGTCCTTCCGCAAGGCAGGTGCAGACATCCTCACCGTGCACTGGGAAGCCTGTCCCCACCTCCATCGCACCGTCCAGGCCATCCACGCGCTGGATGCCGATGCCGGTGTGAGCATCAATCCCGCCACACCCGTCGCGCTGCTCAAGGATATTCTCGACGACATCGAACTCGTGCTCATCATGAGTGTGAATCCCGGTTTCGGGGGACAGCAGTTCATTCCGCAGGCACTCGAGAAAATCAATGAACTGCGCCTCATGGCCAACGAACGTGGACTCACGGACCTCCGCATCGAAGTCGACGGCGGTGTCACCCGCGACAACACCCAGGCACTTCAGCAGTCCGGCGCGGATATCCTGGTGTCCGGCTCAGCCGTGTTCAAGTCGGGGGATTACTCCGAGTATATAGCCGCTTTGCGCGGCGCTTGAGTGGCTTCGCCACGCGTGAGCTCGTCCCGCTTCGCGTGGACTCGCGCTTGAGTGGCTTCGCCACGCGTGAGCTCGTCCCACTTCGCGTGGACTCGCGCTTGAGTGGCTTCGCCACGCGTGAGCTCGTCCCGCTTCGCGTGGACTCGCGCCTGAGTGGCTTCGCCACGCGTGAGCTCGTCCCGCTTCGCGTGGACTCGCGCTTGAGTGGCTTCGCCACGCTTGAGTTCCGCTTCGCGGAACGCGTGAGCGCCTGTCGGCGCGCTGGAGTGGCTTCGCCACGCTGGAGTTCCGCTTCGCGGAACGCTGGAGCTCATCCCCAATTGCATCGGGGATTCGCGTGCCGAACGAAGTGAAGGCACTGCCGCTGTCAGCGAAACGCTGACATTTAGCAGGAACCGGTCTGATAGTCTTGACGTTGTATTTCCACAGACAAAAGCGTAGGGAGCGCTCAGATGTTGGATTATTCTGCGTTTATGATGTCCCTGAGACGGGGTGAACTGCGTTTTATGCACATTCTGCATAAAAATGGCGGTGTTTTTATGCAGTTTCTGCATAATTCGGAGCGCGGCGTGGTGCGGGAGAGGCAGCCGCATGTTCCGGAGGAGCAGGTGATTGCACTGTGGCTGCGGGAGCTGCAGCCGGAAAGGCGCTTTCGGTTGCGGGACGGAAGGACGCTGCGCGTCATCGATGCGGGGAAGCGGAACCGGTATGACGGACCCGACTTTCTCGATGCAACAGTCGTTATTGACGACAGGCTCATCAGGGGCGCGATCGAGGTGCACACGCGGGAAGGGGACTGGAAGCGGCACGGACACACGGATGACATCCGCTACCGGCAGGTGGTGCTGCATGTGTGCATGTATGCGGAAACACCCGGACAGCGCGCGAGTGGAATGCCGCCGCTGCTGATTCTGGCCAGGGAAATGGGAGAGCCCCTCAGATCGGCCTGGTCCGACCTACGAAGGCGAATGCATCCGTTCCCCTGCGCCGCATCCACACATACACCGCATCCTTCGCTTGCGGCGGCGATGCTCACGCTCACGGCAGCGGAGCGTTTCGCGCGCAAATGTCTCCGTCTCGAGGAGCGCCTGCTCG
The DNA here is from genome assembly GCA_020444325.1 of bacterium. Lineage (NCBI taxonomy): Bacteria > bacterium. The sequence continues at coordinate 288,729 of JAHLLD010000004.1, forward strand.
AACTCGCAGACGAAGCGCAGCAGGTGGACGAAGCTGAAGGGAAACGGGTGTGGCGTCAACTGCTCTATGAAGCCGTGGCGCGGGCGACCGGGTATGGTGGGAATGAGGAAGAGACGGCGATGCTTGCACACAGGCTGCCGCTTGAGGAAGCGGTGCTGCTCGGGGACGACGAACGCTTCAACCGCTTTGCACAGATCGCAGGGTTGCAGGAAGGGGAAGTGGATGCCATGATCGCCCCGCACATCTGGCGCAATTCACGTGTGCGTCCCAACAACCGTATCCACAGCCGCCTGCGCTGGTTCTCCGCATGGTGCGTTCAGGTCGATCAACGCGACTGGTGGCGCCGCTGCCTGACGCTGCTGAAGGAAAGGAAACTGCGGTCCTTTGAATGGCAGCCGCTGTTCACCGTGCAAGCCACAGGCGAGCGTCCCGGTCGCGACCGCTGCTTTGAGCATATGGTTAATGTTCTTGCTCCAATACTGCACCTGTATGGACGGTGGATGGGGGATGAAGAAATGGAGCACCGAGCAATGGAACTCTATTTTAACGCCGCACCCGCAGCGCCGAACCGCCATACCCTCGCGCTTGAAAAGGCGTTTGATCGCCGGTGCGCAGACGCCACGGATCAGCAGGGCATGATTGAACTGCATACGCAGTACTGCCTCAAATGCGCATGCGCATCCTGCCTGTGCGCGAGCGAATGACCACCGTGGGATGTGAGGGAATTCCACGTTTGCGGCATGGAAAACTTGTATTCCATCCGGCTACGGACTATTTTTTTCGTGAAATTGTTGTCATATGCAATTCGCTCTGGGATGATAAGTCACCGTCTGCGCCCGGTATGAGACGCGACAGCTGATTGGTCGTCTGAATTTCTTTTCCCCATCGAATTACAGGTGCCGGTATGGATAGCATTTCCAAAGCCGCCTTTCGCCGACTGCCCCGATACCACCAGATACTGTCTGCGTATGAGGGACTCGGCAGAGAATACATCTCCTCCCGCGAACTCAGTGAGATTCTCGAGATCAACGAAACCCTTGTCCGCAAGGATATGGCGGATCTGCAGATTCGTGGAAAACAGAATCAGGGATACAGCATCTCGGCGCTGCGCCTGCGGATTGAGGAATTCCTCGGACTGCAGGAGGTCACCGAAGCCCTCGTCGTTGGAGCGGGACATCTCGGAACCGCACTCGCGACCTACGTGGGATTTGAACAGTATGGACTCAAAATTGTCGGTGTGCTCGACAACGATCCCGATCGCATCGGTTCGATGATCGGCTCCCATGAGGTCGTTTCGATTTTCCGTCTCGCTTCAATGATTCAGAAACACAAAATCAAGCTGGTCATTCTCACCGTGCCCAAGACGGCGGCGCAGGAGCTGACGGATATCGCCGTCAAGGCCGGGGTGATTGCCATCTGGAACTTCACGCCGCAGGAACTCAACGTGCCCGACGGTGTGCGGGTGCGCAATGAGCAGATTGTGGGCGGATTCATGGCCCTGTCGCATTACCTGAAAAATTACGGAGAGAAGTAGCGCTTCCGCTGAATGGCGCTTCTGCTGCGTAGAGCTTCTGCTGCGTAGCCGCACATAGTGCGTACACTTCCATCTCGTACGCTCCCACCACAAGGGCTCCCACCATACGGAAAATGGCCGCACAAGGCGGCCATTTTCATTTCCTCTGCAAAGCGGAAATCGAGTTGTTCCCGACTCAGAAAATGTCGTTGTAGATCACGAACACCATCAGCGCCAGCAGCAGCACCATTCCCGCCTGCTGCAGCGCGATCTTGATCTTGTTCGGTACTTCGCGGCGGAAGAGTCCTTCAAAAATCAGGAAGATGAGGTGCCCGCCGTCCAGTGCCGGGATAGGGAAGATGTTGATGATCGCGAGACTGATACTCAGCAGTGCCATCAGACTGAGGAAGCTGTAAATGCCTGCCTCGGCCGACTGCGCGGCCATCTCGGCAATCTTGACGGGACCTCCGATGCTCTGCTTGAAGCTCGCCTCGCCGATAATGATGTGCCAGATGTTGGTGAGGAAAATGTCCGTCACCCGTACCAGTCCCTTCACACCAACCGCAAGCGCTTCAAACACCCCGTAGCGCACTGTTTCCACTTCACCGGGAATACGCGCGACGGGCATGATGCCGATCTTGCCGTTCTCGGTGGGAGTGACCATGGCCTGCATGCGTTTGCCGTCACGCAGCCAGACGACACGAATGGCCTCCTCGGGACTCGCACTGACCATGCGGATCACGTCGTTCGGGGTGTGGATGGGGACGTCATTGATGGAGGCGAAGATGTCGCCTTCCTGCAATCCCTCACGCGAGGCAGGGAGTCCGGGTTCGACGGCGCCGATGAATGTCTCTGCACCTTCGGGACTGAAACCGAAATCACCGCTGCCCACACCTTCAAGTTTTTTCTTTGGGATGAACAGGTCGATGGTCTGCGGTCCGCGCTGCACCGTGATGGTGAGATCGCCGGACAGCTGCGAATACAGCACGCCCTCACGAATGGCTTCCCAGGTCTCGACGTCCTCGCCGTTGATGCGCAGGATGTGATCTTCGGGCTGCAGTCCGTATTCCGCCGCCACGCTGCCTTCCTGCACGTAGCCGACTGTGGTCACGAGATGATGCTGCACGCCCTGCGCGAGGTTCAATCCCCAGAAAATGGCGATGGCGAGCAGGATGTTCATGATCACACCTGCGGTGATGACGATGATGCGCTGCCACACGGGTTTCGCACGGAATTCCCAGGGTTCGGGTGGCTGGTCGAGATGTTCGGTGTCCATGCTCTCGTCGATCATCCCGGAAATCTTGACGTAGCCGCCAATGGGCAGCCACGACACGCAGTAGTCGGTTTCACCGATCTGCTTGCCGAACGCACGCGGGGGAAAGCCGATGGAGAAGCGCTCGACGCGCATCCCGAAGGCCTTGGCCGCGAGAAAGTGACCGAGTTCGTGAATCAGCACCAGCACGCCGATGATGATGATGAAGTAAAAAATCTGGCTGAAAATGCTACCGAGTGCGTCCATGTAACGTTGCTGTCCGGATCGTTTATGTCAGGCTTTCAGAGAGAGTGAGCAATTGCTGCGCCACACGGCGCGTCTCGCGGTCGACTTCGACGACGGTTTCGACGTCACGCACCGCGCGTGTTTCCACCTGCTGGAGGCTTTCCTCGATCACCCGGGCGATGCCCGGGAACGAAAGCTCTTCACGCAGGAAGGCCGCGACGGCCACTTCGTTTGCGGCGTTCAGGCAGGCCGGGGCCGTGCCACCTTCGCGCAATGCGGCGTAAGCGAGGCGCAGACAGGAGAAGGTCTCCAGGTCCGGCTCCTCAAAGGTCAGTGTTCCGACCTGCGTGATATCGAGGCGCTCGTAATCGGCAGCCAGTCGATCAGGCCAGGTCAGGGCATAGTGAATGGGGATTTTCATGTCTGGGACGCCAAGCTGTGCCTTGACCGATCCGTCGCTGAATTCCACCATCGAATGAATAATGCTCTGCGGATGTACGACGACATCAATGTGCTCGGGATCCACGCCGAACAGCCAGTGCGCCTCGATGACTTCCAATCCTTTATTCATCATCGTGGCGGAGTCAATGGTGATCTTGCTGCCCATGCTCCAGTTCGGATGCTTCAGCGCGGCAGCGGGAGTGACGTCCGCAAGTTCTTCAAGACGCTTGCCCCGGAAGGGTCCCCCACTGGCCGTGAGCAGGATGCGTGCGACGCCATGTGCGGGCTCACCGGTGATGCACTGCAGGATGGCGCTGTGCTCGCTGTCGATGGGGAGCAGTGCGACGTCATGCTGCTTTTGCAGCGATGTAATCAGTTCGCCGGCAACCACCAGCGTTTCCTTGTTCGCCAGCGCAATGTTCTTCCCGCTGCGCATGGCCGCCACGGTGGGGAGCAGTCCGGCAAACCCCACCAGGCTGCTTACCATGGTGTCGTAGTCATCACGCGCAGCAAGCTCCGTCAGGGCGTTCTCTCCACCGAGGACTTCAGTGATGTCTCCGACCTGCTGGCGAACGAGCGCTTCCGCTGCCGGATCCGTGACTACCACGGCAGAGGGACGAAATTCTTTCACCTGGGCGATGAGCAGTTCCGCGTTACTGTTGGCCGTAAGGTAACGCAACTGGAAGTGGTCGGGATGACGACGCAGCACCTCGAGCGTATTACACCCGATGGAGCCCGTGGACCCGAATACTGCCAGTATGTTTTTTCCGTTACGCATATACAAACCAACAAGTTAAGCACTGCCTGCACCCTGCGCAACAGCGTTGCGCGTGCCCTGGCTTCCCTATGGAACACCGCGGAGGGGTCCGGGGTGCCGCGAAAGGTGTAAAAAATGCGTTTTTCCGCTGTGAATGGAATGGACTGACTGACCGGATACCTGACAGCGTGTACAGGAAACAGGATGGAAGCGAAAACAAGTCAGGTGAATTCGAGAGTACTCATTGTGTCGACTCTGCTTTTCTTCCTATAATTAACAGATACGTTGACGTATACGAGAGCATGGCCATACCATGATGAAATACATAGTTCTTTTCCTTTTCCTCTGTCCCCTCGCACAGCAGGTCGCGCATGCGCAGGCAGCTGATGAGCGCAACACGCTGCGGCTAGCGCAGACCTATGAGCAGGCGGGACGCTACGAGGACGCCCTTCGATATTACCAGGACCTTTCGCGGAGCAACCCGCAGAACAGCACGTATTTTGAAGGACTCCGCCGCACCCTCACCGCACTCAAGCGCCTTGAGGACGTGCGGCAGCTCCTCACCGAGCGCATGCAGCTGCAGCCGAAGGAATTCCAGCTCTGGGTATACCGGGGCGGCATTTTCATGCAGCGCGGTGAAAGCGACAGCGCGGAAGCCGACTGGGAATACGCTATCAGTCTGAATACGAAGAACGGACAGGTGTATTCGCTGGTCGCTGACCAGTGTCTGAACGCGCGGGAGTACGAGAAGGGTATCAGTTATCTGAAGCGCGGCAGGGAAGCCCTGGGATCACCGCAGCTGTTCGCCTTTGAAATCGCCCGCGCCAGTGCGATGGCGATGGACTTCGACGGTGCGATGGATGAGTACCTCGGCTATCTGCGCGCAGTGCCACAGTCGCTTTTCCAGATTCAGCAGCAGCTCTCGATGTACTCCGAAATCCCGGAAGCACTGGACGCTGCCGTGCGACGCGCGCGCGAGCAAGCCGATGAATATCCTTCAAGCGAGTCGCTCCGCTATCTCCTCGCCTGGCTGTACATGGAACGCAAAGACTACGCTTCGGCCTATCAGGTGTATCGTGATCTTGACCGCATCAAGCACGCGGGAGGAATGGAGATTCTGAAATTCGCGTCGCGTGCTTTTAACGACAAGGCTTATCGTGAAGCCGCGCGCGCATTCAAGGACGTTGTCAACGAACATCCCGATGCAACCTATCTGCCGCAGGCGGAATTTCAGCACGCACGGAGCATTGAGGAATTGTACGCAACAGAGGGAATGCCGGACGCCCTCACTCCTTCAACAACAAATTATCCGAGCACCGAATCGGTGTCTTCATATCAGGGTGCCATCACGCTATATGAGGATGTCGCGGAGAAGTATCCCGGACAGCCTATGGCGAGCGAAGCGTTGTATCGTATCGGACTGATCAAGTTCGAGCGCTTTGGCGATACCGACGGTGCACTCGAAATACTCAAGGATATCTCGGAATCCCGCCGTAATCATTTCGGGAAGGCCGATGCGGATATTCTGATCGGAGACATCCAACTGGCACGCGGTGACATCGACGCGGCACTCGAACAGTACAACGCCGTGCTGCCTTCCCGTCAGATAGAAGAAGCTACGCGGCGGAAATTGCAGTACAAGATTGCCGAAGCGTATTTCTTCGCGGGGCGCTTCGACACGGTGACCGTGCTGCTTGGTCCGTTAATGGAAGAAGTCGACACCGACATTGCGAATGATGCGCTCGATCTCACCGCGCTCATCGCGCAGTACAGCGATCCAGGCGAATTGCCGCTGCAGCGTTACGCACGCGTTCTTTTCCTCGAACGGCAGAAAAAGTATTCCGAAGCCGCTGCGCAGGCCGCTGACCTGATTGCAGAGTTTCCGACACATGACATTGTGGACTTGGCCTGGCTCAAAAAAGCCGAACTGGAAGAAAGGACGGGTGATACCGCAGGTGCCGCGGAGAGTTATGGGAATTTCCTCGCGACACGAACGGAGAGCTTTCTGCGTGACCGTGGTATCATCGGTCTTGCGCGTCTCAATGAGGAGAAACTCGGCAACAACGCCCGTGCTCTCGAGTTATATGAACAATTGCTCAATGACTATCCTTACTCGCAGTTTGTCCCGCAGGCGCGGGAACGCATTCTAGAATTACGGAAGGTACAATCCTGATGAAACGACTGGTTCTGATCCTTCTCTTCGCTGCCGCTGCCGCTTCGCCATTGCGCGCACAGCAGAATATTCTCATCGAGATGGATCTGCATCAAACCGATCACCTGAAAGCGTATGGCATCGTCTACTGGGTCCTCACGCGCGGCGTGGAAGTAGACTGGCTGCTCAACTATAAAAGCGGCAGTTTCCTGATGCCGTACTACCCCTTCATCGAATCGGAATGCCGCATTCGCGGGGTGTCGTTCAAAACCATCAGCGGCAGCACCGCTTCTTCGATAATCGCGGAAGTGGAGAGTCCCGATGCCAACATGGAAGTGATGCGCCTCGAAAAGGCACCGAAAATTGCGGTGTACGTGCCGCCCAATTTCCAGCCATGGGATGACGCCGTGACGCTCGCGCTCGAATATGCAGAGGTGCCGTATGACAAGCTATGGGATGAAGAAGTCATCGCCGGCAAGCTGGATGAGTACGACTGGCTGCATCTACATCATGAAGATTTCTCGGGACAGTACGGAAAGTTCTATGGCCAGTTCAGCACCTATCCATGGTACATCCAGCAGGTGGCGATCAACGAGGCCATGGCCAAACGTCTCGGGTTCAAGAAGGTGTCAGAACTGAAGAAAGCCGTTGCCCGTACGATCAAGAAGTACGTGGGCGGCGGGGGATTCATGTTCGCGATGTGCTCGGCGACGGACACCTTTGATATTGCCCTGGCGGCGGAACATACGGACATCTGTGACGTCATGTTCGACGGCGATGCTCCCGATCCAGACTGCCAGGAAAAACTGGAGTTCGACCGCACCTTCGCATTTGAGAATTTTACGCTGGTGAAAAACCCGTACGAGTACGAGTACAGCGACATCGATATGACGCCTGCGTTCGGGGGACGTCCCGACAACGATTATTTCACCCTCTTCGATTTCTCTGCGAAATACGATCCCGTGCCCACCATGCTGACGCAGGACCATGTGAACGTGATCGCGGGTTTCCTCGGACAAACGACGGCCTTCAACAAGAAGCTGATCAAGAAGTCCATCACCATCCTCGCCCAGAAAGATGGGACCAACGAAGTGAAATACCTGCACGGCAATTACGGACGTGGTACGTTTACCTGGTACGGGGGACATGACCCGGAGGATTACCAGCATCGCGTGGGTGATCCGCCGACAGACCTGAAGCTGCATAAGAATTCGCCGGGCTACCGGTTGATCCTCAATAACATTCTCTTTCCCGCCGCCAAGAAAAAACAGCTGAAGACCTGATTGCCATGCTGAACCTGCGCTGCGAAAGTAATGATGCCTGGGCCCCTGCGGCCGTCGCCGACCTCACCACGCTGCTCAGCGATCATGTGCATTGCGAAAAGAAAGCTGCCGTGACCGCGCTGAGTTTCGTCAACCGCTATCCCGACCGCACGGAAATGGTCGATCACATGATAGCCCATGCGCAGGAAGAACTCGAGCACTTCGCACAGGTGATGGAGCTGGTCAAGGCGCGCGGGGAAATCCTGCAGCGCGACACTCCCGATCCCTACGTAAATGCGCTGCTCGCACACGCGCGAGGTGAGGAACCAGCCCGTCTGCTCGACGCCCTCATCGTTGCCGCACTCATTGAAGCACGATCCTGCGAACGATTCCAATTGTTGATAGATGCCCTTCCCGAGGGTAATGTGCGTACCCTGTTCGAGGAGCTGATGCCCTCGGAAGCACGCCACTACGCCATGTTCATGAACCTCGCCCGTGAATATTTCTCTCCTGATGAAGTGGATGCGCGTTTCGACGCCTTCCTCGACCATGAGGCGGAAATCATCCGCGGACTCCCCAACGAGGCACGCATGCATGGCTGAGTGCCGTTTCGTATGTATCGCATTCCCGAGGCGCGGATAGCGTCTGTCTTCACAAACCACATGTTCACAGCGAGTGTGCCGATGCGCGTAGGTTACGTTTTTCCGCTGCTGTTCCTGTTTCTGATGCATCCCATGGCGGCACAGTACCGCCTGACTCCAAACCCTGGATCCATTCCCGGCGCCAGTCTGAAGACGCCAACCGAGCATGGCGATGCTGCCACCGACAGTCTCACCGCGCAGCTTCAACCCACGGCAGGGGAGAAGCTCCTGTACCTCGCCGGTGCGGCTCTCGGCATGGGCCTGTTCGACTACGTGGGATTCAACCTTGTACGTGACAACGACGTGACCACACCGATTTACAGGGTGGTTCAGGGACTGACACAGATCGGGGTGAGCTGGCTGTTGTACGAGAAGGTCGGGCTCCCTACTGCCATCGCATTCAATCTCGTGTGGTGGACCTGGGGACTCGATGCCCTGTTCTACGGCTATACGGAACTCTTCAATGTCGGGGGAAGCTGGCGAACCCGCGGTACTTTCAATCGCGAGGTGAATGCCAATCATGTCAAGTGGGCGAGCTGGACACCCGTGGGCATCGCGCAGGGCATGGATCCCGACAAAGCGATTGCCGGGGATGCGCTGATCGCACAGGTTCTCGTCGGTGCCGCACTCGCCGTGACTATCACCATCAGTTTGTAACGAAAACCATCAGTTCGTAACGGTTGGCCTCAGTTTGCCGCCGCCGGCTGTTCCGCTGGAGACCCCGGCTGTCCCGCCGGAGATCCTTGCTGTGTCCGCCAGAGGTCCAGCGCCTTGTGCAGGGTGATGCTTGCGGATTCGGCGCACTCGTACTTGTTTTCCGGAATCCCTTCGAGCCATTCGACGATATCCTGCATCTGCAGGTGCTCGATCTCGCTGACAGGTCTGCCGATAATCATTTCCGTCAGTCCCGAAGCCGATGCCTGCAGGCCTGAACACCCCACGAAACGAAATGCCGCATCGCGAATACGGTCTTCCTCGATTTCCAGATCGAGGAAAAGGATGTCGCCGCAGCCCGCCTGATGTTTGACATGAACTGTTGGATTCTTCAGCTCACCGTAATGCAATTCCTCGTCGAGCATCCGAATCGCCTTGTTGGAATACCCGAGGGCAGCCAGTAATTCCTTCCGCATGTCGTCCATATCTTGCTCCAGCACTCGCGTGAACATTACCGTCAGGTGAAACATACACAATACTCCGGAATCTTCCGCTGTTTGTTTCATCTGCCTGAAATCACTAGCTTTGTAAATCTTGCAGATTAGCAGAAAATCGTTCCCTTTATCTGAGTGCGTGGAGAAAGAGCATGAGTGTTTTGATTGACAAGAAAAGCCGCGTTATCGTTCAGGGTCTGACGGGCTCGGAAGGCAGTTTTCATGCCCAGCAGATGATTGATTACGGTACGAAGGTTGTGGGCGGCGTGACTCCCGGGAAGGGTGGCACCGAACATCTGGGCGTGCCCGTATTCAACACTGTCAAGGACGCGGTGGCGAAAACAAAGGCAGACGTCTCGGTGATCTTCGTCCCGCCGTTCGCTGCAGCAGATGCCATTATGGAAGCTGCGGATGCCGGTGTGGCACTGATTGTCTGTATTACCGAGGGCATTCCGACCCGCGACATGGTGCAGGCTTATGACTTCGTCCAGCAGCGCGGTGTGCGTCTTGTCGGTCCGAACTGTCCTGGTGTCATCTCACCGGGAAAGGCCAAAGTCGGTATCATGCCTGGTTTCATTCACAAGAAAGGGCATGTCGGCGTGATTTCCCGCAGTGGTACACTCACCTACGAGGCGGTCAATCAGCTGACCATGCTCGGAATCGGACAGTCGACCTGTATCGGCATCGGGGGCGATCCGGTGATCGGCACGCAGTTCGTCGACGCGCTTGCATTGTTCAATGAGGATCCCGACACCGACGCCGTGGTCATGATCGGCGAAATCGGTGGCACCGCTGAAGAAGAAGCCGCCGCATGGGTCAAGAAGAATATGACAAAGCCCGTCGTCGGCTTTATTGCGGGACGCACAGCTCCTCCGGGCCGTCGCATGGGACACGCAGGCGCCATCATCGCCGGTGGCAAGGGTACGGCCGCCGATAAAATGAAGGCGATGAAAAAAGCCGGCATCCACGTTGTGGAAAACCCCGCCGTCATCGGCATCACGGTAGCCAAGGCACTCGGCCTCGAAAACCAGGGCCAGAAGCGTCCGACAGCAAAGACAACGTCAGCAGCCAAGGCGAAAAAGTAATTTCGCAACTGCTCGTTGCACGTGCCGCACGCTCATACGGATGACGAAGCAGCGAGCGGCTACGTGATGACCAGATAAGATCACAGCAACGCCGGGATAAGAACACAGCTACGGATGTTGCTGCGCAGAAATGACTGAGCCGTCATGATTTGCCTCCGCAGAAGCGGGGCGCAGGCATGACGGCTCTTTTTTTTACTTCGTCCCGTGAAGGGACGGTTGGGAGATCAGCGGCTTTTGGCGAACATCTGCGTCAGGTAGTACGCTCCGCTGGATGACTGCGAAACGCCTATCCCTGTCAGATCGTAATCTCCTTCAATATTCGTTCTGTGTCCATCGCTCTTGATCCAGCCGTCGAATGAGATCTTGGCAGGATCGCTGTACCCGGAGTTCATTGCCACGTTCTCAGCCGCAGAGCTGATGTTGATTTGCGCCTTGATTGCGGTGACGCGTGCATCGAACCCGTCGTGACTGAACGGCACCGTGCCGTCGGCCATGTCGCGGCTGTGGTTGCGCGCCTGTGTGGTGAGGACGTTGTGCAGCGTCAGTGGACTGAGCCCCTTCTCCTGCCGGTATTCGTTGATCAACGTATGCACACGCTGCTCGATTTCGGGGATGCCGGGAGGCGTGACGATCGGATCCACACCATCATCATCGGAACAGGCCGCGAGTACGAGAAGTGCGGCGATGAGCAGATGACGGGTATGCAAGCGGCGGAAAAATGAAGAGAACAATTGATACATGGAAGATGGACGAGATTGAACAGGTGAACTGCCAGTAAAATTGCAGAAAGTGATGAAAAAAGCAACATATCTTTCTCTGTATGTCCCCTGCGTATCATTATTGCACAGCAGAGAACCGAGGTGGGCGGAATCGTGTAAGTTGTTGCCATGAAATGGTATAGAAGTATTTCTCTTGTGCTTTGACGTTTTTTCACAGGGAGGAGCAAAAAAAATGGGCCGCCCGCGAAAAATGCGGACAGCCCATGGGGGGAGGGAGGGAGATCAAATATACATCATTCGAACTCGATTAGCAACTGATTTTTCATCACACGGTCGCCTTTTTTTACGTGTACGCTTTTCACGATGGCGTCCTCCGCGGCAGTGACATCATTTCTCATCTTCATCGCCTCGAGCACGAGCAGGCTGTCGCCCCAGCGCACTTGTTGTCCCACACGTACCTGGATGTCGACAATGGTGCCGGGAATGAAAGCGAGTACAAGCCGGGGATTGGCCGGCTGCCAGGGTTTACGCTGCTCGAATTTCCGCGTAAAGCGGGTTTCGTAGGGCGTGTCGTCGATGACGAGACGCTGTGTTTTTTTCTCTTCGCTCATGGCTAAAACGGCGGAATGCCGTGCTTTCGTTCTGGACGAATTTCCGTCTTCGACCGGGAAATTTCAATCGCGTGGATCAGGAATTCGCGTGTCTCTTCCGGTCCGATGACGGCATCCACGTGTCCGTTGGCGGCCGCGATATACGGATTTGCGAATTTCTCGGTGTATTCGAGCACTTTCTGCTGCCGCATGGCGTCGGGATCGTCAGCCTTGGCGATTTCATTGCGGAAAATGATGTTCGCCGCGCCTTCGGGACCCATGACCGCAATTTCAGCGCTCGGCCAGGCGAAGACGAAATCCGCGCCCAGATGACGTGAACACATGGCGATGTATCCGCCGCCATACGCCTTGCGAAGGATGACGGTGACCTTGGGCACGGTGGCTTCGCTGTAGGCGTACAGGATCTTCGCTCCGTGCCGGATGACGCCGGCATGCTCCTGGTCAGCGCCGGGCAGATATCCCGGGAGATCGACGAAGGTAATGAGCGGGATGTTGAACGCATCGCAGAAGCGGATGAAGCGTGCGGCCTTGTCGGAGGAATCCACATCCAGCACGCCGGCCAGCACCAGTGGCTGATTGCCGACAATACCGACGGTTTCGCCATTCAAACGCGCGAAACCGATCACGATGTTTGCTGCCCAGTGCTCCTGGATTTCAAAGAAATCGGAGTCGTCACAGGCGGCGCGAATAATGTCACGCACATCGTAGGGCTGGCGGGGATTGACCGGGATGATGTTCGTGATGTCGAATTCCGCTTTCGGCGGTTTCGGCGGGAAGGTATCCGGACGTTTGCGGTTGTTCCAGGGAATGAAGGTGACGAGCTTTTTGATCTGCTCGAAACACTCTTCCTCGGTGCGTGCAAAGAAGTGCGCGTTACCGGAAACTTCCGTCTGTACGCGGGCGCCACCGAGATCTTCCATGGAAATCTCTTCACCGAGAACGGTCTTGATGACTTCCGGACCGGTGATGAACATCTTGGAAATATTGTCGACGACGAAGACGAAATCGGTGAGTGCCGGACTGTAGACCGCACCACCGGCGCAGGGGCCGAGGATGACAGAAATCTGTGGGATGACGCCGGAGGCCTGCGTGTTGCGGAAGAAAATTTCGCCGTATCCGGCCAGCGAGTTGACGCCTTCCTGGATGCGGGCGCCGCCACTGTCATTGATGCCGATCAGCGGCAGTCCCAGCTTCATCGCGTGGTCCATGATTTTGGTGATTTTCCGCGCGTGCATCAGGCCCAGGGAGCCTCCTGCCACGGTAAAATCCTGCGCATATACGCAGATCGGGAAGCCGGAAATCTTCCCTGTGCCGGTGATCACACCATCGGCGGGAAGCTGCTTCTTGTCCATGTTGAAATCGTTGCACTTGTGCTCGACGAAAAGATCGTATTCATGGAAAGACGTGTCGTCAAGCAGGGTAGTGATGCGGTCGCGGGCGGTCAGTTTCCCCAGGGCGACCTGCTTCTCAATGGCTTTCTCCCCGCCGCCGAGAACGGCCTTCGACTTCCGCCGAAAGTACTCGAGCATTTGGGATGCAATTGACATGAGTCAGGGATCTCCGTTGTGGAATGATTAGCTGGTGTGCGTGTGAACCTGTTTCGGTTCTGCCGAACTGCTTCGGTTTTGCCGAATTTCCGGCTACGCCGAAGTCAGACACAAAGATACGAATATCCCGAACATATAGCGACAAATTTCACGTACTGTGAAATCATTTGAAAACTAAGCTTTAGTGCCTGTCAGCGCAGCAAAAGCATTCGGTGAATGCGCGTCGCCGATGCAGTGGTCATGCGCACGAAATAGCTTCCTGACGGCAGATCGCGGGCATGGAAGGTCGACGTGTGTTCTCCTTGCGACTGCATGCCACTGACGAGGAGGGCGACTTCGCGGCCCATGGCGTCATGGACGCTCAGGCGCACATGCTGGGCAGAAGGAAGGGACCACGCGATGGAGGTGGAAGGGTTGAAAGGGTTTGGTGTGTTGCTGCTGATCTGCGGCGTCCCGATGGCATGCACACTCTTCAGGTACTGATTGCAGAGACTGTCGATCTCCACCTGTCCATCCACGATGCGTGATCGGGGATTCCCGGCATTGAAAACAAGGTTCTCGATGTCGAGCGGACTCACGGGGGGTTCGCTCCAGACCCCGAAAATACGAAGATTGAAGAGCGTGCCCGTGCCGCGCAACGTATCGCCGCCCGTGGCCGTGATGCGCAGGTGTCCGGGCTGCACGACAGTCATGTCGACCTGCCAGCCTGCGCTCAGCGTGCCGGCAGTCTCGATACGATCGGGAATGAACAGCCTCCGGTCATACATCAGATCGAACGCGTATGACGTGGTACGCGAGCCTTCCCGATTGGCGAAGAGCGTGACGGGGATGAGGCTGTAGCGCTGCGATGGTGCGGTGAGCGTACTCATGCAGCCGGCTTCCAGCGTGGTAACACCGATACCGAGGAGGGGAATGGTCACCACCGGTGAATCATAATCGTTGGTGTTGAACATCAGGAAGCCGCTTTTCGGGAAAACGCTGCCCGGGTGGAAGCTGACGACGACGGAATCGCGTTCGCCCGGTTGAAGCGTGTAGCGGTCGGCGCCCGTGTAGGAGAACTCCGCGGCGTCCGTGCCCCCGATCAGGAAATCGTTGATGACGAGGGGACCGTACCCTTCGTTCTCGAATACGATGACAGTGTCACGGCGGTCGCCGAGTTCGACTTCCCCGAAATCGATGGCGGACGAATCGACCACGATCTCAGGCGATACGTTGTAAATGCGTACGCGAATGGCACCTGAATTGTCGGAATGCCTGTCGATGGAGAAAGGCGGATGATCCTCGATGAACAGCTCCGCTCCGCGACCCTGTCCCGTGTACGGCAGGGTGTAGGTGTAGGTGGGACTCGTACCCGAAGGCACAATGCGCGGGGCGATGGGGTTGCGGTCGACCAGGAAGCCGTTCGTGCCGGAAGTCGCGAGTCCCGGGAAACCGAATTCTCCGGGCGGGATATCACGATAATACGCCGCGTCAACGAGTCCGATGCTATCTCCCTGGAGGGTGGTCCAGAAACTGTAGGTGCCCGAACAATCCATGCGGTACGATTTCCCGAGCTGCAGAACCTGCGAAACCTGCGGAACGGTATCGATCGCGAAAATGACGCGTTCCTCGAGAAAGAGCTGCGCCTTGAGCGGCAGGGTGCTCAGGAGAAGGAATGTGGCGAGGGCTGTCGTGCGGAGAAAATTGCTTGACTTCATATGGCGTACTTTCATCATGACAGGCGATGTACCTCTAACATATTCGTCGAGCCCCTTTTCTGCAAGGGACTTCCGGCACTGTATACGACATACTCACCACGCTTCGCGAGACCGGACTCCAGTACCTGCGATTTGAGGGCGGACAACTGGTAATCGATTTCACTCAGCGGCGGGATGCGCACGGGGGTGACGCCCCAGGTGAACGCGAGCTGGCGATGCGTATCCGCATTGTCGGTCAGGGCGAGAATAGGCACTCTGGGACGGTATTTCGCAATAACCCGGGCCGTGCCGCCTGAAGTCGTCAGTGTCACGATCGCGGCGGCATTGATCTGGCCGGCGATCACGCAGCTGGCGCGGCCGATGGCATCGGACACGTTCAGCTGCATGTCCTCTGGAATCTCTTTCTGCGCCGGCGGGGAGGGAGGTTGCTCTTTCTCAATGGCGCGGACGATACGGTCCATGTATGATACCGCCTCGACAGGGTAGTCCCCGATACTGGTTTCCGCGCTGAGCATGACGCAGTCGGTGCCGTCGAGCACCGCATTCGCCACATCACTGGCTTCAGCGCGTGTGGGACGAGGATGCTGTATCATGGATTCGAGCATTTGCGTCGCGGTGATGACTGGTTTCCCGTAAAAGTTGCAGCGCTGGATGATGTGCTTCTGCAGCACGGGCACTTCCTCCGCGGGCATTTCCACACCCATGTCGCCGCGTGCCACCATGATACCGTCAGCTTCGTTGACGATATCCTCAATATCGTCGATGCCTTCGTAACGTTCGATTTTCGCAATGATCGGAACGCAACGGCCAAACACCTTCATGGTGCTGCGGAGTTCAATGACGTCGCGTTCGGAGCGGACGAAGGACAGGGCAACGGCATCGACCCCGGCTTCCAGGCCGAATCGCAGATCGTCGACGTCTTTCTCACTCAGGGGAGGAGCACTGATCGATGCGCCAGGGACGATGATGCCCTTGTTGCTCCGCAGCGTTCCGCCTTTGACGACGCGGGTGTGCACGTCGCTGCCATCGATGCGCTCGACTTCGAGCGACAGGTAGCCGTCGTCGAGCAGGATACGGTGTCCTTCCTCGACATCGTCAGGGAGTCCGGCATACGTCGTGCTGACACGCGCGGCGCTGCCTTCCTCGATTTCGTTCGTCGTGATAATGAACTCCGCACCGTCCTTCAGCTCAACGCCACCTTCGGGTACCCTGCCGGTGCGGATCTTCGGTCCCTGCAAATCCTGCAGAATGGCGACGGACGTCCCGGTACTCTCGGAGACCTCGCGAATGCGGCGAATGGTTTCCGCATGTTCTTCATGTGAGGCATGCGAGAAATTAAGCCGCGCGATATCCATGCCGGCTTCGATCAGTTTCCGAAGGACTTCGATTTCACGCGATGCCGGTCCGATGGTGCAGATGATTTTTGCGCGTCGTTGCATACGGCGTCTCCTCAGGCGCTGCCACGCAGGCGGCGCAGGGTTTCAAGAATGATGGGAAGAACGGTGCCCGAGCTGCCCTGCAGGCATTCGTGCATGTCATGGGCCAGGGCGGAAGGTGCGGTGTTGATTTCCACGACGTAGGCGCCCGACTGTTTTGCAATCCCCGGCAGCATGGCCGCGGGATAGACAACTGCCGAAGTACCCACACAGAGGAAAAGATCGCTGTCGCTCGCTGCATCCTGTGCCGCGTACAGTGCATCGGAGGGGAGGGACTCCCCGAACCAGACGACTCCGGGACGAATGGCCCCGCCGCAACTGCAGTACTGCACCTCCTCGGTCGGTGGCGCCTTGTCGCCATGATACGGGGCGTCGCAGACGCTGCAGCGGCAATGCTCGATGTTGCCGTGCAGTTCAAGCACTCCGCGGCTGCCTGCACGCTCATGCAGGTTGTCGACGTTCTGTGTCACGAGCGTGAAGCGGGGAAAAAGCGTCGCCATCTCCGCGAGGGCATAGTGTCCCGCATTGGGCTGTACGCTGCGCACGGTGTTGCGGCGCCACGAATACCAGCTCCATACCAGCTGCGCATCGGCTGCAAAGGCTTCCGGGGTCGCAAGCTGCTGCGGGTCATGATTGCGCCAGTGTCCCCCCGGCGCACGAAATGTTGGTACGCCACTTTCGGCAGACACGCCCGCGCCGGTGAGCACGGTGCAGTGCCGGGCCTCAGCGAGCAGCTGTTCGAGTCGCGTGCTTATCATGGCAGTTTCTCCCCGGGTTGGAGAATGAGGCATTTCCATGGAGACCGCCGGACGGTGGCGGCGTCCAGCACCAGCCGGTGCATGGCGCCGCTTTGCCAGAGCACTGCCTGGTCTGCGTAGTGATCACTGAACGGCTGTCCCGACTGTCCCGAGGTGATAATGATATAGCTGGAATCGGGGGCGTGCATATCGGTGACGAAACGCATGGAGGGACCCACAACGGCATTGTACGGATGCGCGAAGCTGTATTCTCCATTGTTCACCGTGGTATTATTGCCGCCGACGGACATCGGTCCGATATTGAAAATCCTGTCGAGCGGGGCGACTTCCCCGAGGGGATGCCTGAGCGTTACCGTGTGCATTTCGCCCCATCGCCAGCTGTCCATTCGTGGACCGAAGCGCTGCCGCAGTGCGGTCACCGCCTCGGTGACACTGCGAATCAGCATATGCTGCCGCGTCTCGCGCCTCGGCGTCCGCATGTCGTCGAATACCGTTGTCGCTGTGTCATGCAGAAGCCGCGGGAGCACCCGTGTCGGAATATTGCTCAGGAACACGTAGTTGTCGAACAGTGTGCTGTCGAGGTCATCATCGAGCGTATTATGCAGAAGCCGCATATACGTGCTGTTGAAAATGGAAGCCTCGATAGAGGAGGTGTGCATGCGGCAATCCCAGGCTGCGAGCCGGTTCATGACGCGTGTCAGCAGCACGGGACGCGTATCCCACTGCTGCAGCGCCTCGACCATTGCGTCGCGCAGGGTATCAGCCGCAACGGATTGCACGTCCATCTGCATCAGCATGAAGTCTTCGGTGCTGAACTGTTTTTGCTGTGAGAGCAATTGCCGAATGCGGGTGACACGCGCGTCGCTTTCCCACAGTCGTGAAATGTACCAGGGGAAATCATCAACGATTTTGTTGTTGGCCGTGGCGAACATCCCGCCTTCGGGATTGTATGCCCGGGGCAGCCGGTCGTAAGGGACATAGCCCGTCCACGGATCCATGTGGGCCGTACCGTCATTCGGCAGCTGCGGCGAAACGTCGTCACGCCGTATCGGGATGCGTCCCGTGGCCGTATAGCCGATATTGCCTTCACGGTCACCGTACACCAGGTTCTGTCCCGGCACGGCAAAGGTGGTGAGCGATTGCAGCACCTCCTCCCACGACCCCGCATGATTGAGGCGATAAAACGCCAGCACCTCGTCACTCATTTCCTGTCCCGCCCAGCGCATGCTCACGGCGGGAAGCTCCGCGAAACGGGAGGGACGGCGAATGACGCCCTTTTGGGGATACACGTCGCTGATGATGGGACCATGAATGGTCGTGGCTACCTGCAGAACGACAGGCAGACTGTCACGCACGATGATGGAATCGGTGCGCACATGCAGTGGCAGCTGTTTCCCTTCGACGACGTAGGTGGAATCCCGCATGTTCACGTTTTCGACGAAGAAATCCACATCGTCGGTCATCATGTTGGTCAGTCCCCAGGCAATGTCGTCGTTGCGTCCGATTACCACCGCGGGAACACCGGGCAGTGTCACGCCGGCAACATTGAGTCCGGGCGCGCTGAGATGCATGACATACCAGCGTGCTGGCTGCATGTACATCAGATGCGGATCGTTGGCAAGCAGGACGCCGCCGGTGCTGCTGTGGCTGCCGTTCACCACCCAGCTGTTGCTGCCGATCGCCGAGCCTTCGAGGCCGAACAGTCGCTGAGCCTCCCTGCGCGCGTCCCTGAGACTGCCCGCCTGCGCGATGGCGGCGGGGAAGTCGGGCGGCAGAATGCGCGCGGCATCGTCGGGGTAGGTAGGGAACAGCTCCTGGGCACGTTCCTCCCCGAGCCGGTCACGCAATTCACCCATGGTGAGGTCCACCCACCAGGACAGGGCCAGTTCCCATCCCATCAGTCTTGCGAGGAGGAGGGAATGGCGTGGCGTCCATCGCTCCGGTGTGTACTGCAGCAGATCAAATTCTATCGGGTAACTGCCGTCGTTTTCTTCTATATATGCGTTGACACCGCGTGCATAGGCTTCGAGGATGCGCATGGTCTGCGGGGAGACATGCGCTGCGAGGCTATCTGCGAGCAGATGGATACCTACCGTTCTCATGAGGCGGTCGACCGGCACGAGGCGCGGACCAAGGACTTCAGCCAGGCGTCCCTCTCCATAGCGCCGGAGCAGATCCATCTGCCAGAGACGGTCCTGCGCGTGCACATATCCCGCCGTGAAATACGCATCGTATTCCGACGAGGCGAGAATATGCGGCACGCCGAGTTCATCTCGCCAGACTTCGACCTCGCCGGCAAGCCCGGCCACTTCCTGTGTCCCCTCCGTTTCCGGCAGGGACTTGGTGATGAGAAAGCCGAGGAGGACGGCGCCGATAATCAGCAGGCTGAGCACTGTCCCCGCGAGGCCAAACAGCAATATGCGTTTCCGTGAAGGCTCCATGGCAGCATCAAACTAGCAACGGCATGATCCAAATCCAATGCTGCTTCGGGGAGTTACATTTCATCAAAAAAATGTGTAACATTCAGCAATTCACAATGAATACGACGGTTGAGATGCAGTTCCGATCCAGAGGAAGATTCCCGGAATTCACATTGGAGGGTGCGATGAGGCGAGCACTGCTTCACGTATTGCTGATTGTAGCGGTTTTTCCGCTGTCACTGTTGGCGCAGCAGGACTATCCGGAACGAGAGAATCTCGGTCCGATGATCAATTCGGAATACGATGAGGTGCTGCCCGTTATCGCTCCTGATGCAAAAACCCTGTATTTCGTGAGAAAAGGACATCCCGAGAACGCCGGTCCCGAACATCTTGACGATATCTGGTACAGCGAACTGCAGGCGGACGGCAGCTGGGGTCCCGCACGCAACATCGGTGCGCCGCTGAATACGGAAGGCTACAACTTCGTCTGTTCCGTCATGCCCGACAACAACGCGCTGATGCTCGGCAATCAGTATCTGCCGGATGGGGGACAGGATGAAGGGGTTTCGATGACCTATCGTGACAGCAGCGGCTGGTCGGCCCCGCGCAATCTGAAAATCCTCAACCTCGGCAATACCTCGGAATGGTCGGAGTACACACTCTCGCCCGATGGACAGGTGCTGATCATGTCCATCAAACGCGCCGACAGTCTCGGGGGACGCGATCTGTACATCAGTTTTCTGCAGGAAGACAACACGTGGACGGAACCGAAGAACCTCGGCGAGGGCGTCAACTCGGTGGAGCAGGATATCACGCCGTTCCTCGCGGCCGATGGTGTGACGCTGTATTTCTCCAGTAATCGTCCGGGTGGCTATGGAAACAACGACGTGTACGTCACGCGACGTCAGGACGAAAGCTGGCTGAACTGGTCCAAACCCAAGAATCTCGGATATCCCATCAATACACCGGGCTGGGATGCGTACTATACGGTCCCGGCGAACGGGGAATACGCGTATTTCGTCTCCACGAGCAAAGGATACGGCAAAAGCGACATTTTCCGCATCGTGCTGCCTGAAGATGCGCGTCCTATTCCCGTCATGCTGGTCAGTGGCAAGGTCACCGATCTCGATGGGAATATCGTGCCTGCCACGATCTCGTATGAACGCCTCTCTGACGGAGAAGAGATAGGAAAGGCGACGGTGGACCCGGAAACCGGCCGCTATAAAATCGCACTTCCCATGGGATACGACTATGGTTTCCACGCAGACGCCGACGGCTATTATCCCCTCAGCGAACATCTCGATCTGACCGACATGGGTGGATACGACGAAGTGCAGCGCGATCTCGTGCTGGCGCCGCTGCTGCATGGAACGTCCATTCGCCTCAATAACATATTCTTCGACTTCGACATGGACGTCCTGCGTCCCGAATCGTTTGCTGAGCTCGACCGCCTGGTCAAGCTGCTGAAGAAGTATCCCAGCATGATGATTCAGATCGACGGCCACACCGATGATTACGGTGGATACGATTACAACATGAAGCTCTCCCGCCGCCGTGCTGCCGCCGTCGTGAACTATCTAATTTCCAAGGGAATTTCTTCGATCCGGTTGATCTCACGCGGATTCGGCAAAACACGTCCCGTCGCCACCAATGACACCGACGAGGGCAGGCAGCTGAACCGGCGTGTCGAATACACCATTCTGCAGAACTGATCACCATCCGAACCGAGGACGTTGTATGCCTTCGATGATGCCGCGGATCAAATTCCGTTCACTTCCCATTCAAATCCTTCTCTGTATCGTAACCTTCGGGATTTATGCGCTCTACTGGTTCTATGTGACCGCCGTGGAGATGCATGACGCCGTGGGTGACGGGGAGGGCTCGCCCGGTCTCTGGCTGGTGCTGATGTTTATTCCTTTCGGCTCACTGTTCGCAACGTATTTTTATTCCACCCTGTACGAAAAATGGAGCGAAGAGTCATTTAATCGTTGGCTCCTTTGGGTAATTTGGATTATTTTTTCGCCTGCGGTGTGGTTTATCGTTCAGAGTGAACTCAATAAGCGCTCGACATACCACTGACCGGCCCATTCTCAACCACACGACCGACGAAGGCGACTTCAATGAGCAAATTCGAAACTTCGCTGTCGGATAATTCCGGCTGCCACATTACGCTGTTTCATGACCCCGAAGATCCCCTGAGCTGGGTGATCCGAAAATGGAAAAAATCTTTCTTCGGCAAGAAGGTTGAACTGTCGCGCTGGTTCAACAGCCGCGAACAGGCCGAAGCCTTTGCCGAATCCCTTCTCGAAGAGCATCGGCGCGCGGGGAGGACGAATTGAGCGAATCCGGTGATACCAGCCTGTACTGCTACGCTGTCGAGAATATCCTGCGCCAGGTGGACGGCCGCGAAGCTGACCTCGGACGGTATACGGTGCGATTCTACGTCAGGGATGGCCGTCCTTCCCGCGAAGCGACGGACGACATCGAGGAATTTTTCTACTATCCATCCGGTGGCACCATACGGGATGGTGACCTGAACATTCTGTTCTACGAACCCAAGCTCGACACCTATCACCCTTCAAACCGCGAACGCAAATAACACGTATCGCGCAAACATCCCGTTTCGCGCAGACATCCCGTTTCGCGCAGTCAACACTTGTTGCGCAACGAACCCGCACAGCGAACCAAAGCAACGGCGCCCATTACCATGATATTTTCCGCCCTCCAGTTCTGTCCCGCATTTCTCGATGTCAATGCAAATCGAACCCGGCTGACGGCCTACCTGCGTACCTGTGACGCCGATGTGGCCGTGCTTCCGGAGCTTTGCACTACCGGTTACTTCTTCCATGACGGCGCCCAGCTCGATGCCGTAGCGGAAGACGCCGGAGGTCCCACCGTTCAGTGGCTGCGCGAGATGGCGGCGGAACGGGACATGGTGATTGTGGCAGGCTTCGCGGAGCGGGATGGCGAGGATATCTATAACTCCGCCGCGACCGTGTTCCCTGATGGCAGTACGCGCATCTATCGCAAAGTGCACCTGTTCGCGGAAGAGAAGAAGCACTTCACTCCGGGAGACAAAGGATTCGAGGTGTATACGTGGGACCGCGAACTGCGTTTCGGTGTCATGATCTGTTATGACTGGCGTTTCCCCGAAGCCGCGCGCAGCCTGGCCCTGCAGGGCGCGCAGGTGATTCTGCATCCTTCCAACCTCGTGGCTCCGCCGCGGCTCTGGAAGCCCGTCATGCGTACGCGGAGTTTCGAGAACAAGGTCTATACGGTGACCGCGAACAGAAACGGGGAAGAGCGTCGGGGTGAGATGGGACTGGTGTTCCATGGCTGCAGTCAGATTATCGCGCCGAACGGCAGCACACTCGGAGAAGTGGATGAGCTGTACGAGGGCTGGCTCACGGCGGACTTCGATCCTACACGTGCCGATGAAAAAGCGTTTTCTTCCTGGAATAATATTTTTACTGACAGGCGGCCCGAACTTTACGGGCCCGGGACGTCCTGATCCATGCAACACTGGCTGCTTCGCACGCTGATTGAACTGCTCATGCGCACGGTGACCTTCACCGTGGAAAATGAGGAGGCCATGCTCGCGCTTCTCGACGAAGGGAAACCGTTTGTCCTCGTGTTCTGGCACGGCTCGATGACGTATCCCTGGTGGCACATGCGCTTCAAAAAAGCGGCTGCCCTGGTCAGTCACAGTAAGGACGGACAAATCCTTGCAAACCTGCTTTCCAGCTGGGGGTATCACGTGCTGCGCGGCAGCAGCAGCCGCGGAAGCAAGGAAGCCATGCAGACCATGCGCGCCGCCGTGCGTGAAGGACATGTGCTCTGCGTGACACCCGATGGTCCCCGCGGACCGTATCATGAGATGAAAATGGGTGCCGTGCGTGTGGCGCAGACTACCGGGGTCCCTCTCATCTCGGTGAGTGTCGGCTACCGCCGCTACCGCCGTCTCAAGAGCTGGGACCGCTTTGAAATTCCCTTCCCCTTCACACGGGCACGTGTGGTGTACAGTGACCCTGTGATGATCGACCCGTCCATCACCGGCGAACCGCTCGACGAGCTGCGGCACGATCTCGAAAAAGCCATGCTCGCCCAGTATCGCACCGCCGTTCTCGAAGTGTCCTGACACCGGCGGCCTCCCATGCTTTCTTCTCTTTACGGACTCGGAATGCAACTGCGGAATACGGCGTATGACCGCGGCTGGCTTCGTTCGCATTCCTGCGCAGTGCCCGTGATATCGGTAGGAAATCTCACCGCGGGTGGTACGGGCAAGACGCCGGTGGTCGAAGCCCTGCTGCGCGCCATGCTCCCCGATTGGCGTGTCGCCATGGTTACCCGCGGCTATCGTCGGAAGAGCAGCGGACTGCTTGTCGTCTCCGACGGGGCAGGGAAACGCAGCGGTGTGGAAGAAAGCGGCGATGAGGCTGCACAGGTGGCGGCAAAATTTCCGTCGGCCGTGGTGATCGCTGACGAACAGCGAGTGCGCGGCGCCCGCTACGCGGCAGACAACTTCGGGGTGCAGCGTATCGTCCTCGATGACGCCTACCAGCATCGCGCCCTGGCGAGGGACTGCAACATCCTCGTGCTCGATGCACGCTATCCACTCGCGTCGCTGCGACTGCTCCCCGCGGGACGACTGCGTGAGCCTCTCCGCGGCATCGACCGGGCGGATATCGTGCTGCTCAGTCGCTGCGAGGACGCCATGCAGGTGGAAGCCTTGCGGCAAGAGGTCTCACGTCGCACATCGGTACCCGTATTCGCAACCCGCTTCACTCCTGTAGCACTGTACCCCGTCGTTCCAGGCCGCACCGATGCGGCGTCGCATCCAGTTGATGCGCTTGCGGGGAAGCGCGTGCTGGCTTTTTGTGGTATCGCCTCGCCCGCATCATTCACACAGACGCTCGAGGGAATGGGAATGGAGGTCGCCGATACCATGCAGTTCCCGGATCATCACTGGTATAACAGTGACGATATGCAGAAACTGCATAATCGCGCGGAAGCACTGGGAACGGAACTCCTCGTGACAACGGAGAAAGATGCCGTACGTCTGCAGAAGCATGCCGGCGCGCTGTCCATGTTTGAAGTGCGCTACCCGCAGCTTGAACTGGAGTTCATTGATGGGGATGATGCGAAGTTCTTTGAAGAGGTGGAGCGGCTGCTCGCGCAGCACTGACGCTCAGGAGTGTCGCTGCTGAAGGCGTGTGCGAAGCGTGCGGGAACAGGGTTCACAGAAATGGGAGGTGGGATCGCCGCGCAGCACGTCAGTGGGAATATCCTCCTTGCAGAAAATGCAGCGCCCGTAGTCCCCACGCCGGATGCGTTCGAGCGCGAGCCGCAGCTCGTTCAGATGCGGATCGCCCTTGAAGGCGAGGCAGGCCGTAAGATATTCCTCCGACAGCTCCTGCAATGTTTCGTCGTATCTGTCCTGCAGGATCGATGCGATACGATGGAGGATAATTTCGCGTATTTCCATAGTCTGCGTGTCCAGAGACCGCTACCTCCTTTCAGGCAAAAGGGAGTAAAACTGTCTTAGAGGCGAGGGAAAACAATACCCTATATTTATCGGATTTCCGCTGAATGTCAAGGGGGATTTTTTTACAGTGGTACCCTGCGTACGCGGATTACCTGCCGAGATATACCATCAGGATGGAAATATCGGAACTGCTGACGCCGGAAATGCGTGAGGCCTGTCCGACCGAGGCGGGACGCACACGCATGAGTTTTTCCCGTCCTTCGCTCGAGAGGGAGTGCACCCGCGAATAATCAAAATTGTCTGGAATACGAAATTCTTCAGCGCGACGGAATTTTTCGATCTCGCGTCCCTGCCGCTCGATATAGCCCAAGTATTTCGTCTCGATTTCCACCTGCTCGATGACGCGGTCATCGCCGAGTCCCTGCCGTACGGAAGCTTCGGAAGAGAGTCCGTCAAGCCGCAGGGCATCGGCGGCGCGGACTTCCTCGCGGCGGATGATTTTTCCAACGAACTCGTGCTGGGTGACAGGAGGCGATTGCCGATCGGTGAGGAAGGGATTGAGCGTCTCCGGGGGAAGTGTACGCGATTCCACGATGTCGCGCAGCGAGACGATGAGATGCTCCCGTTGCTGCATGGCGGCATGCACCTCGTCGGGTATGAGTCCGAAACGGTGTCCGTAGCGCATCAGGCGGCGGTCGGCATTGTCCTGTCTGAGCAGCAGCCGGTACTCCGCCCGCGAGGTGAACATGCGATAGGGCTCGAGTGTACTCTTGTTCACCAGGTCATCGATGAGCACGCCAACGTAGGCTTCATCCCTGCGAAGGACGAATTCCTTTTCCCCTCGCAACTTGAGTACCGCGTTAATGCCGGCCATGAGTCCCTGCGCCGCAGCCTCCTCGTACCCGGACGTTCCGTTCACCTGTCCGGCAAGAAAGAGCCCGCTGATCGCTTTCGTCTCCAGGCTGAGTTTGAGCTGATGGGGCGGAAAAAAGTCGTATTCGACGGCGTATCCGGGACGCAGCATTTCGACATGTTCGAGTCCGGGCACCGTCCGCAGCGCGCGCAGCTGAATGTCTTCAGGCAGACTGGAGGAAAAGCCGTTGACGTACACCACGTCCGTATCGCGTCCCTCGGGTTCGAGGAAGAGATGGTGGCTGTCCTTGTCGGCGAAGCGCACGATTTTGTCTTCGATGCTGGGACAGTAGCGGGGCCCCGCGGCCTGGATACGCCCGGTGAACATGGGCGACTGCTCGAAGCCCTCACGCATGACATCGTGCGTCCCTTCATGCGTCCGGGTGACATAGCAGGGCACCTGTTCGAAGTCCGGGATGGGGGATTGGTAGGAAAACGGCTGCGGATTCTCATCTCCCGGCGCAAGGCTGGTCTGATCGAGGTCGATGCTTGTAAGGGATACCCGGGGGGGCGTCCCGGTTTTGAGCCTTCCGGTTTCAAAGCCATAGCGCAGCAGTGTTTCAGTGATGCCCGTCGCGGGCTGTTCCCCAAAACGTCCGCCGATACTTTTCTGCAATCCTGTATACATCGCACCGTTGAGGAAGGTGCCAGCGCAGACAATCAGCGCTGTGCAGCTGATTTCCTGTCCGTCGGATGTGGTGACGCCTCGCACGGTGTCGTTTTCCACATGCAGCAGCTCGACCGAGCCCTCGATGACATCGAGTCCCTCAGTGCTTTCGATCACCGACCGCGCCACGGCGCTGTACAGCTCACGATCGTTCTGGCTGCGGGGGGACCACACGGCGGGACCCTTCGAGCGGTTCAGCATTTTGTACTGAATCGCTGAAGCGTCGGCGATCTGTCCCATGACACCGCCGAGCGCATCGATTTCACGCACCAGGTGTCCCTTGGCCGTACCGCCGATGGCGGGATTGCACGACATGCGTCCCGTTGCTGCGGGATCCATGGTCACCAGCGCCGAACGTGCACCCATACGCGCCGCTGCTGATGCCGCTTCGATGCCGGCGTGTCCGCCGCCAACAACCACTATGTCGTATCGTGTCGCCATATCCTTTAAAACTACGAAAGCCGCGATTGAATTCCAGTGCAGTTCGGAATCAGCCGTACGAGTTTCACACGGGTTGCATACGAATGGGGAAAAATTTATCCCCATGTCCGAAGTGCAACCTTTTTGTACACCCCCCGTATTGACCGTAGGCTAAAGACTAGGGACACCAAATCCTACCTCATCACACCCTCCGTCAATCAGTAGTGGCAGGTTTGCGAGATCACCTGCCATTTTTTTTTGTAGCAGAAGAAGACCGCCCGTCCCTCACAGCGAGAGACGGGCGGTATTATTTGCATCGGTTGGACGGTCCGGCTGCAGGAAGATCAGAGCGTGAAACTGTCTCCCGGAGAGGGGATATGGACGTTATCAAGCCCGAGTTCGTCTTCCATCGAGAGGCCGAGCTTCTGCGCCTGATCGAGGTCACCGTGCACCAGGAAGCTCATGGCGAGACGTTTCGGATCGAACCGGCGGTGATATGCCAGAAGTTCGTTGCGGTCGGCATGTGCACTCAGGCTGTTGAGCACGAATACTTCGGCATTGAGTTTGAATTCCTCGCCGAAGATGCGCACGACGGGCTCTTTCTCGACGATTCTCTTTCCCAGCGTGTGCTCGGCGTTATATCCGGTCACGAGGATGGTGTTGCGCTCGTCTTCAATATTATTACGCAGGTGGTGCAGAATGCGTCCCCCCTCGCACATGCCCGAGCTTGAAATGATCATCATCGGTTCCTGCCTGCCATTGAGCGCCTTGCTCTCATTGACATGCATGATGTAGCGGAGGTTCTCGAAACTGAAGGGATTCTGATGTGTCAGGATGGCCTTGCGCGCTTCCGCATCCATGCATTCCGGGTGCAGGCGGAAAATCTGTGTGGCGTTGACGCTGAGGGGACTGTCCACGAATATCGGGATTTCCGGCAGGCGCCCGGTCTCACGCAGTTCGTGAAGATGATAGACCAACTCCTGCGTCCGGCCAACGGAAAATGCGGGCACGATCACCTTTCCGCCGCGCGACACGGTGCGTTTGATAATGTCTTCGAGGCGGTCGAGGATGATTTCGCTGCCGAGATGCTCACGTCCGCCATACGTACTCTCGCTGATCAGGTAATCCACATCGCCGACATGCTCGGGGTCACGAAGAATCGGACGATCAGAGCGCCCCAAGTCACCCGTGTAGCACAGGGAGACATCCCGCTTCCCGTCCTTGATTTCGACGAGAGTGATGGCCGAACCGAGGATGTGTCCCGCATCGTAAAACGTGATGCTCACTTCGGGGGTGATGGCGGTTTTGCGGTGGTAGCCGACGGTGGTGAAATAACCAAGGACGTCGACAACGTCTTCAGTGTCGTACAGTGCGTGAATCGGCGGCAGTCCCTTTTTCTTGTGCAGTTTGTTGACGAACTCCGCGTCTTTCTCCTGCAGGAACGCGCTGTCGAGCAGCATGATATTGGCCAGGTCGCGGGTGGCTGCCGTGCAGTAAATCGGACCGCGGAAGCCGTGGCGGTAGAGCATCGGTATTTTCCCGCTGTGATCGACATGTGCATGCGAGAGCACGAGCACGTCGATTTCTTTCGGATCGAAGGGAAACTTGCTGTTCTGTTCCCACGCTTCCGAGCGGCGTCCCTGGAAGAGTCCGCTGTCGAATAGAATTTTTTTCCCGTTGACTTCGAGCAGATGACTGGAGCCGGTGACATTGCGCGCGGCTCCGTGAAAGGTCAGGCGAATCATACGCGTCCTTGCTATGGTCGTGGTTGTTGAATCAATACTGTGCCAGTGCCCGTGCGGCAGTGATAATGTCGTCGCGTCCCACGAGTACGGCATCCTCCAGCGGCTTCGCGAAACCGACCGGGGCGTCGAGCGAGGCCAGGCGTCGCACAGGTGCATCGAGATGTTCGAAGCAGTGCTCCCCGATCCAGGCCGCGAGTTCACCACCGAATCCACCGGTGAGTCCGGCTTCGTGAAGCACGAGCGCGCGACCGGTTTTCAGTACGGTAGCACGCACGGCCTCCTGGTCAAAGGGCAGGATGCTGCGGAGATCGAGAATCTCACAGTGGACGCCTTCCTGCGCCAGTGTTTCGGCCGCCTGCAGTGCCAGGTGCACGGTGTTGCCGTAGGTGACGATGCTGAGCTGCGAGCCCGGCCGCCGCACACGTGCGCGTCCGATCGGGACGCAGAGTTCCTGCGTGGGATACCCCGTCTTTGCCGCGGGGTGATTGTAGAGGTACTTCGGTTCGAGATAAATCGTGATGCCACGGGTGCGGAAGGAGCAGCGGAGCAATCCCGCCGCATCTTCGGCGAATGCCGGCATGACGATGCGCAGTCCGGGAATGTTCGCCAGCACGCCTTCGATACTCTGTGAGTGATAGAGTCCCCCCTGAATGTACCCGCCTGAAGCCAGGCGTACGATAATGTTGGGGGCAAACTGTCCGTTGCTGCGCCAGTGCTCATGCGCGGTGTTGACGAGCTGCTCCATCGCGGGCCAGAAATAATCGGCGAATTCAGCGCCTTCGACCACCACCCAGATATCGTCGCGGTAGCGGCAGAAGCCGTTGGCCGTTCCGAGAATGAAATCCTCGGCGATCGGAGCATTGAACACGCGTCCCGCGCCGAACTCCTGCTGCATGCCCTTGGTGATGTTGAACACGCCGCCTTTTTCGCGCGAGGCCACATCCTGTCCCCAGAGAAAGGTGTGCGGGTTGCGACGGAATTCCTCCTTCAGCGCGCGGTTGATGGCGTCGCGCAGGGAGACGGGTTCCTCCTCGCCGGCATGCTTGTCCATCTGCCGCCGGAAATCCTCGTTCGAAAGGGGACAGACATGCGTGTCGTCGGCGAACACGCCTTTAAGCACCGTTGAGGGATCGGGCGCAGGCGCTTCTTCTGCGCGGGCGGATTCTGCATCCATATGCTCGAGGTTTTCGCGCTCGATGGCGCCGAGTTCCTCCTCCGTGAAGCGCTCGGTCGCCAGCAGCCAGGCCCGGAAGCGCAGCAGGGGATCGCGTCGCCGCGCTTCAACCAGTTCGTCCTCACTGCGGTACAGTTCATGCCGGTCGGAATTGCTGTGCGCGCCCATGCGCACGCAGTCGGCATGCACCATGGCGGGACCCGCACCGCTGCGCACATACTCCACCGCCTGCTGCATGACCTGCATCGAATCCAGCACATTGGTACCGTCGCAGTTCAGCACTTCGAGATTGCGGAAGCCGTGGAAGTTGTCGGCGATGTTGGTGTTCGCGCTCTGCTCGTGCACAGGGACGCTGATGCCGTAGCCGTTGTTCTGCAGCACGAAAATCACCGGAAGTTTTTCCCGGCAGGCGCCGCTGAGCGCCTCGTAGAAATAGCCTTCCGAGGTCGTGGCTTCGCCGCTGCTGTAGTAGGAAATTTCATCGCCGTCGTAGCGACGGATGGCACGTGCCACACCCACCGCGTGCAGACTGTGACTGCCGACGCAGGAGGACACGTTCTGTATGCCGATGGCGGGTTTGGCGAAGTGATTGCTCATGTGCCTGCCACCGCTGGCCGGATCCGTTGCGCGCGAGAGTCCGTTGAGCACGATTTCTTCGACTGTCATTCCCGCCGCGAGCACTGTCATCAGGTCGCGGTAATACGGGAAGAGGAAGTCCTTCCCCGGGCGGAACGACGCACCCATCGCCAGCTGTATCCCCTCATGTCCCGCACAGGGCGCATGGTACGACCAGCCCTTCGACATCTTCAGGTAGCGCGCGGCCTTCTCATCAAGGCTGCGCCCGAGGTGCATCAGGCGGTACCAGTCGCGCAGGGTATCATTGTCGGTTGAAGGAATGGGCCCCTCGATGGGGTGCAGGCCTGTGATCATCGTGTTCTGCTCCGGCAGGTGGTGGTTGCCTTCCAGTGCGGGAAGGAAGATTCGGTAAAAAATACTCCATCACCTCCCCTCAAACAACCGCGCGGGCCCCCTCGCGATACACCTGAAACGGGAAAGCGGGATTTGCATTCGGCGCGTTGCAGTGCCAGCAGGGGGGGAACGGTGCCCGACCTGCGTTTCACCCCTGTATTTATTGACGAAAAAAGTGATGCGCAGTCGAAAAAGTATTTGACAGGCGCGATTTTTTCATTATGTTGGATCGAGCTTTCACACACATTCTCACTAACCCAAGGAGGCATCCATGGCAAAAGCAGCGGCAGCGAAGCCGATGACCAAGAAAGAGATCATTGACGCTCTCGCAGAGAAACTCGACCAGCCCAAGAAGGTTGCAGAGCAGTTCCTGAACGAGTACAATGATCTCGTGTACAAGCAGACCAAGAAGACCAAGGAATTTACCATGCCTGGTCTCGGCAAGTGGGTCGTCGGACGCAGCAAAGCGCGCAAGGGCCGCAACCCGGCCACGGGCGAAACGATCAAGATCCCTGCCAAGAAGGTCCTGAAATTCCGCGTTGCCAAGGCAGCGAAGGACGCAACCCTGTAAACCGGGTTCTACCGATTTTGCAAGGCGCCTTCATGGCGCCTTTTTTTTGTCCTGCATCCAACCGCGCGACGCTGTACATTCCCTTACCGTCAGGGAGACGGAACGACAACACACATAGCAGGGGGAGCAATGATTTCAACGGTGTACAGCGCATCGACGCATGGCATCAGTGCCAGCATCATAACGGTTGAAACGCATATTGAAAGTCAGATGCCGGGCTTCGTGGTCGTGGGACTGCCCGACAACGCGGTGCGGGAGAGCAGGGAGCGGGTGACAGCGGCCATCAAGAATTCGGATTACGCCTTCCCGGTCCGGCGCATCGTGGTCAACCTGGCGCCGGCGGATATTCGCAAGGAAGGCTCGGCGTTCGACCTGCCGCTCGCCATGGGCATTCTCTGCGCGACAGGTGAACTCCCCGAGGCGGCGGCGGATCACACGCTGTTTCTCGGTGAGCTGGCACTGGATGGCACGCTGCGTCCCATACACGGCGCACTGTCCATCGCCCTCGAAGCACTGCGGAAAAAATACCGACGCATCATCCTGCCCGCAGCCAACGCGCGGGAAGCGGCGATGGTGAAGGATATTGATGTCTATCCCTGCGCCTCGCTGCGCGAAGCGGTGGCGTGTGCGGACGGCAGGCATCCCCATGGCAAGCCGTATCGCATCAATACAGAGGATGTTTTCAGGGAGAAACGGCTGCACAGCGCGCTGGATTTTTCGGATGTGAAGGGACAGGAGAATGTGAAGCGCGCGCTGGAAGTGGCAGCGGCGGGGGGACACAATATCATCCTCATCGGTCCCCCGGGTTCTGGAAAAACCATGCTCGCCAAACGCCTGCCGGGCATACTGCCCCCGCTCACGTTTGACGAAGCGCTGGAGACGACGAAGATTCATTCGGTGGCGGGACTCCTTCCCCCCGGCGAAGCCATTGTTGCGGGACGCCCATTCCGCGCGCCGCATCACACGATCAGTGACGCCGCTATGGTGGGTGGCGGCGTGGGCTGGGCGCGTCCGGGTGAGATCAGCCTCACGCACAACGGCGTGCTGTTTCTCGATGAGTTGCCGGAGTTCGCACGAAATGTACTCGAGGTACTGCGTCAGCCGCTGGAGGAAGGCACGGTCACGATATCCCGCTCGCGCAGCACCATCGAGTACCCGGCCGCCTTCATGCTCGTAGCCGCCATGAATCCCTGTCCCTGCGGCAACCACGGCAATCCCCACCAGTCCTGCAGCTGCACCGAAATGCAGATTCAGAAATACATGAGCCGCATCTCGGGTCCCCTGCTCGACCGCATTGATATCCATGTGGAATGTCCCCAGGTCAAGTACCAGGAACTGGCCAGCGAGCGGCGGGGAGAGTCGTCCGAGATCGTGCGCCGGCGTGTGATCGCCGCCCGTGAACTGCAGGCCGGGCGCTTCCGGCAAAGGGCGGACCTGCACTGCAATGCGGGGATGAGCGGACGCGATGTCTCCCGCTTCTGTACGGTGGATGACGGCTGCAGGGAACTGCTGCGTAAGGCGGCGCAGGCGCTGGGTTTCAGTGCGCGCGCTTACGACCGTATCCTCAAGGTCGCACGCACCATCGCGGATCTCGCCGCGAGCGAGCACATCCGCAGTGAGCATATTTCCGAGGCGATACAGTACAGGGATCTCGATCGTGTGCTATGATGCGCGGCGCAGACGCTGCCGGAGGATGTGGAAGAGAAAGGAGGGGAAACCGAGGAGGTAGCGTTGCCAGAGGCGTCCGGGCTCGTGCACGAGGCGATGCAGCCACTCGAGTCCCAGCGCCCGCATCCACCGCGGGGCGCGTGGACGCCGTCCCGCGAGGAATTCCACGAATCCCCCGGTGGCAACGACGACGGGAATATCGAGCGCGTCGCGGTGCATGCGCAGCCATTCGAACTGCAGCGTCGTCCCCAGGCTGACCAGCAGAACTTCCGGCGCAAAACCGCGGATGTCCTCTAGCACGGCGCTGTCACCGGCGTCGATCATCCCGTGATGGCAGCGCAATGCCGCGCCGGGGTAGCGCTTCGTAGTGTGTTCCATCAAGGTATCGCTAGTGAGAAGACTGCCACCGAGGACGTAGATGCGCGTGCCGTCGCGGAAATGGCGATCGAGCCAGGGCAGCATGGTATCGGTGCCGGTGAGTCTGTCAGGTTTGCGGCCCGTGAGCAGGCGCACACCCAGCCAGGCGGCGATGCCGTCGAGATGATTGTATGTGCAGTGGTTGAGATAGTCGCGCAGCCGTGTGGATCGCGCGGCGTCGAGGAGGATGTGGAAATGTGGTGCGGTGACGGTGATGCGATCGCGCGAGTGAATGGCATCATCCCACAGCGCATGAAACAGTGCCGCAGGAGCCAGGTGCATGCGCACACCCAGCACATCCACTTCTTCGGGTTTCCGTTGCGGCTCTTGCGTCATATTGCGGGATCCCTCTGCGTGCGTGCCTGTAAAAAGCCTGCGTGCCTGTAAAAACGGCGGCCCGTGGCCGCCGTCAATAGCTGCGATGCGTGTTTACTTCTCGGTCGACTCCTCGTCTGCGTCCTCCGCTTCATCACCGTCCACCGCTTCTTCTTCCTCATCGCTGCCGAACCAGCCGAGAAGGAGGGACATGAGCATGACGCCGTTCATGTCGGCATCGGGGAGGAAATTGCCGTCAAACTGCAGGTCGGCGTGCTCTTTCTGCAGCGGCAGCCAGTTGGCGTTACCGTCTTCGTCGATGGCCACGGTGCCCGGCTCGTAACCGAGTTCGCTGAGTTTCGCGGAGACCTTCTCGCGCAGTTCCTTTTCCTCATCGAACCAGTAGCTGAGAATGCGGCTGGCGAGTTCCTGCGAGAGATTCGCTTCCTCGCTGATGATGGGGAGCAGCATGGAAATCGGAGCGCGACCGATATTGCGGAAGCCGCGCACCTGGTGCTTGCCGGTGGTCAGCTGCGCCAGTGCGGTTTTGTCGGCTTCGAGAGCGGGACGCACGACGGAAAAGCGAAATTTCCTGTCGTCCATCAGCGCGAACACTGCGTTCGCGGGGTGGCTCTGCTTCTCTGGTGTGTTTTCTGCCATAATCCTGTATAGGTAGTGAGACAATGCAATGCCAGCGGGAAAAGTAGCGCTTTCCCGCGATTTCTCCGAACGGCTTTTCAGACGTCGATTTCTTCAAGGTCCGCCGAGGGCGGGGAGTATTTCTTCGGAAGGGTGATGAAAAACGCGGTGCCCGGGTGATCGGCACCGTCCGCCAGCTGGGAAGGGGACTCCAGATGAATGCGCCCGTTGAACTGCCGGATGATATGCAGCACCACACTCATGCCGAGTCCGGTGCCCTCGATGCCTTTTTTCTTTGAGAGACTCGAGCGGTAGAAATCCTGGAACACCTTCTGCTGCTCGTCCTTCGGAATACCGATGCCTGAGTCGGCGATCTCGATGATGACATTGTCCTCATCGTCGCTGATGTGAATCTCGACGCGTCCACCCTTCTCGGTGTACTTGTGCGTGTTGGAGATGAGATTCGACAGTCCCAGCTTGAGCAGCTTCTGCTCGGCCTCCACGTAAATATCTTCTTCGCTGCTGATCCAGGTGGAAAAACGGATTTTCTTCGCAACGAAGAGAATGCGCATTTCCTGGTAAATCTCGTTGATCAGTTCGGTGAGATTGACACGGGCAATTTCAGGTTTTTCGGCGAGCTTGAGCTGCGTGAGCTGCAGGATGTCGTTGACCACGGAGATCGCCCCGTTCAGACGGATGCGCGAGCGTTCGAGGGGACGCTCCAGCGCCTCGGGTATGCGTCCCAGCGACCCGTCGAGTATCATGTTCAGATACGTGGTCGCAGCGGCAATGGGGGTTTTCAGGTCGTGGACGACAGACATCACATAGCGCGATTTGGCCTCTTCGGCATCCTCCAGCCGTTTGTAGGCCACGGTCAGCGACCGCTCGCGCAGGTACAGCTCCTTGGAAATCGAGTTTGCCAGGTAATTGCTCACGAAGAGAATGCCTGCGAGGAGGATGATATGCACGATGACATAGGTCTCGTTCGTGTACGAGTTGCCGTCGAGAAAGCCTTCGAGCGCGAAATGCGGGATGATGCCGTGCAGTTCGAGCAGCGACCCGAGCGTGATCGCTGTGATGGCAATGCCGATCAGCAGGTTGATGACATGCCGGGGAAGAATGAGGCTGCCGATGATCACATGAAAGATGAAGAAATAGAAGAAGGGGGATTCCACACCGCCGCTCAGGTATACGAGCACGAGCAGGGCCATGAAATCCGCGAACATCTGCAGGAACGCGAAATGCAGTCCATGAAACGCCGCATATCCGTCAGGCAGCTTCCCGTGCGTGCGGTGAAAGATGGTGTTATAGAGAAGGATGATGAGCGCGAGAATGCCGATGGCCAGTTCGTCCATCCGCAACCCGTCGACCAGAAGTCCGATGAGTATCAGTCCGAGCAGCATGATCACCGCCACATAGCGCAGCGTAATCAGCCACAGGTTCCGGCGCTTGAGTGTGTGCCAGAACTCGTCGTACATGATCCATTTCGGGGCCAGTTCAATCATCGGTCACCACGGATGGTCACAGGCAGTCCCTTCTGTCTATTTACGGCATCGCGCGGGCGTGCCGTTTCTGCAGCTGGGTGTGAATGGCTTCGAGCAATACCCCTGGCGGGATGGGTTTCTCGAGATAATCCTCTATGGGAACGGTTGCGCTCTCCCCGAGATGCATCCCGACGGCGCGGGAAAGGGAAGTGAGCATGATGATGGGAAAATCGTGTCCGCTGCGCCGAAACCGGTTCGCGAGGTAAAATCCGTCATCCGGCTGCTGCATCATCACATCGAGCAGCACGAGATCGGGATGATGCTCATGCACGAGGTCAATCGCCTCGTCCACTGTCCCGGCGGAAACCACGTAATACCCGTTGGCTTCCAGCAGCATGCGGTTTGCTTCTACAATGTCAGGATCGTCGTCAATTAATGCGATCGTGGGCATACGTCACTCCTGCGTTCGCAGTTTGGCGGATTCTCCGCCTTCCGGAAGCAAAATACGCAGGAGGGCTGCAACTCGCAACGACTTCAGGACATAATTATCCGCTTTGCGCAGATCACGTACATGTCATGCAATAAATGTGAAAAAAATCACTTTTATTGCCTCATTTCATTGTTTCGGACCCGATAGTTTGC
The DNA here is from genome assembly GCA_020444325.1 of bacterium. NCBI lineage: Bacteria > bacterium. Next base: position 325,522 of record JAHLLD010000004.1, read on the forward strand.
GAATTTTGTAATGGAGGTCGGAGCGAGGAGAAAGGCAGGCGGATTGAACGATGAATTGTGTTGTTTCCACCATACCGGAACGCTGTAAACGCTGTTATTGCTGTGTGCGCGAGTGTCCGGCGAATGCGATACAGATACAGAACGGACAGGCGGTGGTGCTGTCCACGCGCTGCGTGGGCTGCGGAAACTGCCTGAAAGTGTGCACGCAGAACGCAAAGTCCGTGCGCGATGCCGCCGCGGTGATCAGTGAAGCATTTGCCGGTGACGCGAAGACAGAACGCGTGGCCTGCCTGGCGCCGTCCTTCCCGGCCGCGTTTCCCGGTGTTTCGCCCCTGAAAGTGATCGGGGCACTGCATGCGCTCGGCTTCACGCGGGTGGTGGAAGTGGCCTTCGGGGCGGATCTCGTCAGCCGCGCTTATCGCACGCATGTGGAGGAAAGTGACGACCCGGTGATCACCACACCGTGTCCCGCCATCGTCGAATACATCGAAAAGTACTACCCGCAGCTCATCCCCAACCTCGCCCCCATTGTCTCGCCCATGATCGCGGCGGGCAAGGTGATACGCCAGCGGTATGGGGACGATTCCCTCATCGCGTTTATCGGTCCCTGCATCGCCAAAAAGCTGGAAGTGCTCGACGACAACGTGGCCGGCGTGATCGACGAGGCGATGACCTTTGATGAAATGATACGTCTGTTGGAGGAAGCCGGGATCGATCCGGCGTCCTGTGAGGAGCGGGATTTCGATCCGCCGCATGCGGATCTGGGACAGATTTACCCGGTGTCGGGGGGACTCCTGAAGAGCGCGGGCATCAGCGATGATGTGATGGATACGGAAACCATCGTGGTCGAGGGACGGCAGCGCTGCCTGAACATGATCACGGAAATCGCGCAGGGCAAGGTCAACAGCAAACTCATTGATATCCTCTTCTGCGAAGGCTGCATCTGCGGACCGGGAATGACCTCGCCGCTCAACCATTTCGAAAAACGGGAATGCATCATCGGCTGGGTGAAATCCCGCCGCAGGGAAATGGACTTCGCGGCGTGGGAACGCGACATGGCGGAATTCACAGCGATGGATCTGCGCCGCGGCTTTACGCCGCATCCCGTCCAGGAACGTATGCCTGAAGAGGAGGAAATCGTACCCATCCTCATGTCCATGGGCAAGGGCGAAACCCGAAATCAGCTCAACTGCGGCGCCTGCGGCTATGAGAGCTGCCGCGCACTGGCGGCGGCCGTCGCCCAGGGCATCGCGGAAAAGGAAATGTGCCTGCAGTACACTATCGACAATCTCGAGCGTTCGCATCGCGAACTCGCCGAGGCACAGGCGCAGCTTATTCACAGCGAGAAGCTGGCGAGTGTGGGACAACTGGCGGCGGGCGTGGCGCATGAGATCAACAATCCCCTCGGGACCATCGTCCTTTACTCGCATCTCCTCCTCAAACAGCTGCAGGAAATCGATCCCGCGAAAGAGGACATACAGTTCATCATTGCCGAAGCGGAGCGCTGCCGCAACATCGTCGGCAGTCTGCTGAATTTCGCGCGGCAGGGGAAGCTGGAAGTCGCCGCGTGTTCGGTCGACGATCTGCTCGAGACTGTCGTGTCCAGCGTGGAAAAACGCGAGGAATTCCGCGGCGTCATGGTGGAGCTGCAGCACAGCGACGCGCTTCCCACGCTGCATGTCGATGCAAATCAGCTGCGGCAGGTGCTGCTCAATCTTGTGATGAACGCCTGCGAAGCCATGCCCGATGGGGGAACCCTGCGCATTGCATGTTCGCAGGGGGACTCCCCGCGCGAACTGCGCATTCGCATCAGCGATACCGGTATTGGCATTCCCGAAGAAAACATTTCCCGCCTGTTTACGCCGTTTTTTACGACGAAGCAGATCGGGAAGGGGACGGGACTCGGACTCCCTATCGCCTACGGCATCGTGAAGCTGCATCATGGACGCATCGATGTGGAGAGCACGCCGGGTGAGGGAACCGTATTCACCATCACCATTCCGACGGACTTGCGTGACTATCCCTCGGCGGGACAAATGACGCCGCGTGAACTGGCGTCTGCGCTTTCCGCATCATCCGCACCCTCGACACCATCCTCGCTGCATCTCGCGAAATGACATGGAAGAACAGAAACCACAGCTGCTCGTAGTTGATGACGAACTCGGGATGCGCGAAGGCATCCGGCGCATTTTCAGTATGGAGGGATATGACGTCACCGTGGCCGAAAACGGCACCGACGGCATCGCCCGCGGCAGCGAACGCGAGTTCGACGTCGCCCTCATTGATCTCAAGATGCCGGACATGGATGGCGTGAGCGTCCTGCGCCGCCTGCGCGAAATCTATCCCGACACCGAGTACATGATCATCACCGCGTTTGCGGGCATCGATACCGCCGTGGAAGCAACCCGCCACGGGGCGTACACCTATATCCCGAAGCCCTTCACGCCCGATCAGATCGTTTTCGAAGTCAACCGTGCGCTCGGCAAGCGTCGGCTCACGCTCGAAACCCGCGAGCTGCGCGCAGAGCAGGAACGCCGCCTGCTGGAAATCAGCCAGGAAAAGAGCCGTCTGCGCACCATCATCAATGCCATCGACGACGCAGTCTTCGTCACCAATCTCGAAGATGAAATCGTGCTGGCCAATCCGCAAACCCGTGCGCTGTTCGATTTCCCGGCATCCATTCGGGCGGGTGACAAGATTACCGACATCCTGCCCGCCGAGGTCATCGACCTCATCCATGAGGCGCAGGAGAAAGTGCGGCAGGATATCGAACTCGTCTCGCATGAATGGGAAATGCGTCCCAACCTCGAACTCGTCGTGCAGATGAAAACCGCACCGGTGAAAGACGGCGGCGGAGACATCCTCGGTTTCGTGACCACGATACAGGACGTCACGCAGCTCAAGCGGCTCGACATGCAGAAATCCCAGTTCGTGTCCATGGTCGCCCATGAGCTCAAAGCCCCCGTTGCCGCGGTGAGCGGCTACCTTGAAAACATGAACGAACGTCTGCTGGGCGACGATATCGCGGCGTACGGCAAGATGATCGGCCGTTCGCGCGAGCGCCTGCAGGCACTCATTGACCTGGTCAACGACCTGCTCAATATCAGCCGCCGCGATCTCGGCACCGTCCGCCGTGAAGTGGTAGCCGTGGATATCCGCGAAGTGTCCGCCCGCGTACACGAGCTGCTGCAGGGAGAAATGCAGCAGCGCACCCTGCGTTTCGTGACCGCGTTCGAAGACGATCTCCCCACCGTCGACGTCGACCGTGAGGAGATTACCCGCGTCCTTACCAACCTCATCAGCAACGCCATCAAGTACAACCGCGAAGGCGGCAGCATCACCGTGCGCGCACGCGCCGAAGACAGCGCACTGCGCATCGAAGTCGCCGACAGCGGCATCGGCATGACCGAGGAAGAGCGCGGCATGCTTTTCCGGCAGTTTTACCGCGTCAAGAACGACGACACCCGCAGTATCCCGGGTACGGGACTCGGACTCTCCATCGTCAAGCAGGTGGTCGACTCCTACCACGGCAGCATTCACGTTGAAAGCCACCGCGGCGAAGGCAGCACCTTCATCCTGCGCCTCCCCCTCCACGCCGTCGAGGCGGAATAAACCGCTCAAGCTCACGGGAATATGCAGTTTCTGCATATTTCCGTCCTCCCGGCCGTTGTGAATATGCACTTTCTGCATATGGTTCGACCCGGATCACAAGAAATTACCCGGCACCTTTGCAAATGCGATATTGACATCTCGTACGGAATGTATTATGTTCTTCCACAAGAGCAGTGTTCTTATGGACTGATGTACACCTGGGGGACGAAAAATGAACGCGCCATTGCAACACCATTCATGGTACGGAAATTGCTCTCTCTCTCATGGGAGTGACAGAGCCAAACGTCGCGGCAACCAATCCTCAGAGAAAAACGACTTCAGCGAACTACACGAGTTGACGCGCAGCAGGAAATATGGGAGCCTCTGCCTGCTCACTTCAATCCTTTTCCTCTCGCTGCTCATCACAACAACTACCTTTGCCCAGCTCAACTTCGATCGTGGAAATGCGGAAGTCATCGTTCGGAATTCCACAGTTGACGTGCAGTCATTCTTCATAGTTCCGGTGAACCTGATATTCGATGATGAACTGGCGATAACACACCGATATAAAGGTGTGCATGATGGCTTCATTGTTCCCGGGTACGATTGGGGATTTGACGGTCCCTGGTCAGGCGACCCGGCTGCGGGAGATGTCGAGGATCAGAGAGATACCCTCGGGTGCAGTGATTATCAATTCTCAATCGGGTACTATTCATTTACGCTCAACCTGATCGATGCCAAATGGGGCGCGGGAACGGATGCCACAGTGTATACGATTCTTATCGATATTGAGTCTGCAAGTGCATGTACGATTTACCTCCGTTCTCCCGGGGCGCAGGGGAGTTGGAGCAGCGGGAAGAACATTTCCGATGGGGACTCTCTTACCTACTGGGACCTGGTCAAGGAACTGCATAACAGCAGCTACGTGCGTGAACGCACATCGTACAATGGTGAGACCTTTCATGTCGACGGGGATGACAATCTACTGCCGCTGCCGTCCATCTTCGTCGATGAAGCCTTTCTGGATGTGAATCTGGCAGTGCATACGGATATCGCCGTTCCCGAGCGGAAGGTCCTTCTCATAGAAGGATTTGACGAAGGGTTGTCGGGCAATTCAGACACAGAGCTCACCTTCGATGCTTCGACAGGGATGGATGTGTACGGTTCACTCCGCACGGGACAAACCACGTACCGCAATAGCTACATCTACTGTACCTCTGCGGAATCCACTCCCGCGCCAGGAGACTGGCGTGGTATTCACTGCGATGGGGCGACACAACTCTGGTTAAATCGCCTGTCCGTGGGCTACGCCTCGACCGGTCTCTATCTCGATGAATGCGAGGATGTCGAAACGTACAGTTCCGTGTTTTTCCAGAATTCATTTGCAGGTCTGAGGATGGGTGGGGGCTCCGGTATCCATCAGGCATTGCGTTGTACGGGCAACGGCTCGCACGGAATACTCCTTGAGGATACCGATGCAGAAATTCATGATGCATTGATCATTGGAACAAGCGGTGGATCAGGCATCGCCGTGGGTGCGGGAGCGACAGCAAGGCTCTACCAGTGTGAGAGCTTGTACAATGGCGCGAACGGCATTTCCGTCGCGGGCGGTTCGTCGGTAATCGTCGATTCCTCTGCGTTGGATTACAATGTTCAAATCGCAGGGGGACCCTATGCAGGCGTATATGGATTCTACAATGATACATGGATCACTCTTCGACACAGTACTGTGGTGGGGCAGTATATGGGTGTCTGCCTCCTGTACGCACGGCTGAAAGGATATGAGTCCGACGACACACTGGCAAGGAACTGTATAGGAGAGAATGATTACAATCTCTACGGGTATTATGGGACCTGGGAATTCGCCCGCGATCACCCCATATCTGGCGTCCCGCACTACTATGGCGGTGAAAACTCGATCTACGACCCGGTGACACTGCAGGGGTGGTTTCAATACTCCACGGCCTATTTGCAGCGTAACTACTGGGATGGAAATACGATTTTTGACGTGGACAATTCCAACGTCGTTACCGTCGATGCATTGACGGCCGATTCGGTGGGTTGCATTTACGAGAGAGGACCTGCGTCTCCATCCAAGGAATGGAATATGGGCCCCGCGGCCACATACGCTTCATGGGAAGCACTGACCGTAGATTCCCTGCGCAGCCTGTTGAGCAGCAGTATCGCTGCGCTCACTCCCCAGGATATCGCGGTGGGCTTCGGCCTTGTCAGGCGGAAATCCTCTCCCACGGTCGCGGAAGCGTTCTACAAACAGGCGATTGCGTCAAGCACGCGCCCTGAAGTCAGGCAGCAGGCCTGGCGTTTCCTGGCCAGCCTCGGCATGGATGCTGATGACTGGAGTGGCGCTTCTCAGTCGTTGCAGGCAATGGCGCTGCAGTGCAACTGGGGTGATGAAGGCTACCGTTCTTCCCAGGCGATGGCGGCCCTGACGATGCACTGGGGCGGGGCGACAGCCGCGGCGCTTGCCAGTCTTGATACCCTCCTCAGGAGCTTCCCGGGTGATCGTGACCTCGTGATGGTGGAAAACTGGATCGGCGGGAACGCGATGAGTGCCTCTCCGAAGCAGGGCGGCATGCTGCCGACGGAAGAGGGATATGAACTGCACATCCCGCATCCGAATCCGTTCACCACGACGACGACGGTCGGCTTTTCGCTGCCAGAATCACGGCACGTGAGAGTGAGCGTGTACGACATGAGTGGACGCGAAGTGCAGTGTCTTGCAGATGGAATGTATCCGGCCGGGACGACGCAACTGCAGTTCAAGCGCGGTGACCTGCCAAGCGGAATGTACCTTGTGCGTTTGACCGCGGGCAATGTTGCGCGGACGCGCATGATGCATCTCCTGAAGTAATCAACCCTGATCCAGCGATACTGGTCGCCGTCACCTCGCACGACGGAAGTCGGACAACGGGTGACGGCGGCCGCAAAATATGCAGGAAGCTTCGAATTTTTCGTCATCGGTTTCGGAGAAATAGCATGAGACATTGCGTCGTTGTTCTGCCCCTGATGCTCATCCTGGCGGTGGGCTCCGTACCCGGGGAAGTGTTTGCACAGCATGGCATCATGACGATGACAAGAGGACGCGTGACGGCGGTACTCGACACTTACAGTGGACGTTTCTCTGCGCGTACCTCGGACGGACGCTCCCTGCTGTTCGCCGCCGAAATGGGCCTGACCTCGCATATCAGCGTCGTTATTGGGGACAGCATTTACACGAATTACACCAAATCACAGATGAAGGTGCCGGCCCCGCAGGTCAATCTTGGCCGCGGGATTGCAGAGCAGGGATCGGATCGCTTACGTTACGTCTGGGAGCTGAAAAGGGGGACCGGTTCCGTGCGTATCATCCAGGAACTCGAACCGGTTTCCGACAGCAGCTACCAGGAAGTACGAGTGCATCTCATCGTGGAAAACGCAACAGGCGCAACGCTGCAGGTGGGTATGACGGTTATGGAGGACCTCGACGCGGATGGAGACGATAATGTTCCGCTCCGTGATATGATGACGGTGGTCGACCGTGAGCGCGCATTCACCGAGCAGAATATCCCGGAACGGCTTGTGATGCATTCACAGGCTTTTCTGCCGGACTCGGCCGGTTGCCGTATTCTGGGTCCGGCTCTGACAAGGCCCGATATCGTGACAGCGGGCCGTTGGATGTATGATAGTTGGCTGGGCACTGCCGTGTACGGCTACAGGGCAACGGATCGGCCGTTGCTCGATGTCGCCGTCCTTCTGCAATGGAACAGCGGGCTGCTTCGTCCGGGTGAGAAACGACACGAGACCACGGCCGTCGGCCTGCTTGTGCCGCCAGTCCCGGGACCGGGTCCGACGACATTTGCGAAGGAATTTGTGGTCCCATTTATTCCCAGCGAGGCCGTGCTCAGTATTGTGACGGATTCCTCAACAATTGTGCGTGTTTCCATGCCGTACAACGACGCCTGGTATGAAGCTGACAAAGCGCAGGGTGGGCGCTGGGATACTACGGTGACCGTGACACCCGGTCATGCGGTCTCCGTCTATCTGCATCCATATATGGTTGGCGATCATAAAAAGGTGAAGGACTCCGTTTCATACTACCGGATGGGGTTTGCCACCGTGAGAGCGGAAAAGGAAGTCGGAGCGTTCATCCGTCATGTCGGTGTGCGTTCATTCGACGGGGCTCTTGTCTGGCCTGTCACCTGGTGGGATTCGCTGTATCTCAATCATGGATTTATGCGGCATGGACAAGCAATTGTTCACGGAAATGACTCCGAAATGACGGTGCAGCTTGATGCGACGATTGTGTACGGGATATATTTCTATCGACAATGGTATGAATGGCCAACCTGGGGGGTTCCGCCAGGAAGTTCGAGTTTGATCGCATTGCCCCCAGGAGGATCACTGAATTACTATGCTAGTAGCGGTGGGGTGTTCGATCACTGGGACCGGTCCTATCTACCCGATGGAGATTTGACTGTTGGTGGTGCGGGAGATGTGATTGTCACCGACACGCCAGCGTGGATACCTGCAAGAATCTGGGCAAGCATTATTCCCGGGCATAATCCTTCAGGTACTCCTTCACTCGCGATGTCCTATCTGGATCACCCTTCCCGCAGACAGCTCGGGACGGAATACGTCTTTGTGCCCTTCCGGAAGAAAACCGCCCGCGTTCAGGATGACCTGCTGCGCATCATCGCCTACGAGGATGATACGGAGTTGACGTTGTTTGATGGCACGGCCTCAGTGCACCTGGACCGGTCCGAGTATCTTGATACCCTGATTTCCGTGCCAACCGTGCTGCGCTCGAACAAACCGGTGGCGGCGTATCAGCATCATCTCGATTGGTCATATCTCGGAAATGATACGATGTTTTTCGGAGGCGCTCTCACCCTGCTGCCACCGCATCTCTGGGGAAGGCGGTACTACGTGGTTACGAACGACGCGTATCAACCCAATGTCGCGCCGTTGCTGGATGAAAGCTGGCGCAGGTATCCGCCCGTATTCAAAAACCTCTATCTCATCATCGTGACCAGGAAGGAGCACAGACAGGGTATTGTTGTAGGCGATCTGCCGCTCGATCCTGCTTCCTTCACCGTATTCGGCGACTATGCCTTTACCTGCGTCGACATTCAACCGGGCTACACTGTTGTCTACGGTGCTGCTCCGCTGCTCACTGTGGCGTGTGGTGGTGGAGTCGGTCACCCAGCGACACCAGTGTATGGTCCCCGGTTTTTCAACATGTCTCATATTCCACCGTTCAACAGCAAGAGCGGACCACCGGTCATACCTCACGGGGAATCCGACAACTGGGAGCCCCGTGATGCGAAGGAGTGAATCCCCTCACGGAGTTTCTCACCGCAGAAATATGCACGTTGTGCATATTTTCCAGGTTCCGTTGACTGTCTGACGCATCGAATCGGTGTCGCTGAGCCGTTTGCAGGCTGATTTTATGCAGTTTCTGCATAAAATTTGCATCCCATCGTTCCCCGGATATATTTTGCGATATCTATCAATTGTGGATACATGATCGCATTTATCCGGAAATATGTGTGGATAATTGCCGTTCTGCTTTTGCTGCCCGCGTTCGCTTCTGGACAGACGCGGGAGTATCAGTCCATGCGGCTCGAACGGCTGGATATCACGGACGGACTGTCCCAGGGCATGGTATTCTGCATGTTCCAGGACAGCCGCGGCTTCATGTGGTTCGGGACGAAGGAGGGGCTCAATCGCTATGACGGACATGAGTTCGTAGTCTACAAGAAAGTGCCGGGCGACAGTACGAGTCTGCCCGACAATTACGTGTTCGGCATTACCGAGGACACGCACGGCCGACTCTGGCTGGCGACGGTGGGGGCGGGTGTTGTGCTCTTCGAACCGAAAACCGAACGCTTTACGGAAGTGCCCCTGCAAAATCCGCGCACCGGACGTGCCCTGCAGACGGTTGACGATGTCGACATTGACGGGAAGGGACGCGTGTGGGTTTCCGCACATATGGTGCGGCTGTTCTGCCTGGATGCGACGCGGAAGACGGTCGAGGAAATCCGCGCCAGCGTCAAGTATCTCGGTCCCTTTCGCCAGGAGGAGACGCAGGAAGTCAATCGGCTGCAGCGGGATGCTTCCGGCCGACTGCTGCTGCTGAGCGATGAAGGACTTTTCATGCTTGATGAAAAGCAGGACCGCTGGCAGTTGCTGGTGGACTGGGCTCGCTACTTCGGATACAGCGTCAAGGTCGGCCGTTTCAATAATGCGGTCGTATGTGATGACGGCAGTATCTGGGTGTGTTCGACCGAAGGACCCGCTTCCCACATCCTGCATTTCAGTCCCGATGGCAAAACGCTGCTGCGGCGCATGCAACTCGAGATCGACGGTCACCCCATTCTCGTGCGCGATATCGCCGAGGGCAGTGACGGAGCGATGTACTTCCTCGACTTCGGCTACTTCATCCGCTACGACAGGGAGTCTGACACCTATATCGCGGGCGCGGCCAACAGGAATGCGCATGGCGGCTATACCGGTTTCGGGAATCACCTGTTCACCGACAGGAGCGGAATTCTCTGGGTGAGCACCAGTGGGTATGGACTCAACACCTTCGATCCGCTCACCCTCGCTTTCGAGTCACACACCGGGGATATCAATTTCGCACTGTTCGGAAAAGAACTGAGGGCATTCGACCGCGAGATCCGCAAGCGCACCAGCGGGGCGATGCGCATCGTCAACGATGTGTTCCCGCTACGTACCGCCGACGGCAGTGTGTGGTGTGGGACGCTGGATCATGGACTCTGGTATTACGATGCGGCTACGGGACAGACCCGGCAGTACGGCATGCGCAGCGGGGATCCCTACAGCTTTCTGATGATACGTCATTTTCGTCCTTTCGTCGACAGCCGAAAGCAACTGTGGCTCGGCAACAAGCATGGCATCACTAAACTGAATGCGGACACGGGGGAATGGACGTATTTCTGGTTCGACGGTGAGGAGCCGGATCTCACGCAGGCCGATGACTATATCACGGCGTATTTCGAGGCGAAAGACGGCAGCCTGTGGTTGGGGTGCAAGCTGCGGGGATTGACACATTTCATTCCTGAAACTGGCAGCTTTCGTCATTTTCTCTACGACGCGCATGATGCCGCATCAATCAGTCATAATCATGTGCTCACGATCGAGCCCGATCCGTATCAGCCCGAGCGTTATCTCTGGATCGGGACCGACGGTGGTGGACTCTGCCGCTTTGACATGGAACGAGAGTCCTTCGAACGCTACGGCACCGAAAGCGGACTCCCGAACCCCGTCGTCTATGGCATCCTCAGCGATGCTGACGGCGCGCTGTGGATGTCCACCAACGCAGGCATCAGCCGCTTCGATCCGCGCAGCGGCACCTTCCAGAATTACGACGAGCGTGATGGACTACAGGGCGCGGAGTTCAATCGGCAGCAGTACTACCGCGTTGGAAACAGGCTTGCATTCGGAGGGGTGAACGGCTACAATATCTTCGATCCGCGCAGAATCCACAACAACACCACGGTTCCGCCAGTGGTGATCACCGGTTTCCGCCTGTTCAATGATCGCGTGCATGTGCGAGATAGAAAAGCGCTACTGGAAACAGCGATGCCTTACGCGCGGACGATCAATCTGTCCCACACTCAGAACATGATCACGCTCGAATTTGCGGCACTGGATTTTCATGCGCCCGACCACAACAGGTATCGCTATCGGCTCGAGGGGCTCACTGACGGATGGATCGACGCAGGCACCGAACGCGTCGCCACGTTCACCAACCTGGATCCAGGGGAATACACCTTCCATGTTATCGGATCAAACAATCATGGCGTGTGGAATTCAACAGGAGCATCCATACGCATCGTGATCGAGCCCCCATGGTACATGACCAGCTGGGCATTCCTTCTTTATGCCGTCCTGATTATTGGCGCTCTTGTGAGTATCGACCGTCTGCAGAAACGCCGTGTCATCGCGCGTGAACGCGCGGAGTCCCGTGTCCGTGAAGCGCGACTGCGCGCGGAGGCAGCGGAACTCGAAGCGCGTGCCGTCCGAGCGGAGAATGAGCGCAAGCAGAAGGAGATGCAGGTGGCCTCGGTCATACAGCAGCGCGTGCTCCCGCAGCAACTGCCGAAAGTGCCGGGATATGACATCGCCGCGATCAACCTGCCCGCCGAAGAGATCGGAGGGGACTACTATGATTGTATTGTTCTGCCAGATGGACGCGTTCTCCTCGTCATCGCCGATGTCACCGGAAAGGGCGTTCCTGCCTCCTTGCTCGTCAACAGTCTGCACGCCGCACTGCACATGCATCTCGATCATGCGCTGAATATGTCGTCATTGGTGCAGCGACTCAACACCTTCCTCTACGAGTCTACGCCTCCGAATGCCTTCGTCACCTTCCAGATTGCCGTCCTTCATCCCGGCAGCGGGGAAGTGGAAGTCGTCAATGCCGGACACAATCCCGCCCTGCATCACCTCAACGGCAGCGTCGTCGAAACCGGTCATGGACGCCATCTCCCGCTGGGCTGCGTAGCGGCAACGAAGGGATACAGCAGCGAGCGGTATATGCTGCAACCCGGCGAGGGCATGATGCTGTTCACCGACGGCATTACCGAAGCGATGAACGCCAAACAAATACCATGGGGACAGGAGCATCTCGTCACGCTGCTCGACGGACACCGGGATCACAGCGCTGCCATGCTGCTGGGACTCGTCGTCGCTGAACTGCAGCAGTATGCCGAAGGTGCCGAACAGAGCGACGATATCACCGCCGTCTACTTCCGCAGGCGCAAGATTATTCCCTGACAGAAAAATGACTTGACCGCTTGTTTTTACATTCTGGTCGGGTTAAATTAGGATATACAAAATCCTATTTACATTGTTTGATCGTTCTGCCGAAGCCTGATAGTCGAAGCAGTACGCCATTAATGATACATGATTAACATCCAAGGTATCCGGTGACGCACCGGAAACGGATAGGTGTTTGCGCACCAGGAGGGGTCCTGCTGATGATGTGGCTCCTGACGGCAACCGGACAGGCACAGAACCTGTCGAATATCGGCGAGAACGATCCTTTCCGTCTCGGCGGTTCGGTATCCGCGCGCGGTGTACTGTACGAAGCGCAGAATATCGATCGCCGCCGGCAGCCCTTTTCCTGGGTGCTGAACGGTACGCTGAATCTCAACATCTATGACATGGATTTGCCCTTCAGTTTCACGTTCAGCGAGCAGGAGCGTGAATTCGCGCAGCCTTTCAATCAGTTCGGGGCGAGTCCGACCTACAAGTGGGTCAAAGGGCACGTCGGCTATCGTTCGATGACCTTTTCGCCGTACACGCTGGCGGGACATCAGTTTCTCGGCGCCGGAGTGGAGATGAATCCCGGTCTGCTGCGGCTTGGACTCATGTACGGACGTTTTCAGCGCGCTGTGGAGGAAGACACATCCTCGAACCGTTTCGTGCAGCCGGCCTATTCGCGCAGCGGATACAGTGCGAAACTGGGTGTGGGCAACAGCTCGAATTATTTCGATGTCATCATGCTCAAGGCAAAGGATGATGAGGCTTCCCTCCGGCGTGCGCCAACGGGAAGCCTGGTCCTTCCCGGCGAAAACCTCGTACTCGGTATCGCGGGTACCACCGAACTGTTCGATGGATTCCGGCTCATGCTGGATGCTGCGGCCAGCGACTATACGCGTGATGTGCGTGCGTCAGCAATAGACGATCCGGACAATACGCATATCGAGGCGTTTGATGCGCTGAATAACAACCGGTCGTCAACGCAGTTTTACACCGCGGTGAAAGCCGGGGCGACATACAGTTATCAGCGCTTCAGTCTCGCGGCGAATTATACGCGCATCGACCCGGACTACCAGTCCATGGGCGCCTATCACATCACGAACGACCTGCAGAGCTTCGCGATCGCACCGCGTTTCGTGTTGCTGGAAGGACGTCTGCGCGTGAGTACCAACCTGACCTTCAGGCATGACAACCTGCAGAACAAAAAGCCCTACACGACCAGCCGTTTTATTCCCGTCGTCGCCATCAGTCTGCAGCCCGGCAGCAGCTTCGGTGTGGACCTGAATTACACCGATGTGTTCAGTACACAGTCGGACGGCTATCGTGCGGTCAACGACAGCCTGCGCCTTGATCAGCAAAACCCGATGATCATGCTGTCGCCGCGCTACAGTATCATCGGTGGTTCCGCATCACACACGTTTCTGCTTGGCGTGATGTATCAGACGCTGGTTGACAACAACGCGTTTACTTCCCGCTGGTCCGAATACAGCACGACGAATCTGAACCTGACCTACACGCTTGCGCTGACGAAAGCGCAGTTCTCCATGTCCGCCTCGGCAAACACCACACGCCTCGAAAACGCGGGCGGGACATACCGCAACAGCGGCGTCTCCGTCAACGCGAGTAAAGGATTGCTCGAACAGGCGCTGCGGCTGACTGCCGGAAGCGGTGTTTCCTTCCATGCGACAGGTGAGACCGTCACCGGAACACTGGGCGCGCGCTACGCACTGCAGAAGCGGCATTCGTTTACCGCCACGTTGAACATCGTCAACTCGTCCGCCGGCTACTATGCACAAGAGAGATTTTCCGAATACACACTGGTTCTTGGCTATGCGTATACATTCTAGACTTCTTCGCTCCTTGACGGGACTCCTGCTCCTGCCGCTGTTTGTGGCGATCGTGCTGCTGTTCCCCGCCGGTTCGCTGCATGCGCAGACGGACATCAACGTCACCACGCAGGTGCTGCCTCCTTACTCGCCGTATCTGTCGGACTATGTGACGATAGAAAACAAGGTGGTGATAACGCTGGTGAACACAACGCCCGCGCCGAAAAACGTGCGCCTGATCGGCCGCATCGAAGGCGGGAACAATATCACCATCACCATCCCGCAGAATTACATTCCCCCCCAGGGCATTCAACTCGGTCCCAACGAGGCCCGCGCGCTCATGGGTGCGGAACTGGCGGATTATCTCAATCCCGACATCCTGCAGTTCCAGGGGATCAGCAAGGCGGAGGTTGTGCAGGGCAACGGATTGCCGGAAGGGGATTACAGTTTCTGCGTGCAGGCGGTGGATTATCAGAACGGCACGCCGCTGTCGCTTCCCGCTCCCTCGGGGTGCGCGTATTTCAGTATTACGCACTTTGAGCCGCCTGAAATTCTGCAGCCCACATGCAATCAGGCCACGATGGCCTCGAGTCCGCAAAACCTCGTGATGAGCTGGACCATTCCCGCGGGCGCGCCGCCGCAGAACATCGAGTACGTCCTCACCATGACGGAAATGTTTCCGCAGGATATCGATCCGAACCAGGCCGTGCTTGCGGCGACGGATCCCCCTTTCTTCCAGGTCGTTGTGCAGAGCAACAGCTTTCTCTACGGTCCCAACGCTCCGCAGCTCGAGTCCGGCAAGCGCTATGCCTGGCGCGTCACCGCGCGCGAACGTCTCGGCTCCCCGAAAATGCTGTTCAAGAACAACGGACACAGCGGCGCCTGCTACTTCCTCTGGCAGGAGGGACAGCTGGTCGAAAACCAGGGTGAGGAAGAAGATGAAGAGGATGTCGACATCGACGAGCAATACGCCGAGGATTGCGATGTGCTCAACTGCGCACCGCAGCCGCTGGCCACGGGACCCGCTTCCAACAAAACCTACAAGGTTGGCGACGAAGTGCAGATCGGCTATTTCGTCATGACGATCACCAGCCTGTCGAATCCCTCCGCATCCGGACTGAGCGGCGAGGGCACCATCGATGCTCCGATTTTCCATACGCAGCTGAAGACGACATTCCAGGGATTGCAGGTGAACGCCGAGAACAAGGTGTTCAACGGCAACGTCAACGGTGCGTATGATCCCGGTTCGCAGGTGAACCAGGCGATGAAGGATTTCTCAAACAATATGGACCAGATCACGGGCGAAGCGGTGAAGTCCGTCTCCGATTTCGTGAAAGGGGGACAGAAGTACGTCGAGAATTTCGTGGATATGAATGTGCAGGGACTGCCGTTCGCATGGAGCAAGATGCTCTCGGGCGACGTGCAGCTCGTCAATATCGTCGCCGTGGAATTTGCGCCCGACGGCGCGCGGCTCAATGCCGTATTCGACATGCCCATCCCGGAAGCCAACAACAAAATTCTCGCCTTTGCGCAGAAGAACGTGTGTTTTCATCCGACGGGACTGAGTGTGGAGGGACTGCAGAAGCTCACCATGCTCGGCAACGACTACACCTTTGACTGGGGTCCCAGTGCCCAGTGCACAATCGAAGCAGCCGGTGGAAACAACGGCGGCACCTATGTCGCCTGGAATTGCGATGGCTTCCAGGAACTGCAGATCGAGGGGAATTTCGTATTCGACAATTCCATGATCGAGAAAGCCGAGGGCGGGGGACAGGTGACGGCCTCCTTCGTCTTCAACGGCTCGGCATGGGGCGACCTGCTCGGCGAAATCGACATGGATCCTTTCGTCATCGCCGGCATGCAGGGCATGGAAATGGATATCGATGAGGTCGTCCTCGATCTCTCCGACATCCGTAACCCACAGAACATTTCCTACCCCGAAGGCTACAACGGTACGCAGGGAATGGATTGGCGCGGCTTTTATTTTAAAAACATTACGCTCACTCTGCCCGACTATCTGAAGAAGGGGAATGAACCGGTGCAGATTTCACTGAGTAATGCGCTCATCAATAAGACAGGCTTCACCGGTGCCGTGACAGTGCAGCCGGTGTTCGAGACCGACGAAGGGAACCTTGGCGGCTGGGCGTTTTCCATCGACAAGTTTGAACTCGCCTTCGTCGACAACGCTCTCGTCAAGGGCGCATTCCAGGGTGAGCTGGAAATTCCCATTGCGAGTACCGGGCTCGGCTATTCCTGCTTGCTCAGCAACTCGAACCAGGGATTGCAGACAGAGTTCGAGGTCGAGAGCCTTGACGATATCGACGTGCCCATGTGGGGAGCGACGCTGACGCTGCAGGACGGCTCGGCGATCAGTGTGGAGACCGTACAGAATGACGTCACGGTGCAGGCCATACTCAGTGGTGAACTGACCATCGACAAGAGTTTCCCGGAGATGAAAAATGTCGCGGTGAAAATTCCCGACGTCGAATTCAAGGATCTGACCATACAGAACAAGAAGCCCTACGTGACTGCGGAGTATTTCAAATTCGCGAGTCCCGAGAAAAGCTTTGCCGGTTTCCCTGTCAGCATTGACGCGGGGGATGGCATCGGATTGCATTTCCAGGGTGATGACATGGTCGGACTCATGCTCGGTTTCCAGATCGGACTCGATGGCAACGGAGAGAGTGCGATCTCCGGTGGCACGAGCTTCACCATCTGGGGAAAAATGCAGATGGTCGACGGCAAGCAGAAATGGGTCATCGACAAGCCGCAGCTCAATTCCATCAACATCGAAGCCAGCGTTGCCGCCTGTGATATCATGGGCGAGATCAACCTGTACAGCGGCGACGAGAAATTCGGTGACGGCTTCCGCGGTGCGCTCAAGGTGACCTTCCGTCCCGTTGTCGAAGTCAGTGCCACTGTGCAGTTCGGCAGTACCACGTACAAAAACGGCGGCGAGCGCTACCGCTACTGGTATTTCGACGGGATGGCCCGTATTGGTACGGGTATTCCGATTTTCACAGGACTCGGTATTTACGGCATCGGCGGCGGCGCATGGTATCACATGAGCGCCACGAACGATGTGCCGGGCGCAGCTCAGCTGGAGGGAGACAAGGATAATGTCGATGGCTTCGACGTCGACAGTCCCGGCCAGACTTCTTCAGGTGTCGTGTACGAGCCCCGACCCGACATCGCCTTCGGTATGAAAGCGACAATTGTGCTGGGCACCATGCCCGAACCCAAGGCCTTCAATGGAGACATTACGCTGGAGATAGAATTCTTCGAAGGCGGGGGACTCAAGAAAGTCGGCTTCCACGGGAATGGGTATTTCGTGCAGGCGCTCGATCCGAAGAATCGTCCCGGCGAAGGCGCCGTGATCGTCGCAAGTGCGGATTTCGTATACGATAATGAATTCAAGCGCTTCGACGGACTCATATCCATCGCTTTCAATCTCAAGGCGGGTGACGCCGACCTGATAACCGGCGGCGGCGACGCGGCGTTTCACGTGAGCAAGGACAAATGGTTCATCAAATTCGGAACGCCTGATAGTCCGCTGCAGCTCAACGTGCTCGACCTGCTTGCGATCAAGACTTATCTCATGGCGGGTAAGAACAGCCTCGGACCGATGCCCGATCTGCCCACGAGTCCTGTCGACTATGCCTCTGAACTCCCGAGTTTCAACGAAGACAACCCGCGTGCTTCGGAGACGGAGAACGGTACCGGCTTCGCCATGGGACAGCAGCTGAGCATCGATACCGGGGAATTGAAATTCCTGATCTTCTATGCACAGCTGGTTATCGACTTCGGCTTCGACGTATCGATTCTCAAGACGAACGCTTACTGCGAGGAAGTCGGCGGCAAGATGGGATTCAATGGCTGGTATGCGACCGGACAGGTTTACACCGCCATCATTGCCGGGGTGGGAATCGACATCAATCTCTGGTTCGTGCAGAAGAAAATAGTCATCCTGGAGGTCGGGTTGATTGCCGCGCTCAAGGCGGGACTGCCGAAACCGACCTGGATGATGGGCGAGGTGAAGGGATATTACAATGTGTTTGACGGACTGCTCACCGGACATGTGAACTTCAAGTTCCGCACGGGGACGTACTGTAATCCGAACGAGGGTGATCCTTTTGAAGGACTCAAGGTGATCAGCGACGTTGTTCCAACAGGCACGGAGACCGATTGCTTTGCCTTCCCTGAAGCCGCGTTCAATCTCCCCGTCGGTACGGATAATGTCATTTCCGTCGAAATTATCGATGAGAACCAGGATCCCAAAACCGTGTCCTTCCGCTTTGAACTCAAGAAGTTCGAGATTCGCAAAGTGAACGGAAATCAGAAAGTCGCCGGCAGCTGGGCGAAGTACAACGACGATCTCACCGCGCAGTTTGAAGCAGAGGAAATGTTCGATGAACTCACGCAGTACCGCATCGACGTCGAAGTGTACGGCGACCGCAAGGTCAACGGGCAGTGGATACGCATCAAGGAATGCCAGGACTGTGAGAAGGATTACGTGGAAACCGAGACCGTGAATTTCACCACGGACAAAGCGCCTGAGAATTTCCGCAACGATCTGATCATCGAGACCGTGCCTGGACGCATGCAGCGCTACTTCCCAAAAGGCTCGACGGCGCAGGGCTTCATCAACTTCAAGCAGTATCCCTCGAACATCCCGCAGCTGCAGCCTGAGGATCCCGACTTCAAGTACAGCTATGTCGCCCGTTTCCAGGAAGTGAAATCCGGCAGCGAAGTGATTGGTACGACACCGATTCAGTGGGAGAACTCGGGAAGCTTCAAGGGTGTGAAATTCGGGCTCCCGTCACTCAAGCCCACGACACTGTACATCATCCAGATCGTGCGCAAGCGCGTGCCGAAAGGCGGTGGCGGCATGGTCAACAACATGAACATCAAGAGCAACGAACAGCAGAAGTCCGGCTCCAACTTTGAACAGAAGAAGTCGCCACAGTACCTCGGCAAGGGACAGTGGATGAAAGTGCGCCGATCGCGCTTCAACGCGATTCGTCTCGCGGACAACGAGTTCCTCGTCTACCAGCTTGCTTTCAAGACCAGCAAGTATCACACGTACGACAGCAAGCTGAAAGACTTCTACGACACGGTCGATAAGATGGAGCGTCGCTCGAGCAATCAGAACAGTCTCGCGTATAATTCCCTGGAAATCAGATTCAAGGGGGATGAGGCGTTCGATCCGTACGACATCAACGAGTACTCGTACAAGAAGGGCTCGATCACGCATTATGTGGAGCCTGCATTCAAGGCCGAGGCAAAGAATATCGAGGGCGGGAATCAGCCCTGGTGGGCATGGCTGCGGAACAAGTACTTCGAGTACAGCATGGACGATCAGTACATCAATTCCGTGTACATCAACTCGGATATGATGGGGCAGGGACTCAATCCCCGCACCCGCCGCGAGTATCCGAGCGCGGGCGCCTATCGGCCGGGAAGCCGCATCACGCATGACACCAGGCTGTCACAGGTGAAATTCCCGCTCTGGGCTACAGATCTCCGCTACACGGGCTCCGGTCCCAGCAACAAGCTCACCAACCAGGAAATCAACGCCGTGTACTGGAAGGATTATGTTCCACCCTCGCAGGGCAAGAGCATTGCCTCCAAGCTCAATTTCAAGACAGCAAAGGTGGTCAAGCTCAATCCCATGCTCAACATGGGCAACATGAACATCAAGCAGAACGAATTCCACTACCTGGTGCTGCGATATGACGTCCCTGCCGTGATCATGCGTGACCGCGATCTGATTGTGGACGAACTGATATACCGCTATAACACCAGCCTCATGCAGCATCCGCCATTCTGGAGCTTCATGAAGTACAACTGTCCCCCCGACATCGCAGACGATCTCGGCGTACAGAACCCGAATCACTGGTCGATGCGTTTCGGAAACGGGACGAAGATTCCCATAACGTTCCACGTGCGTGGCAAGAACTACGGAACCGACAGAACATATAATTTTAATCCTTGATCGATGATGGATATGCGAACACCATGCTGCGCAGGCAGCCTACGAAAAACATTCACCATTCTTTTTCTCGCCATGCTCGGTGTAGCTTCTCCGCTGCATGCACAGGCGCAGGACGCCGACAGTGCGGCCACCTTCACGATGAAGCTCATTGCGCAGGGGACCCCGGATTCCGTCGTCCTTCGCTGGGGCTTTGAAGACTATCCCGTCTGGAAGGCTGCGGGGCGTGCAGGATTCGTCATCGAGCGCGCGGAGATTCGCAGCGACCAGAAGAACCCGAAGGAATTCGTGTGGCAGCGCCTGACGCCGGCAGCACTGCATCCCTTCAGTGTCGTGGAGTGGAAGGGGCGCTATGCGCCGCAGGATTCGCTCGCAGGAGCGGCCGTGCAGGCACTG
This sequence comes from bacterium, assembly GCA_020444325.1. Taxonomy (NCBI): domain Bacteria; species bacterium. Next base: position 346,117 of record JAHLLD010000004.1, read on the forward strand.
CATGGACAAAGTGTGGTCACGAGTTCCGATCCCTTCGGATCCATCGTCGAGCTGCACATGCAGCAGGAGAACCTCATGGGCTTTGCTCTTCTTCTGGCGGACATGCGGGCGGACCTGGCTGATGGACTTGGACTCCGCTACGTTGATCGCGACGTGCAGGCCGGGAAGGGATACATGTACCGCCTCAGTGTCGCACAGGTACTCCCCGACTTCCCGCTCGACACCGCTGTTGCCATCGCGGTGACACGAACGCCCGAAGCGCTGCCTGCGATCCAGTCCCTCACTGCGGAAGAAGGGGAGAAGCAGGTCGTTCTGCGCTGGGATCGTTATGAGCACCTGGAGAGAACATACGGGGGATATTTCATTGAGGAATCCACCGATGGAGGCGTGAACTTTGCTCCGCGGAATGATATTCCCTTCATGCCCGTCTCGCGTGACGGGGAAGACCCCGTACCGACCGTGCAGTACAGCATCCATCTCGATCGTAACTACGCTCCCGTGCATTACCGCATTCGCGGCATGACTGCTTTTGGTCAGCTCTCGCCGCCAGGCAAAGAATTACTCGCCATGGGGAGGGACAAAACCGCGCCAAAGCAGCCAGCCATTCAGCCGCATGAAATCGTGGACGACAAATCAGTACTGCTGCGCTGGGAAATTCGCGGCGACGCAGACCCGGATCTCGATGGTTTCCTGATTGCGAAAAGCGTATCGCCGGAAGGACCGTTCGATGCGGTCAGCGATCTTCTCCCGGTGACAGACCGCAGCTATATCGATGTGGACGTGAACAATCTCCCGGCACATTACTACGTGGTTTCCGCCGTGGATACTGCGGGCAACAGCCGGATGTCCGCCCCGGTACTCGCGCTCTTTCCCGACTCGATTCCCCCCGCGATTCCGCAGGGACTGCATGCGAGCATCGACTCAAGTGGCGTCGTGCGCCTCGAGTGGACCGCGAACGAGGAGATCGATCTGCAGGGATATCGCGTGTTCTATGCAAACGACCCCACGCATGAGTTCCAGCAGCTGACGAGACAGATTTCACAGGACACCGCCTTCGTCGATACGCTTACGCTGAAAACGCTGTCCGAAGAAATCTACTACAAGGTCACGGCACTGGATTACAACTTCAATCACTCGCCCTTCACCGAAGCACTGATGGTGGAGAAACCCGACATCGTCCCGCCTTCGGCACCGTTGATTCATGACATCGAGAGCATGGAAAACGGGGTGCGCATTTCCTGGCATCGCAGTCCCACCTCCGACGCCGCCGACCACATCATCGTTCGCCGCGAGCGCGGGAGCGAAGAGTGGACGCGCATGGACTCCCTCATCAGTCCCGCAATCACTTCCTTCACCGACACCAGCGTTGCTGCGGGCATGCTCTACGAATATGCAGTATATGCATATGACGATGACGGACTCCGGTCCCCGCTCAGCAACATCATCAGCGCGCGAAGCCGGGCACCGCAGCGCTACGCAGCACCCGACAACGTGGTTGGTACGTGGAACGCGGACAGCGGCCGCGTGCAGCTCACCTGGAGCTTCGAGGGTCCCCCTTGCCGCTTCATCGTCTACCGCACCGACAGCAACGCTCCCGCGCGCATGTACCACAGTCTCGACAGCGGTGTGCTCGCGTACGAAGACGCCCAGGTCAGCAGCGGCACCTACAAGTATGCTCTCAAGGCCATCTACCCCGACGGAGGAGAATCCGCGCTCAAGTACACTCCCACGGTGACAGTGCCGTAAGGGTAAGCGGAAACTCAATGCGAACCGGGCGACTGCATTGCATTGCTTCGCGGAAGGCGGCGGACTATTTTGTACGCACATCTCGCGCGCCTTTTCACCCCGATGGAGTCGTCTCATGTCCGTCAGTTTCCCGTGCCGTTCCGCAGTTCGTGTCTGTGCAGGAGGGATGCTTCTGCTCTCCATGTTCACTTTCCTCCCGATTTCATCGACTGCCCAGTCGCTGAGCGCCCAGTCGCTGAGTGCCCAGTCGCTGAGCGCCCAGTCGCTGAGCGCCCAGTCGCTGAGCGCCCAGCCGCTGAGCGCCCAGTCGCTGAGCGCCCAGTCGTTCAACGCGCGGGCGTGGTCCCCGGCCCGTTCCGAACTCATCGAAGACATCCTCGCTGCTGTCTCCACCGATACGCTCATGCTGCGCATGCGGGAGCTCTGCGGCGAGGAAGAAATCGAGTTTCAGGGGATCGGCGATACCATAAGGAACCGGCGGGATAATTACGGTGCGAATGACAATCATCTGGCGGCAGATTATCTCATGGCTGTCCTCGCGCGATATGGACTCGAGGTGCGGGACCAGAAGTTCGAGCAGACGGGCAGGAATGTCATCGGACTGCAGCGGGGGAGTGATGCTTCGGGTATGAAATATATCATCTGTGGACATTATGACGCAGCGTACTTCGGCTATCCGGGTGCGGACGACAATGCCAGCGGCACGGCTGCTGTGCTGGAAGCGGCACGCCTTTTGTCGACCTATCCCATGCGGTATGATGTGGAGTACATTCTCTGGGATGCCGAAGAGCGGGGACTCGTGGGCAGCAGGTATTACGCCGAGCAGGCGCGGCTGCAGGGAGACAGCATTCTGGGCGTCATCAATTGCGACATGATCTCATGGGATTCCGACAGCGACTTCAACGCCGCGCTGAATTACAATCAGGATATTGCCGCGCCGCTGATCACCGCCATGCAGCAGGTAAATACGACGTATGCGCTCGGACTCACCCTCGCGGTCAACAAGGAAGCCAGCACGCCCAGCGACAACTATTCCTTCGCGCGTTTCGATTATCCTTCCTTCCTGCTGATTGAGGACTGGACGGATTTCAATCCTTTCTATCACAGCGAGGAAGATCTGCCCGAGAAGGTCAATCCTTTCTTTTTCACACAGATGACGAAAGCCGCGATCGGCACACTCGCACAGCTGGCTGATGTCAGCAACGCGCTCTCGGTCGGGGGTACGCCGCATCCGCTGCCGGAGATCGCACTGCACACGCCATCACCCCATCCCTTCCACGGCCTTACCGCATTGCGTTTCACGCTGCCGCGCGCGCAGCATGTCCGCATCGAGCTATTTGACGCGGTGGGACGTCTCGTGAGCACGATCGCTGACATTGAAGGACGAGAGGGACTGCAGCAGGTGGGTTTCGACGCATCCGCTCTGAATCCCGGTTATTATCTCCTGCGCATGATCACGCCAACCGGAAGTACACAGATCGCCGTGCTGCGGGGGAATTGAGGCATGGGTATTCTCAAGAACATGTTCGGGAAGAAAGCGGAGGTTTCCGAGGAAGAGAACACCCACGAGCTTGAGCAGAAGCTCGAGGAGAGTCGCCTGCGTGAAGCGAGCATGGCCGATGACTGGAGGAAGAGTAAACCGCAGCTTGAACTGCTGGCGCGATTTTTCCGCGGTGCCGATCCCTGGAAGTTCATCGGGAAGGAGCACTGGGAGGATGTCCTCAGCGCGAAACCCGAGCATGTCATCGACAGGCTACGTACACAGGGCGCGCTGGTTCCTGCTCCCGCGGGCATCGCCCTCGCGCTGCGCTACGGCATCGAGGATCTGCGCTACATGCTTTCAGAGCGCGAGCTGCCGGTGGAGGGGACGAAGGAAGAACTGATACGACGCCTGATCGGGAAGGATCCGGATCATGTCCGCACGCTGCATGCCGAGATCAATGTCCTTATGCTTTCTGACGATGCGCGCCGGCAGGTCATCCGATACGTCAAAGCCGAACGTGAGCGCCGCGAGGTGGCCGAGCGCAAGGCGCTTGTCGGATTGCTGCAGCGCGACTATCTGCGTGCCGCGCTTGCAGTGGCGGAATTCCAGGAAGACAGTGTGTTTCCACGTGGAGTGGGACTCGCATTCAACGACGAAGACCAGCGCGTGAATGGGGAATTTCTCCAGCGCCTGTTCGAGAAGACACCGGCGTTACTGGCCGATATTGACGCCGAAAAACTCGACGTCCTGCGTGCTCCCGCAGGCATGGCATTTCTCTGGGGAAAAGACTCCGCCGCTTCATGGATACCGAAAGATTTTGAGCTCGAGTCCTCCTGGACAACGGACACGATCTGCACACTCCTGCAGACGCATACGCGCTACCTGCACGATCTCGACCGCTATCGCGATTCGAAGTACGACAAGTTCGAGATCTGGGCGAAAAACGATGTGCACACATGTGCCTCCTGCCGAAGTCTCAAGGGCGAGCTATATCGGCTCGAAAGCCTCCCCGAACTGCCGCATGCCGACTGCAGCTCCCCGCAGGGCTGCCGCTGCAGCATTGTCGTGTCAGAACACGCCTTCTAACTCCCTGATCAAAGCATTTATGCACTTTCTGCATATTTTTCCGTGAAGAATTATGCAGTTTCTGCATATTGGTCAGCCGCAGATTATGCACGTGCTGCATAAAATACAGAGCAAGGCCCCGATGTCGGGGCCTTGTGCGTTGATATCGGTATTTCAAAGGCTGGATGGGTCTTATTGTTGCACAAGGAGCGTCTGGCTGGTGGATGTTGTGCCCGTGGTCAGACGAACCATGTACACCCCGGGGGTGAGTCCTCGCACAGGTAAACGCGTCACATGCGTTCCGGCCGCGTACTCGGCAGAGACAGTGCTTCGCTGCTTTCTGCCCAGGAGATCGAATAATTCCACAGTCACTTCCGAGTGTGCAGGCAGACTGAAGTGCACGGAGATTGCGCTGCTGTGTACGGATGCGGGCTGCGGGGACAGCGCGTCGATGGTTGCATGCTGTGGCAGCGTAGCCGTGGGTGCTGCATCGGTGAGTGCATCGCTCATGCGATAGATCCCGTCGAACGCCGTCCTGAGATACAGCCTGTTCTGATCGTCGAATGTGAGCCCAAGAACCTCATCCGGTGCCACAGGCAATTCCGGAAGCTCGGCCTGCGCCCAGTAGAATCCGTCCTTCGTGCGGAGCAGACCGAGTTCGTTCTCTGTATTCCTGGAAGGTCGATACTCATAGACATTCCGATGGGCATCGAGAAGGAATTCGCCCAGGTTCTTTGAACCACCTTCGAGCACAACGTGCCAGCTGTCTCCCTGATCCGTGGAGCAATAAAGCGTTCGATTGCATTGGAGCAGTACGGCGCCGTTTCTTCCTTCCATCAGCCTGTAGTACCCGGGCCATTGGACGGTTTGCTCAGGAGTGATATCCTGCCATGTGACGGCATGGTCCGTGCTGCGAAAAACACCATTCGAGGAAAACGCGCAGAGCAGGGTGTTGCTTTCATGCAGTCCCATCGGCACGAGTTCCGTTCCGCTATACTTGTCCTCCGCCACTGTGGAGACATATTCCCAGCTTTGGCTCTGGTCGGTCGAGTGGTACACCTCTCCGTTCGCTGAGAAAAGGAAGAGGCCATTGTCGGTTTCAGCGAGTGAAGTTGCAGTGAATTGCAGCAGATACACCGGGGAAGGAACAAACCCTGTCAGGCTCCAGCTGATGCCTCCGTCCGTCGACCGGATGGAGGCGTTCAGTCCATAGGCCCTGGTATATCCATACATCGCTCCGTCACGTGAGTAGAAGTAAGGTTCAATGAGATAGGGAACTTCTCCCAACTCAGGTGTGCGCCAACTGTCACCGTAATCCGTAGAGATCAGTTGTCTCTCACTCAGTCCGCAAAAGAGGTGTTGACCCGGCGTCGCGTCCATGCGCACGTATCTTCCCGCCATGAGCAATCCACAGCGCTGAAGCTCCCAGTGCTCTCCCATATCGGTACTGCGATGGATGTCAGGTAATGAGGCGAGGAGGAGTGATCCCTCAGTCGATTTGACGACGGCATTGATACCGGATTCAACCGGTGCTTTGAGGTTGTCCCAGCTACGGCCGTTGTCAGTCGAATGGTAGATGTTGTTTGAATTCCAGGTGAGCAGGGATTGGTCCGGTGCGCGGTTCATCCCCGAGACGCTGCTATGCAGATACAGGCAGGATTCCCATGTATCTCCACCATCGGTGGAAACGAAATTCTCGTTTTCTTTGCAATAGAACAGAACATCGGTATCCCGGTAGAGGAGCGTGGGATACGGATCACCCCCATAGCCGGCGAGAATGCGTGTCCATTTCTGATCCCCGAGTGTGTACCGGTACAGGCCCTGCGTCCCTGCATCGATAAACCAGTGGTTCTGGTCATCACCAACCCCGGATGGATTCGGAGGGAGCTTGGGGAGTCCTTCCTGCGTGATCTCAAACCAACCCTCAAACATGGTGCTGTTGTAAAACAGCTTGCCTTTCGACAGGATCAGGAACTGATGTTTCGGAGAGATATCGAGAAGTCGATAGTCCGATGGCATCTCAATCAGCTGCCAGGTCGCCCCCTCATCTGTCGAGGATAGTACTCCCTGCTCCGTGGGAAAATACAGCGTCCCATCGCGCAGGATTAATCTTGATGAACTTACAGTTTCGGAATCCCTCAAGAGATATTCCCACGACGCACCGTCATCAGTGGATTTCAGGATCCCCCCAAATCCCTGATACGCAAGCACAGCGCCACTCGCTGCATTCATCATCCCATTCACGTGAATATTGGCCGCATCCGGTCCGGGAAGCTTCTCCCACTGCTGTGCCAACAAGGTTACGGGCAGAGAACAGAACACGAGGGTTAACACGAATAGTAGCCATTTCCCATTCATATGCATCTCCGTGCTGGTGTCTGAAAAGGAGCAGTCTATGTCAACTGTATACCTGCCTTACCCTTCGAGGACGGTACGTCGCAACAAAACGGACGAGGGACCACTCTACAGAAGCGAACTATTACCGATCAAGCAATCTGAATACGTATATAATACCACTGGGATTAGTAGAACACAATGAGCGGGGCAATGTTACAGTTGGCGAGCCTTTCATCCCAGCCGATTTTCTGTAGGTATTTCTTGTTGAACCAGGTCGCTCCTGTAGCTCAGGTGGATAGAGCATCTGCCTACCAAGTGGAACTAACAGTTAAAATCATCCGTCCACCCGCAGGGATTTACGGGGATTCTGAACAGTTGAGCCCTCAATCCGGGCGTGATTTCTGAACAGATTCTGGGAGATTTGTTCCGGAAATTCTGAACAATCGTGGATGAATGGAACACAAACTGTACGGAATCGCTTGACAGTCAACCCCCCCCCACCGTACTTTCTTCTCAGAAATGGATTTTGTAGTGCGAAACCTACAGCGTCTGGAGTGGATGTCCCTGCATCCATTGCCATTCCCGAGCTTTATTGAATCAGAGCCCGCGGTCAAAGAGCAATCACATCTCCGATTACAGGTGGGGTAAGATGAAGAGAATCGTCATTACAGTGTTGCTGCTCTTGTCGGTATCTGCGTACGGACAACCATACGAAACCGTATATCCTGACTATAACCCGATACCGTATACAGGCATTTTCGAACTGAACGAGCAGATTTACAGGGTTGGTCTGCACAATATTATTGAGATTTCATCGGATCTTGGGAACACATGGGAGTCGCGGACGCCCGCTGTCCAACAGTTCAATATTATTCAGGTCACGTCATCGGAAAACT